>DATACZ010000046.1:0-10990 GCA_036258795.1 Actinomycetota bacterium
GTCCGGGGGGACCTCATCATCGAGAGTTAGGCCCATGAGAGCTTCTCCCCCGATCGTCTGCCGGCTGACCTGCATGCTGGCAATGTTGACGCCGGCCTCGCCCAGGACAGACCCCACTTGGCCGATTACTCCCGGCCGGTCTCGGTACCTGAGAAACGCCAGGTACCGCTCCGGAGCCATGTCCATCCCGTATTCGTAGACCTGGACTATCCGCTCTTGCTCTTTCTTGCCCACCAGAGAGCCGGCCACCGTGACCGTTCCCTGGTCGGAGCCTGCCCTCACCGAGACGAGGTTTACGTAGTCCATCGAGACGGAGGACTTCGTCTCTTTGACCTCGATCCCCCGCTCTTCGGCAAACAGCGGGGCGTTGACGTAAGTGACAGACTCGTGAACCATCGATGAGAACAGCCCCTTGAGCCCGGCCAGCGTGAGCACACGCGTATCGTGCTCTGAAACGCTGCCCAGGAACTCGAAGTGAACCTCGGTAATCCTTGGCCCGGCCACCGCGCTCAGAATCCTGCCCAGCTTTTCAGACAGCGGAATGAAGGGCCGGAGCGCCTCCGTGTACTCCACGCCGCCCTGTATGTTCACCGCATAGGGAGCGAACTCACCCCTTAGCGCCAGCAGGACCTGCTCGGCGATGGTGGTGCCCGCCTTCTCCTGCGCCTCAAGGGTCGATGCTCCCAGATGCGGGGTCACCACGAACCCCGTGTGCTTGAAAAAAGGGTGATCTCCCGGGGGCTCCTTCTCGAAGACATCAAATGCCGCCCCGGCGACTATCCCATCCTTGTAGGCGTCGAGGAGGGCTTCCTCGTCGACTATGCCACCCCGGGCGGCGTTGACTATACGAACCCCCGGCTTCATTTCCGCGAAGGCCTTCTCACCCAAGATCGCCCTGGTCTCAGATGTCTTCGGAAGGTGGACGGTGACGAAGTCGGACTCCCGGCACACCTCCTCCAGATCGGCCGCCAGCTGGACACCGAGCTGAGTCGCCCTGGCTTTGGAAACGTAGGGATCATAGGCCAGCACGCGCATTCCAAAAGCGGCCGCACGTTGCGCGACCAGGGTTCCGATCCTGCCCATTCCCAGAATTCCCAGGGTCTTGCCGTGAAGCTCAACACCGGTGAACCGGTTACGCTCCCACTTGCCCGAGCGAAGCGAGGCGTCGGCCGACGGGATGTTGCGGGCCAGCGCCAGTAGCAGCGCCATTGTGTGCTCCGCCGCCGACAAGATGTTGCTCTGGGGAGCGTTGACGACCAGGATTCCCTGACGCGTTGCGGTATCGACATCGATATTGTCCAGGCCTATCCCGGCCCGTCCCACGACTTTGAGGCGCGAGCCCCGTTCCAAGACAGCTTTGTCGATATTGGTCGCGGACCGAACGATAACGGCGTCGTACTCAGCAATGATCTCCAGGAGCTTGTCCCGGGAAAGATCGAGGTGAACGTCGACCTCCAGCTCGGACTCAAGCTTTCGGACACCCTCCTCCGCCAGAGGCTCCGCCACCAGCACCTTCGTCATGCGCCTGCCGGCGTCCCGCTGCTCAAAGCCTCCTCGGCCGCGGCCACCGCGGCGCCGAACTTGACCTGATATCCGAGCTCCGCCAAAACGAGCTCAAGGGCTCCGAAGAAACGCAGTATGTCCAAGGGCTCGAACCATCCAAGATGGCCAATTCGGAAGACCTGTCCCTTGAGAGGGCCCTGCCCCGGAGCAACGATGATCCCGTACTTGGATCGGAGCAGGCCCACAATCTGAGCATCGGTCAGCCCTTCGGGGTTTCGGACGGTGGTCACCACAACTGCTCGCTCGGGATCTTCCCCCATCAGGTCAAGGCCCAGAGCCTGGACTCCAGCCTTGACGGCCTTCGAGAGGCGGACGTGCCGGCCGATGATGGCGTCACGGCCCTCCTGTTTGGCCACCCGGATGGAAGCCACGAGCCCTGCGATCACCGAGATGGCAGGTGTCCAGGGGCTTTCGGCATCCTTCCGCTCCATCGCCTCCTTGTAGGCGCTCCAGTCCCAGTAGAAGCGTGGTGCAGTCGAGTTGCGGTGGGCCTCCCAGGCTCTCTCCCCAACTGCGACGAATGCCACGCCCGGCGTTGCACCAAGTGCCTTCTGGGAACCTCCAACGCAGACGTCGATTCCCCACTCGTCCATCTGGATGTCGACCGCCCCCGCGCTCGATATGGCATCGACGACCATGAGCCGATCCCGCTTGCGGACCTCCCGGGCGATCGGCTCAATGTCGTTGACCACGCCGGTGGAGGTCTCAGAGTGCTGGATGAACACAGCCTTGATCTCAGGGTCTTGGTCCAGAGCGTCGGTCACATCCTTGACCTTCGCCACCTGTCCCCACTCATAGTCGATTGAAGTCACCTGGCACCCAAACCTGGTGCACATGGTCTTGAATCGTTCCCCGAAGTACCCCACGGACACGACAAGCACCTTGTCGCCGGCAGAGACGATGTTGGCGACCGCCCCTTCCATCCCTCCACTTCCGGACGACGTGTAGACCACCACGTCGGCGGTGGTACCAAGGAGCCACCGGGCGCCGTCAACAACCTCGTTCAAGAGTGCCGCGTACCCAGGACCACGGTGGTAAACAAGAGGCTCAGCCTGTGCTAGCAAAACGAAGTGCGGGACCGGCGTTGGCCCCGGTGTCATCAATATCTCTGGCCGGTCAGTCACGGAATCTCCTTGAGCTCGAGTTCAAAACAAGACTCCCGCGAGGAAAAAGCGCGGGAAGAGCGTTTGGCGGTAAGCAAACCCACCCAGTTTAACCATGGACGGTCTAGCCGAGCATCCCAAGCTTTTCTCTCAGCATCTGTCTGATCACCTGGGGGTTGCCCTGGCCCCTGGTCGCCTTCATCACCTGACCCATCAGGAATCCGAAGGGTTTCTCATCCCCGCCGGCAATTCTTGTAGCCACCTCTTGATTAGCCTTGATGACCTGATCGATGGCATCCCCGAGTTGCTCGCGGTCGGATACCTGTTGCATACCCTCTGCCTCCACCAGCTCCTTGGGGCTTCCTCCATTCCTTATCATCGTGGCCAGCACCTGCTGCCCCTGAGTCTTGGAGATCGTGCCGCCGGCTACCAAGTCAACCAGTTCAGCCATATGGACTGGATCAACCCGGGGCCCTTCCTCGGCTCCCAATCCTCCGGGCAGGGCACCAATCAAGTCGTTGGCAACCCAGTTGGCGATCTGCTTCGGGTCGGCCACTTTGGCGGCCTCCAGGGTTGCCTGGTACAGATCGCCCAGCCACTTCGACGAGACGAGGACGCCAGCATCGTAGGGGCTGAGGCCGAGCTCCTCTACGAATCGGTGCCTCCGCTGTGACGGCAGCTCCGGGAGCTCTTCATGTAGCTGGCGAAGCCACTCCACTGACGGCTCCACCGGCACCAGATCGGGCTCCGGAAAGTACCGGTAATCGAACGCCTCCTCCTTGGTTCTGAGCGGCTTGGTCTGTCCTGACTTCTCGTCCCAGTGGCGGGTCGACTGCTCCACCGCGGCACCCTTCTCCAGAAGGGCCTTTTGCCTGCCTTGCTCGAACTCCAGCGCTCTCAAGAGCGATCTAAGTGAATTCATGTTCTTGATTTCCGCCTTCGCTCCCCTCTGACCTGACGGGGCCACCGAGATGTTGGCGTCGATTCGCATGGAGCCTTCTTCCATGCGCACATCCGACACCTCCAGCGACTCGAGTATTGCCCGTAGCTCCGCCGCAAAGGCCCGGGCCATCTCGGGGGAGGTGATGTCGGGTTCCGTCACTATCTCGACGAGCGGGGTTCCGGCACGGTTGAAGTCTTCCAGGGAGTACTCGGCCTCATGGATGCGCCCGCCGCCCCCCACATGTATCGACTTCCCAGTGTCCTCCTCCAGGTGGACCCGAGTGATTCCCACCGGCCATGCCCTTCCGTTGGCCTCGATGTCGAGCCTCCCACTCACGCCGACGGGAAGGTCGTACTGAGAGATCTGGTAGTTCTTGGGCATGTCCGGATAGAAGTAGTTCTTCCTGTGGAAGACGGAGCGGGCCTCTATCGTGCAGCCGAGCGCCATGCCGATCTTGTTCGTAAACTCCACGGCCCGCTCGTTTAGCACCGGCAAAGTTCCCGGGTGACCCAGACAGACGGGACATACCCTGGTGTTCGGCTCGCCGCCGAACCCAACGGGACACCCGCAGAACAACTTCGTCTTCGTCCGCAGCTCGACGTGGACCTCGAGGCCGATCGTGGTCAGCAAGCCTTCGGCGACCTGATTCATTGGCCGCTCCATATGGGCGGCTTGTCCGAAAAGCCCAACTCTTGCTCGAAGGCGTAAGCGGCCTGCAACATCAACTGCTCGTCCAGCGCCCTGGCCATGAACTGCAGGCCAACCGGAAGGCCATCGTCCGGCGAGAGGCCGCATGGGACCGTGATGGCCGGGGTCCCCGCCAGTGGTGAGGGCACGGTGCAGATGTCGGAGAGATACATCGTTAATGGATCCTGCAGCTTCTCGCCCAGACGGAAGGCCGTCGTGGGGGTCGTGGGCGAGATCAGGAGGTCGAAGTCTTCATATGCCCGGGCAAAGTCCCGGACGATCAGAGTGCGGGCCTTTTGGGCTTTCAGGTAGAAGGCGTCGTAGTAGCCGGCCGACAGGGAGTAGGTTCCGAGCATGATTCTTCTCTTCACCTCACTGCCAAAGCCCTTGGCCCTGGTAAGGGAATTCATGGAGGTGACATCGGGGGCATCGACCCGAAGGCCGTATCTCACCCCGTCGTACCGGGCGAGGTTCGCGGATGCCTCGGCCGGCGCGATGAGGTAATAGACGTCGATCCCGTAGTTGAAGCTCGGCAGCGATACCTCACCGATCTCCGCCCCAAGCTTCTCGAGGAGCAAGACGGCTTCCTGAAACTTCTGCTTTACACCCGGCTCCAGGCCCACATCGGAGATCTCCTTCACAATCCCGATCCGGCAACCTTCGATCCCTTCGCTCAGCGTGCCAACGTAATCCGGAACGGAGTTCGAAAGTGAGGTGGAGTCTCTGGGATCGTGACCACTGATGGCCTTTAGGATCACCGCCGCGTCTTTGACGTCCCGGGTAATGGGCCCCGCCTGATCCAGGGAGGAGGCAAACGCGATAAGCCCGAACCTCGACACCCGGCCGTAGGTCGGCTTGACGCCCACCACGCCACACAGGGACGCGGGTTGCCTTATGCTGCCCCCCGTATCCGTACCCAGGCTCCAGACGGCCTCTCCCGCCGCTACGGCCGCGGCGCTGCCCCCGGATGATCCTCCGGGAACTCGCTCCAGATCCCAGGGGTTGTGGGTGGGGTAATAAGCCGAGTTTTCCGTGGAGGATCCCATGGCGAACTCGTCCAGGTTGGTCTTTCCGACCAGCGGTGCCCCAGCCGCCTCCAGGCGTTCCGCGACGGTAGCCGAGTACGGGGGCACATAACCCTGGAGAATCTTGGAGCCTGCCGTTGAAGTAATCCCTTTGGTGCAGATGATGTCCTTCAATGCCAGCGGAACCCCGGCAACGGCACCAAGCGCCTCGCCGGAGGCTATTGCGGCATCCACCCGGTCTGCGGCGTCCCTGGCCGCATCCGGCGTGACCGTGAGGTAGGCGCGAACTTTGGGCTCGCAAAACTCGATGCGGTCAAGCACCGACTCGGTTACTTGCCTTGCGCTGACCTCACCGGCCGCGATCAACGAAGCCAACCGGCTTCCGGTCTCCTCCCAGAGCTCCGCCAATCTCAGTCCTCTTCCAATATCCGGGGGACGCGAAAGAATCCATCCTCCGCCAGTGGCGCGTTGCTGAGGGCCTCCTGCTGGGTCAATGGCGGCTGTATCTCATCGGGGCGAGAGACGTTTACGAGGGGAATGGGGTGAGAGGTCGGCTCGACTCCCTCCGTGTCAAGAGCCGTCACCTTGGCGGCATGGTCGAGGATCCTGGACAGCTGAGACCGAAACAGCTCCAACTCTTCCTCCGAAAGGGCTAGCCGCGCCAGCTTGGCCACGTGCTCTACGTCGCTGAGCTCAATTCCCAACAGCCAAACTCCTTCGCCTTGCTTGTCGCTGTACGATCGTCGTTGGTTCAGCGACATTCTGACAACTTCAGCCGGGCCCGGGACGGCAGCTCTCGTTGAAGCGTAGTGGTCCACGAGCCGCTGGCCATGAGAGGCTACGCCACCGCATGGAGTATGTTGGCAAAACTGTGGACCCCTCCTCAAAGAAAGAGCGGTTCTTGCGTGCCTGCCGCCGGGAGCCGGTTGACGTAACCCCGATCTGGATGATGCGGCAAGCTGGTCGAAGCCTGCCTGCCTACCGCCGCCTGCGGGAAAGGTTCTCGTTCAAGGAAATCGCCACCGACGCTGCCCTCACCGCCGAGGTTACCTTGATGCCCATGGATGCTCTAGACGTCGATGCCGCGATCATCTTTGCCGACATCATGACGCCCATGGCCGCCTTGGGAGTGGAGTACGACATCATCGAGGGACAGGGCCCGCTGATCAAGCGGCCGATCAGAAGCATGTCCGAGTTGGAAAGCCTGGACCCCATTCCGGTCTCCGAGGCCGTGCCCGAGCTTTTTGAGGCCATCGGCATCGTTAGGAAGGAGCTTGACGGAGTTGCTCCGGTAATCGGCTTTGCGGGGGCCCCCTTTACGCTGGCCAGTTACCTTATCGAAGGCCGGGCCAACAAGGAGTTCCACCACACCAAACGGCTGATGCATCATGACGCTGAGACCTGGCATGCGTTGCTGGATCGGCTTGCCGGAACTATCGCCGAGTATCTCAGGACCCAGGTACAGGCTGGCATTCAGGCATTTCAGCTGTTCGACAGCTGGGTGGGACAACTAAGTCCGATGGAGTATCAGCGGTACGCCCTGCCTCATACCTCGAGGGTATTTCGGGAAACTGCCGACCTGGGGGTGGACCGCATCCACTTCGGGACCGGCATCAAGCCGCTCTTGGAGCTCATGGCGCTTCCGGACCCGGAGGTCATCGGCATCGACTGGACGGTTCCCCTCGACTTAGCTTGGGAGCGAATCGGCAGCCGGGCGATCCAGGGAAACCTCGACCCCAGGACCCTGCTGGGCCCGCGGCACGAGATGATCCGTCAAGCCGAGAACGTCCTGAAGCTGGCATCCGGCCGGCCGGGGCACATCTTCAACCTGGGACACGGCGTACTCCCCGACACTCCCCTCGGCAATCTCAAGGCTTTGGTCGAGACTGTTCACTCCTTTTCACCATGACTCGCACCGCGGTGCTGCTCATGGCTTACGGAAGCCCCCGCACCGAGGAGGAGGTCGAACCCTACTTCACCGACATCCGGGGAGGCAGGCCTCCGTCATCGGAAGCCCTAAGAGAGCTCGTGGCTAGATACGAACGAATTGGCTGGTCGCCGCTCAACGAGATCACCTCTTCCCAAGCGAAGATGGTGGCGGAACTCCTGGACGCCAAGGCACCTGGCCGGTTCAAGGTCTTCACCGGGATGAAGCACTGGCACCCCTTCATAGCAGAGTCGGTGCGGGAGATAGCGAACCAGGGCATCCGTGAGGTGATCGGGCTGGTGCTGGCCCCCCATTACTCCCAAAAAAGCGTTGGAGAGTACAAGGAACGCATTCAGAAGGCGGCACGGGAGTTGAACCGGCGATTGGATCTCAGAATGGTGCAGTCGTGGTACGACGATCCGTACTTTGTGCGCCTGGTCGCAGAGAATCTGAAGTCGACCCTCGGGGACTGGAACCCGAACGATGCATGGACTCGTGTCTTTTTCACCGCGCACAGCATCCCGGCCCGCGTCGTTGCCGCCGGTGACCCGTACGCCGACCAACTGTCCGACTCCGCGCGGCTATATGCTCGAGCAGCCGGCCTTTCCCGTTACGAGACCGCCTGGCAGAGTGCCAGCCACACTGGGGAACCATGGCTCGGCCCCGACATCCTCGAAGCCCTTGCAACGTTCCACTCTTCAGGAGGCACCAGAGCCGTCGTGGCTCCGGTGGGTTTCGTTTGTGATCACCTCGAAGTGCTTTTCGATGTCGATGTGGAGTGCCGGGAGCTGGCTGAAGAGCTAGGCCTCGAACTTAGGCGCATACCATCCCCAAACGACGACCCTCGGTTCATCCAGGCGCTGGCCGAGATCGCGATGAGTTACGCTGAGGCCAATGATCGTAGCGCTTAGCGCAGGGCGAGATTCTCCGGGAGAGCTCAGGAACCGTCTCGCCCTGGACGAAGCCGCCCAACGGCAGCTACTGGCCTTACCCAGGCCGGGTGTCGCCGAGCTGACCGTACTCTCCACCTGCCACCGGACAGAGTTCTACGCCACCGGCGACGGTCTCGACTCGGACGTCATTCACGCCGTCGCGGCACTCGTACCAGGCCTAACCCCTACGGACCAGCACGACGTCAAGTTCATGCATGGTGTAGAGGCAGTGGAGCATTTGTTCCGAGTAGCTTGCGGCCTGGACTCCATGGTGATCGGCGAGCCGCAGGTGCTTGGCCAAGTGAGAAGGGCCCTCGTAGTGGCCGAGGAATCCGGATCGGCTGGACCGGTGCTCGCCAACATCTTTGGCCGGGCAATTCGTCTGGGGAGGCGAGTGCGGAGCCAGACCGCACTCGGGCGACTGGGCACGTCGATAGCGTCGGTGGCAGCCGACTACATGGCCGACCGTCTGGAGGGGCTGGCAGGACGCCGGATCCTAATAGTTGGGGCCGGAGAGGTAGCCTCCGATGTAGCACGAGCATGCTTCAAAGCGGACGCAGAGCTCACCATCGTCAGCCGCACCCAATCGTCGGCCCAACACCTTGCCAAGGAGGTTGGCGGGGAAACCCGACCCATGGAAGAGCTGAGGTCCGCCCTTCATGAGTCGAACTCGGCAGTGGTGGCTATCTCCGGCGGCCTGGTAATAGGAGCCGAGGACTTCCCGGTCGGCCGAGACGACTCCCCTTACCTCATTCTCGACCTTTCCGTCCCCAGAGCTGTCGTGCTGAGCGATCTTGCCGGGGTCGAGGTGAGGAGCCTGGAGGAGATACCGGGGCCCCGGGGCCCGGAGATCACCGACGCAGTTATCGAGGCCGAGGCGATGGTCAGGAAGGAGGTGGCTGATCTTCAGCACTGGGCGGATACCCGCGAGTCCGGTCCGGCGATCAGGCAGCTCCGCACCTTTGCCGAAGAAGTTGTCGCCAGGGAGGTAGGCCGGGCTCTGGCAGGTATGGAGCTACCACCCGAGCAGGCCGAACGGATTTACGCCCTGGGCTCAAGGATTGCTAACAAGCTGCTTCACGGCCCCACCATCGAGCTGCGTCGCTCGAGCGAGGTCGAAAGAGCCAATATCCGGAGAATGTTTCATCTCGAGGGCTGAATACGGATCCTCACCTCGTCCAGGCACTCTGGTGGTCGGTACGAGAGGGAGCCAGCTTGCCCTTGCTCAAGCGCGGTGGGTGATCGAACAGCTACGCGCCAATACCAACAGAGGCGGCTTCATCACCAGGACCATCGACTCCAGGCCGAAGCCTGGACCAAATGACCCCGCATTGGGAGATGGAATCTTCGTACGGCAAATACAAAGGGCTCTACTTCAGGAGAAGGTGGATATCGGAGTTCACTCGCTCAAGGATCTCCCTACCGCCGGCATGCCGGGTCTCACCATTGCGGCCATTCCTCGTCGGGCGGACGCACGCGAGGCGTTGGTTGGAGGAACCCTCGAATCACTCCATGAGGGTGCCAGAGTCGGCACCTCCAGCCCTCGCCGGATAGCACAGCTTCGCCGGCTGCGCCCTGATCTGGACGTGGTGCCGCTTCGCGGCAACATCCCCACCCGGATCAGGAAGGTCAGAACGGGTGAGTACGCCGCAGCCATGCTCGCCGCGGCTGGCCTCGAGCGTTTGGGCATCTCGGCCGACGAGGTTCTCGACTTTGGACAGGCCCTGCCGGCTCCCGGGCAGGGCGCCCTTGCCGTTGAGATCAGGGAGTTGGATCCGGCCATCGGTGAGCTTGTTTCCACCATTCAAGACCGAGCCACGCTGCTTGCAGTGGTAGCTGAGCGTGCGGTGCTCAGGGAGCTTGGTGGGGGTTGCCTGGTGCCCATCTCGGCGTATGGATTCGTCGAGGGAGAAACACTGACACTGGAAGCCTCCGTCACCTCCACGGACGGCAAGAAAGAAGTTCGCCATCGGGCCCAGGGCTCCGCAAGCGATCCAATGGAGGTTGCAGCGAAGGTAGTCCAGGCTCTCATCGACGGCGGAAGCCAGGAGTTGCTCGAGGCGCGGTGATGCCAGGCCTGCAGGCAAAACGGGTGCTGGTTCTAAGAGCGGAGCACCAGGCGAACGAGCTCGCCGAGATGCTGTCAGCCCGCGGCGCTCAGCCCGTAATAGTCCCGGTAATCCGCATACTTCCTGCCAAGAATCGTTCGATGATCGACGATGCCCTCAAACGTCTACACGACTTCCAGTGGACGGTATTCACAAGCGTCAACGGCGTGGAGAGCATTGTCAGCCGGCTGTATGCCGGTGGTCAGGATCCGGCCGATGGACGCCCTGGATTCACCATTCCGACGCGGGTAGCTGCCATTGGACCCGCTACCGCCCGAGCACTCCTGGCCGCGGGGGTGGTGGTTGATTGGATGCCCGGCGCCTACACCTCGGTGGCCCTGGCCGAGGAGTTGCCTGGACCGCCATCAAGAGTTCTCCTCATACGGGCCGAGGTGGCGCCTACAGAGCTGGAGGAGATCCTCCGAGGGAGGGGATTCGAGGTCGAGCGCCTAAATGCCTACAGAACCGAGGCAACCGGGGCCCCCGGCCTGGAGCAAGCTCTCCGCGACGTGGACGCAGTCACGTTCACCAGCGCATGGATCGTCCGCTGCTTTGTCGAGGCGGCCGGGTCGAAGCTGCGCCACCTGGATGCGACCGTCTGCAGCATTGGGCCGGCCACCAGCAGGGCCTGCCACAATCACGGCATCAAGGTGGACGTTGAGGCTTCCGAGCACACCTTGCCGGGCCTGGTCGACGCCCTCG
>DATACZ010000047.1:0-8196 GCA_036258795.1 Actinomycetota bacterium
GCAGCCAACGCGGCCTGGTCGGCGGCCTTCTGGAGCTCCCGCTGCGCTCCAAACAAGGTAAAGGTGCTGATCCCCCCGGCAACCAGGAGCGTCAGAACCGTCATGACGAGGGCAACCGTCAAAAGGACCGCGCCTCGTTCACTGCTGAGTCGGGCTTTGAGTCTCATTCCTATCTCCGGTGAATCAAAAGTGGGGGATCTTGGGTGTAACTACCTGGGGGACCCGGTTGTCCTAGTGCGTGTCGGACACCGGGTCCCCCTATTGCTTGGTTCTAGGGGTTTGTTCCTAGCCCGCTGGTGCCTCGCAGCCGGGGCCGGGAGCCACCACGGGAAGCGCTTCGACGACGTCGCAGAACATGGTCTCGAGCTGGCCGCCGAGGGCAAGCAGCGCGCCGATGATGGCTACAGCGATGAGGCCGACCAAAAGGCCGTACTCAACTGCGGCAGCGCCACGGTCACCACGAATCAGGTCCTGAAGCTTCAACAGAACCGTGTAGTAGACGTTCGACATATTGGCTCAACTCCTTTCCTTGGAATTTGCGTCAGTTCCAGGTGGGGGCCCGTGCGGTCTCACCTCCTTGACTGCGGGCGAACCTCCGACTCTCTTCTTGACGCCCCTTAATATCGGCACGTTTTCGAATTTCTTTAGAGGTTTTTTGACGGTAAGTGAAAAAGTTGACACTGAGAGCGTTTGCGGGCTTGGCATGGTGACTCTCCAAATCCGGCGGGCCTTGAGGACGGAGATCGGGCGGTGCGATTTCTTACTAGACTGGTTGCTTTCCGTTAATGGGGGGAGTCAATGGCAACCTACGCAACTCTCGTCACCTCTATGGGCGACATCAAGGTGAGGCTTTTTCCCGAGACGGCGCCCAAGACGGTGGAGAACTTCATCGGTCTCGCTACCGGACAGAAGGAGTGGACTCACCCCCGGACCGGCGAGAAGCGCAACGATCCCCTCTACAGCGGCACGGTTTTCCACCGGGTGATCCCGAACTTCATGATCCAGGGGGGCGACCCTCTTGGAACGGGGAGAGGCGGCCCCGGCTACCAGTTCGAGGACGAGATCGAGGGGGGCCCTTCCTTTGACAAGGAAGGCTACCTGGCTATGGCGAACGCAGGACCAAACACGAATGGAAGCCAGTTCTTCATTACGGTGGCCGAGACCAAGTGGTTAAGCGGCAAGCACACCATCTTCGGTGAGGTGGTAGAGGGACAGGACGTGGTGTTCAAGATCTCGCGGGTCGGCACCAACTTCAACGACAAGCCGGCGACGGACGTAGTCCTTGAGAGGGTAGAGATAAGCTCCGACGATTGAGCTAAGGCACTACCAGGTTCTCCAGCTTCTCCAGCAGCTCCTCGGTTCCTGCCGCCACCGTCAGGCTGTCGTGCCGCCGCACGAACCCACCGGCACCTTCGACGATGGCCATACCGGCGCTTACGTCCCAAGGGCGCATATCCTCCTCGAAGTACCCATCCAGCCGGCCGCACGCTACCCAGGCCAGGTCCAGGGCGGCGCTGCCGACTCTTCGGATGTCCCGGACCAAGGGCAGCAGATTAGCTGTGACCTCGGCCTGCCGGGCCCTTACGTCGGACCGATACGAGAAGCCGGTTGCGATCAATGAATCCGCCAGGTCGGTCTTTCTGCTGGGTGTGAGCCCGTCCACGTCGGTAAACGTCTCCCGCCGGCTGGGGTCGTGAACCACCCCCAGCCTCACCCTTCCTTCCACGCCTATGGACACGCACCAGTGGGGGAAGTTGTAGACAAAGTTAACGGTGCCGTCGAGGGGGTCGACAACCCACTCGATTCCGCTCGACCCCACGTTAACCGAGCCCTCCTCAGCCTTGACCGAGTCGTCGGGTCTCAAGCTCAGAAGCTCCTCGAAGATGTGACGCTCCGCCGCCCGGTCGGCGTCGGTTACGAGGTCGGTGACGCTCGACTTCCACCCCGTCCGCCCGGCCTCCATGCCCAGCAGAATTTCCCCGGCCTCCTGGGCAAGCCGTATCGCCAAAGCCCTCAGCTCAGAAGTCTCATCCGCTCCTGGACCCTCTTGGACCACTAATCCGAAGAGGACAGAAATGCCAGTACGACCTGCCGGTTCGGGTTGTCGACGTTGGGATCCACCATAACCAGGCTTTGCCAGGTGCCAAGGGAGACCTTCCCATCTATTACCGGCAGAGTCAGGGTGGGGGCGATGAAGACGGGGAGTAGATGATCCGCTCCGTGGCCTTTGGAGCCATGCGAATGAACGTAGCGATCTTCTCTCGGCATGATGGCGTCCAGCCGGTCCCACAGATCCGCTTCGCTTCCAGAGCCCAGCTCCATCAGCGCCAGACCGGCGGTGGCGTGGGGTACCGAGACGCTTAACAAGCCGTCGCCTTCGCCCTGTACGAACTTTTGGACATCCCCGGTGAGATCCACGATCTGGCGGGACCGCCCGGTGTTGAATTTGAGCCTCTCAGTTTTCATGGACGCAAGTTTAAAGGCGATGGGTCCCCGGCCAACCGTTGCACTAAGGTGAAGCCATGGAATATGTCCTGCTCGGCAACACGGGTGTGCTGGTAAGTCCCCTGTGTTTGGGGACGATGATGTTCGGGTCTTGGGGAAACCCCGATCACGACGAGTCCATCCGGGTTATTCACGCCGCCCTGGACGCCGGGATCAACTTCCTCGATACCGCGAACGTCTACTCAGCTGGTGAGTCCGAGGAGATTGTGGGAAAGGCCCTCAAGGGCCGCCGGGACGAGGTGGTTCTGGCGACCAAGTTTCACGGGACCATGGGGCGAGGGCCGAACGATCGAGGCAACTCCAGGTATCACATCTTCAGAGCCGTCGAGGACTCCCTGAGGCGGCTGCAGACCGACCACATCGACCTGTACCAGGTTCACCGTCCCGACCCCCTCATGGATGTGGGCGAGACGCTCTCCGCTTTGAGCGACCTTGTGACCCAGGGCAAAGTCCGCTATCTCGGATCCAGTACCTTCCCCGCCGGTGACATGATCGAGGCTCAGTGGGCGGCCGAGCGCCGGCGCCTGAAGCGGTTCGTATGCGAGCAGCCCCCCTACTCGATCTTGGTGCGCCACATCGAGCACTCGGTGCTGCCTCTGGCTCGGAAGTACCGCATGGGGGTAATAGTGTGGAGCCCGCTGGCCGGAGGATGGCTCTCCGGAAAGTTCAGAAGGGGGCTGCCGGCCCCCAAGACGGGGCGTGCCGCAAGGGTGCCGAAGAGGTTCGACCATTCAATCCCAGCCAACCAGCGCAAGTACGACATAGTCGAGGAGCTCATACCGCTTGCCGATAAGGAAGGTATCTCGTTAGTGGAGATGTCCGTGGCCTGGACCCTCGAGCATCCGGCGGTTACGTCAGCAATCATCGGGCCGAGAAATATGGATCAACTCAAAGGGCAGCTGAGTGCGCCAGAGATCAGGCTCTCTACGGAAACGCTGGATGCGATCGACGAGATCGTTCCGCCAGGCGTAACCCTCAACCCGGCCGACGAAGGCTACGAGCCGATCTGGCTAGAAGCTAAATATCGGAGAAGACGGCGTTAGGTCGATTGTCCATGTTCCGCATCAAGGGACCGCTTTATCGCTTCGCCATGACGTCTCCCCGTCGCTCCAGAACCGTGCCGACGGGGCAGATTGCTGCCAGATAGGTGAGCTCATCCGTCAGGTGGCGTACCCACTGGTTCACGTCTGGCTCGGCCAGTAGCTCTTTGGTGACGTAACCCTGACTTTCGAGGGCGTCGGCGACCAGTTGAAAGTAGCTGTCGGGATCTAGATCTTCCTGCTCCACCACCTTGACGGTCGTCGTCGCCAGCTGGCTCGCCATCCCTGCCATCGAACGGCGGCAACCGCAGTGGTCATCGACGAATCCCCAGTGGCACTCGATCGGAGCAAAGAAGACCAGCTCGCCTTCGACCGCACAGCAAAATCGTTGTCGCGCCACCCCTGGCTTTGGCTGGTGGCCGCAAGAACCTTCATCCCGTTTCCTTTCGCCTTCGTTTCTTCCGGTAGCTGGACCTCGCCGTCAAGGTTCGGGCGGGGTTGCCCTTACGGCATTGCGGTCGCGCTTGGTCTTGGCCTGGTGGCAACTCCAGCACCGGGGCTTGAGGTTGGGTTTTGAGGTAGCGCCTTGGATGAACCGGGGTTTGACGTGGTCGAACTCGTTGCGAAAACGATTGCCACAGTCAACACATGACACCCCATCGAAGGAGGGTGGCTCCCCCAACTCAAGCGCGACCAGCACCTCTACAGGGATGTTCTTAGTCCACCTGGCGAAGTTGCGCAGATCCTTGCCGTCGAAAAAGACCCCGGAGAGAAAGGCATCCTGAGCGATCTCCCTAGCCACCTGGGGAGAGACCGGCCCCACTCCCGGAATCTTGCAGACCTCCCCTTTTCTTACTATGGTCCAGCCCCGTCTTGCCACCTCGTGGCTTACGAGCACCACTAGCTCGGGACGCCGGGCCCGCCCCTTCCCGGTGCCAGACAAAAGCACCGCATAAGCATCTGCCAGCTGCCGCTCGAAGGGCTCCCTCGATCCATTCCCCGACCCTGCCTGCGACCTCCTCGCTAACCGGGCCGCCTCCGCCTCCGCCCGGGCAATGATCGGGGTCCCGACGTGGGGTTCCAGGGAAAGGTGGATGTGGACCATGCCTAGGTCGTCGGTGTGGCTTCGGCCATAGCGGGCGGCGTGCTGGCGAGCCGAAAGATCCCGATGCTGCTCGGCCTCGAGCTTTGTCTTCCGAGCTTGATCTTTGAGCACGTGGAAGGCCTCTTCTTGAGCTACCTCGACGAGCTCCCTGGCTGCGCCGGGGCAGGACTCTTCGGCCGCTGCGATCTCCCCTGCCTGCTCCAAAGAGATGTCGCCCTGCTGAAAAGCCGCGCTCAGTTCCCCGGATGTTTCCAAAACCTTCCCGGTTGCGACCACGGCCTTCGCCTGTCCGATGGATGTACCGGTGACCCTGGCGAGCGCGGAGGGGTCATCCAACTTGCGGGAAAGACAGGCGATCCCGAAGTCAGCGAGCCTCCTGGCGCGGGCATAGGAAGTGAGTAGTCTGTGTGCTCCCGGCGCCGGCAACAGCTCGGGCTGAAGGTCTTCGTTGGCTTTTTCCAACAACTCGATCGCCTGATCGATGAGCCCAATACCCATACCGCTGATTTTGGCGGAAGGGTGTGACAAATCCGGGCGGCTGGGTGGTCAACCCCCGAACTCTTGAGAGAGTTTCCGGCCTACTTAGCAGCCGCTGACCCCGGCCGGACCGGGGTAGCGCTCGAGCACCCAGTGCCCGTTAGCTCCACGCCGATGCTGCGGCCGACCGTCCCCCGGCGGTGGTGCGGTGATGGTCCCGGCGGCTGTACCAGGGGACCACGAAGACGAAAGACCCTCCCTCATCGTCCGGTTGATCCACCGAACGGCGCCCTCCTGCGTCTGCGGCGATGCCCCGCCTTACTGCACTGAGAGCTGGGCTTGGCGGTTCGCCATCGGCGAGCAGGACCAGGCCGTATTCCGCAAGCTCTTCCGCCACAACGTTACGATCCGAAGCTTCGTAACTGCTCATACTTCCGACCTCCATGAATCGTCGATGGCCGGATCGGCCCATACTCGCTCCTCGCTTAGGCTGCCTAGGAAGTCGTGTACCAACGCCGCAAGGAGTAGGGCGATCGGTACCAGGATGACTACGTGAATCCAGCTCATTTCTGTCTGTTCCTCCTGATCGATAGTGGTCAGTCCGCTTAGTTCTTTGGTGCTTCGCACGTTTGGCCGGGGGAAGGGCTGGGGCTAGGCGCTGGAGCCGCCGCCGGGTCGGCCTCCCCGGCGGCTCCACCTTCGCCGCTTGGCTGAGTGCCTTGACCGGAATCGGAGTCACCGCTCTTGGCTACGCAGGCATCGCCTCCGGTGCCGGACGCACCGGTATCTCCTTCTCCGGTAGACCCTTGCCCACCGGTGCCTGCAGCTCCCTTGCCTCCGCTTTCCCCGCCGGTGGCTGTGGCGCCGGTTCCTGAAGCCCCGTTCTTTGTCGAATCGCTGCCGCCTTTGCCTTCAGTGCTGGTTTGACCACCGCCGGATTTGGAATCGACGGAACTCATCTCCTCTTCGGTGGGAGAGTCCGCTTCAGCCTTGTCGGCAGGGGCAGGCTGCTCCTGGGCCTCGTTTGCTTCGTCGCCACTAATGATTCCGATGTTCCAATCCGCGGAGCCCTCACCGATTCCCAGGCGTTCGCGTAAGTCTTTGGTGAAGCCCACGCCTCCCACCAATGCCAGCATGAGCGTGGCACCGACCGCTGCGAGGCTCGCTGTGCGGATACGCGCCCTCGCCCGGCGGCGGCGGGATAGCCTCTCGAAGCGCGCCCGGGCTTGAGCGGTGCGGGGCTCAAAAGCTGCAGCTTTTCTCAGGCCCTCTCTGAGACGTTCCTCGAGGGGCTCAGACATCTTCACTCTCCTTGTCGAGGTATTGCGCCAATCGGGCCCTGGCTTTGGCGAGCTGTGACTTGACTGTTCCTACCGAGCAATGCAGAAGGCGGGCGATGTCGGCCTCGGTCAGATCCTCGTAGTACTTGAGAACCACGGCTGCCCGCTGGCGGTAGGGGAGCTGCCTGACCGCTTCCCACACGACCATGTCACCCTCAACGTCGGCTTGCTGGGTCCACGTGGGGGCTCGGAATGCGGCTGCGTTTGACCGCTCCTCTCCCCGCCGGCGCCTCTTACGACTCCGGGAAAGGTTCACCACCGCACGCCGGAGATAGGCGTCCGACCGGTCGAGGTCGCGGATGCGGTGCCAAGAGGAGAAGGTGCGAACGAATGCGTCCATTACGATTTCCTCTGCCTCTCTCGTGTTTCCAACAATCAGGTAGGCGAGCCGGCACAGCCCGGGATAGTGGATCTCGAACAGATCGCCGATGCGCTCGTCCCGGTGTGAGCGATCAGAAACCAAACGACCACCGACGTCCCGTTCCGCCACCGCCATGATCTCCTAGACTCACGAAGGCCCCATAGGGTTGCCTTACCCAGTGAGAAAATTCAGGCCACAGACTCTTATTGGGAAAAAAGCTGGGCCAGAGCCTGCCGACGTTGCACCTTTCCCCCAGAGTCTCTGGGGATCTCGCGCACCAACTGCATGCTCTTGGGAGCCTGATGGGACCCGGCCCGTGCGGCGATAAAGCTCCTCAGCTCCTCGAGAGAGGGGCGCTGTCCTCCGGCAGGAACGACCAGAGCCGCCACAGCCTGTCCCCACTCGACGTCCGGCACACCCAGGACCGCAGCATCCGCCACATGGGGGTGGGCGCAGAGCAGTCTCTCGACTTCCGTCGGCGACACCTTCACCCCGCCGGTGATGATGACGTCATCGAGCCGGCCGAGCACTCTGAGCTTGCCGTTCTCATCCACTACCCCTCTATCCGAGGTTCGTAACCACCCTTCCACCAGAGCTTCAGCGCTCAGCTCAGGCTGCAGGCGGTATCCGTTCATCAGCATCGGGCCCCGGATGAGGATCCGATCAGACTCGGTGGCGATCTCAACCCCGCGAAGGGGCCACCCGTCGTGGACACATCCGCCGCAGGTCTCGGTCATGCCGTAGGTGGTGACCACCCGTGCCCCCGCATCCCTGGCCCGGTCAAGGATCGTTGGGGGAATGGCGGCACCACCCACCAGGACCGCCGAGTAGGAGGAAAGGTCGACGCGAGCATCCAGGAGCCGCCCAAGCGTGGTTGGTACCAGCGATATGAGGCTGGCGGATCTCTCGGCTGCAATGAGGCCCTCGTCGAACCGATCGTGGATAACCGGGACGGTTCCCGAGATCCGGGACCGGACCAATATGGCCAGACCGGCGATGCGGCTCATCGGAAGGCAGCAGAGCCACCTTTGGCCCGAGTCGGCTTCCAGCCCGGCCATCACGGCTCGAGCCGACTGTTCGAGGGCTCCGTGGCTTAGCTCCACCCCTTTGGGCGGTCCGGATGTTCCCGAGGTGGTGACTACAAGGGCCACGTCATCCGAGACGGATATGCCGCCGGCCAGATCGTGCCGGCCTTCCGAATCGATCAAACGCGCCGGGCAAAGCTCGTCGAGAATGCGGCCTACCTCGGCCTCCGGGAGGGCCGGGTCCACAGGAAGTACCGCCAGGCCCTGATCCCATGCCCTCACGAGCTCCCGAGCAAGCTTGGAGTTGGGAAGCCTTATGGCAACCAGCGCAGTGTCACCCATT
>DATACZ010000048.1:0-12724 GCA_036258795.1 Actinomycetota bacterium
CTCCTCACCTACCACGGCATCCGGGCGAAGCTGGTCTCCTACCACCAGGCCAACGAGCGGCAGCAGACCGGGCGGCTAATCCAGTTGCTCAAGGGAGGGAGCCGCATCGCCTTGGTGAGCGACGGGGGTATGCCGGCTATATCCGATCCGGGTTACCGGCTGGTACGAGAAGCCATTGCCGCCGGGGTGGCGCTAGAGGTAATTCCGGGGCCCTCGGCCATCCTTTCGGCGCTGGTGGCGTCCGGGCTGCCTACTGCGCGGTTTTCCTTCGAGGGCTTTCTCCCCCGAGGTTCCGGAGAGAAAGCCAGGCGTCTGGAGGCCGTGTCCCGCGACGACCGTACTCTCATATTCTTCGAATCTCCGTCCCGGGTGAGGGCGACCCTCCAGGCCATCCACACCATGCTGGGGGACCGCCCGATGGCCCTCGCCCGTGAGCTCACCAAGGTGCACGAGGAGGTCCTCAGGGGATCGGTGTCCCAGCTAATCGACGAGGTGCCCGACGAGGTCCTGGGCGAGGTGGTTCTGGTGGTGGAGGGTTCCAGGGAGGAAGCCGACGAGCTGGCCTCCGCGGTAACCTTTGCCCGCCGCCTGATCGACGACGGGATGACAAAGTCTAAAGCGGCCGCCCAAGCGGCATCTCGATTCAACGCCTCACGCCGGTCCGTGTACGAGCAGCTGTTGCCTCAGCCGGAAGAGAACGGCTCCCAGGCCGGTTGACGGCCGCCAACCCCGGACAGGTCGCTGGCACAGCTGGAGCAGACCATCTGGTCCTTGAACTGCGTGAGGTCGTTCCGTGAGGAGCAAAAGACGCAGGAGTCCTGCCTGGATGTGAGGATTATCCGGTCGTCCTCGACGGAAATATCGAGGACACCGCCTACTTTGAGTGAGAGAGATTTCCGTATCTCGGCGGGGATGACTATGCGGCCCAAGTCATCGAGCTTTCGGCTCATGCCCGTGTTCTTCATTCCAGGCGATAATATCCGGACTTCCAGGTCCCCCAAAGGCAACGAAAGACCGCTCCCCATGGCTAAGGACACCTTCTACATCACTACGCCGATCTACTACGTTAACGACGTACCCCACGTCGGGCACGCTTACACCACGGTTGCCGCCGACTTCATCGCCCGCTATCACCGTTTGGCTGGGGAAAAGGTCTTCTTCCTGACGGGGACTGACGAGCACGGCCAGAAGATCGCTCAGGCGGCCGAGGAGAGGGGCCTGGACCCACAGACCTGGAGCGACCAGATGATCCCTCGATGGGTCGACGTTTGGGACAGGTTGGAGATCTCATACGACGACTTCATCCGCACCACCGAGGAGCGGCACATCAAACCCGTTCAGGCCCTGGTCCAGGAGCTGTACGACCGTGGTGACATCTACCTGGATACCTACGAGGGCCACTACTGCGTGGCGTGCGAAGCCTTCTACCAGCCGAGCGAGCTGATAGACGGGCTCTGTCCCATTCATGAAAGACCGGTCCAGGTGGTGAAGGAGGAAAACTACTTCTTCCGGCTCTCCTCATACGCCGAGCGGCTCCTGGACCTCTACGAATCCCGGCCCAGCTTTGTCCGCCCCGAAGTCAGGCGCAACGAGGTGATGAGCTTTGTGAAGGGTGGCCTGCAGGACCTTTCCATATCTCGCACCTCCTTCACCTGGGGGGTGCCCATACCCTGGGACCCCAAGCATGTGATGTACGTGTGGATCGACGCCCTCCAGAACTACATCACCGCAGCCGGGCAGGGCTCGGATCCCGGCAGGTTCGAGCGCATCTGGCCGGCGGATATCCACCTCATCGGCAAGGACATCCTGCGGCAGCACGCGGTGATATGGCCCGCCTTGCTCATGGCGGCCGGATTGGAGATCCCGAAGACGGTGTTCGCTCATGGGTATCTCACCGTCGGGGGCAAAAAGATGTCCAAGACAAACCTGACCGGAATCTCGCCTCACCAGCTCATCGACACCATCGGTCCCGACGGCTACAGATATCACTTCCTACGCGAGGGGAGCTTTGGGCAAGACGGCTCATTCTCCTGGGAGGCCATGGTCGCTCGTTACAACGCCGACCTGGCCAATGACCTGGGAAACTTGGTGAGCCGTACGCTCGCGATGACCGCCAACTACTTCGACGCGGTAGTGCCTGCTCCCGAAGCTCTAGAAGACGAAGAGACAAACCTCCAGTCGGCCGCGGCCAAAGCCGCCCGGGACATGGACCAGCGGGTGCGGGACCTGGACCCCGGCGAGGCGCTCGCCGCAGTGTTCGAGCTGGTGAAAGCTACCAACCACTACATCGATGCCTGCACGCCCTGGAAGCTGGCAAAGGATCCCGACCAGCGTGGACGGCTGGCCACGGTGCTCCACTCGGCCTGCGAAGCTATCCGCCAGATATCGATTCTCATCTCCCCCGCCATGCCGGCGGCCTCTCGCCGCATACGCGACCAGTTGGGACTGGATCAGGTGGACACGCGCGCACTCGCTGAGTCGCTGATCCCCGGCGAGTCTCTCGTGGGGACGAAAATCACAAAGGGTGCTTCGATCTTTCCGAGAGTCGAGGCTGAGCCGTGATGGCCCGGCGAAGGGGGACGACAAGTTGGTGTGGGTAGATTCTCACTGCCACCTTGATTCGATAGAGGGCGACCTTGCCGGTGTACTTCAACGCGCGGCTGAGGCGGAGGTAGAGCGGCTGGTGACGATCGGGACGGACGTCGAGACCAGTCGCCGGGCGATCGAGCTGGCGTCCTCCGATTCCAGGGTATGGGCTACTGTCGGCGTGCACCCCCATGAGGCTGATGGGTTCGATGAGAGCGCGGCGAGTGAAATCGAGCGTCTCGCCGGTGAGCCAAGGGTCGTGGCCGTGGGTGAGGTCGGGCTTGACTACTACCGGAACGTGTCAAGCCAAGAGGGACAAAGAAGCGCCTTTACCACTCAGGTGCTCATGGCAAAGCGGGTCGGCAAGCCGCTGGTGATCCATGTCAGGGACGCCTATAGGGATGTCTTGGAGCTGCTTTCGGGAATCGGCCCCCCGGAGGGGCTCGTATTCCACTGCTTCTCCGGAGACCGCGACGACGTCCATGATGCGCTGGAGCTGGGCGGATACATATCGTTCGCCGGAAACGTCTCCTACAAGAGTGCCGAGCCGCTTCGTGAGGCCGCCAGAAGCGTGCCGCTAGAACGGCTTCTGGTCGAGACCGACTCTCCTTACCTTGCTCCGCTGCCCTATCGCGGCAAGCCCAACGAGCCTGCTTACATCACCGAGGTCGGAAGGGCTCTTGCGAATGCGATCGGCAAACCGGTCGAGGATATCGCCGATGCAACCAGCCGAAATGCCGCCGAAGTGTTCGGCCTTCCGCTCCGGTAGCAAGGTAGCGAAGGATCCGCTGCGCGGAAGCTAGCCCTTGCTTGAATCGCCCTTCGGCTCGAAATCCAGACTGCATGAATTTATGCAGTACCGCTTGCCCGTGGGACGCGGGCCATCATCGAATACGTGCCCCAAATGAGAGCCGCAGTTCTTGCACACGACCTCGGTGCGCGTCATGAAAAGGCTGTTGTCGGGTTTCAGCTCAACGTTTTCGCTGGCCACGGGCTCGGTAAAGCTTGGCCAGCCGGTGCCGGAGTCGAACTTCACCTCTGAAGAGAACAGCTCGGCGCCGCAGGCACCGCACCGATACATTCCCTCGTCCTTGTTGTACGTGTATGCGCCGGTAAACGGGCGCTCGGTTCCCTTCTCCCTCAGGACCCGGTACCGCTCAGGTCCGAGCTCCCGGCGCCACTCCTCCTCGCTCTTGATGACCTTCTCCGGCAAGACACACCTCCTTTATCAGCCGAGTCCAGCTTACGCGATAGTGCGGCTTAAAAGGTGCCCTCGGAAAAGGAGGCGAGCCGGTCCGGATGGGTCTTTTGATGTCCGTTGGTGGCCGGCTCTCCCTTCGTGAAAGGTCTCTTAGAGTCCGGCTTTCCCACATGCTGGCTGCTTGATTCCACGAGCCGGGACTCGGCGATGTACCTGACGAGTGCTGCTGCCGCCATGCCGATGAGAATGCTCGGCAGCGCCTTCCTCAAGTAGGTACGGGCAACGCGTCCCATGGGAGCAACTCCTCTCACGCAGGTGGCCTGTTTGAGCCGATAGTAGTAGAAAGGGTGGAGGTCGGCTAGAAGGAAGGGAAGGATCAAAGGCTGTGAGCCCAAACGAGGATCCTGAATTTCGGTCCAGGATGGAGGATGCCGAGTTGGAGCTACTCACGAAGTTCCGTACGGATCTCTGTCACCATGGTCATCGAAAGTGGGACGATCGGGGCCGCCGGTTGACCTGTCCTCAGTGCACCGCCGAGGCCGCCACTAAGGTGGCGAATCCCCCGGTAGAGCAGGGCTAGGCTCGGAAAAAGGTATAGGCCCACCAAATCAGTAACGGCTGAACGGGAAGCCTCAGCCATAGCCGGACGCTTGAGCCGGTAAAGAACCCGCCGCCCGGAGTGGGGCCGTCAAGAGCCATTTGGATGTTCGCCGGGAAGACCGCGACCAGGATGATCATGATCAGTCCGGCCCCGATGCGGCGCGTGCGAGGTATCGCCAACAGCACTGAGGAGGCAATCTCGGTAAGTCCGCTGTAAAAAACGAGCGCCTCGGGGTGGCCGATGATCCTGGGAACGATTCTTTCGTAGGGCTCAGGCTTCACCAGGTGAAGCAGTCCGGAGATGCCCATGAGAGCCACCAGGCCCGTCAAAGAGAGCCGGCGCGTCAAATGCGCTCGACGAGACATCGTCGCAGGCCCCGCTCCCGTCAACTTCGAGCTGAAGCGGTAGGGCTTAGCCCTCCGCTCAATCGGTGAGGCCCGCCAGCGCCCTGGTGATGAGGAGCTGCTGCTCCTGCTCGTGAACCGAGGCACTGCCACTCGCGGGACTGGCGCTGGCATCCCTGCTGCACCGGAGCATCGGAGACTTCAGCTCCTCCGCAAACCGATGTTGCATGTACCGCCAGGCTCCCATGTTCTCTGGCTCTTCCTGAACCCACATGATCTCCGCCTGGTCGAAGCGGGCCACCTCTTCAGCAATCTCATCCGCCGGAAACGGGTAGAGCTGCTCAACCCTCACGAGAGCCACCCCCTGGGCTCCCAGGTTCCTCCGTGCCGCCTGAAGCTCGTAGAAGACCTTCCCGCTACACATGATCAGGCGCCGGACATCCTCCGGACGGGGCTGCGCCGGGTCGGACAGCACGGGCCGGAATGCACCCGAGATGAAATCGACCACCGGGCTGGCGGCATCGGCGAGCCGGAGCAGCGACTTGGGGGTCAGCACGACAAGCGGCCTGCGAACAATCAACCGTCCTTGGCCCACCAGGAGATGGAAGTACTGGGCGGGGGTCGAGGGAACCACCACCCTGAAGTTGTCCTCCGCGCCCAGGGTGAGAAAGCGCTCAAGCCGTGCGCTGGAGTGCTCCGGCCCCTGCCCCTCATAACCATGAGGAAGGAGCATCACCAGGTTGCTCGGCTGGCCCCACTTGTCCTCTCCCGCGGCGATGAATTGGTCGATGATCACCTGGCCGCCGTTGGCGAAGTCCCCGAACTGTGCTTCCCAAAGGACCAGTGCCTTGGATGCGGCGACCGAGTATCCGTACTCGAATCCCAGCGCGGCAAACTCGGAGAGAAGGCTGTCGTATACGTACAGCCGCCCTCCCGTCCCATTGGACAGCTCGGATAGGGGGAAGTACTCGGCGCTGGTCTCCTGATCGATCAGTACGGCGTGCCGCTGGCTGAACGTTCCCCTCCGGGTATCCTGCCCGGCCAGGCGGATGGAGACACTGTCCAGAAGCAGCGCGCCAAAGGCAAGCGTCTCGGCCAATGACCAGTCGATACGGTCGTTCGTAATGGCCTTCTTCCGGTCCTCGAGCCACCTGCCGAGCTTGGGGTGAACGGTGAACCCGGCGGGCAGCTTGGTGGTGGCCTCCAGGATCTGGTTCAAGGTGGCCAGACCCACCGCAGTATTGACGCCGTCGAAGGACACGGGAGGCTTCAAGGGTTTTGCCCTTGTCGGCGGCCGGGTGAGTCCCCTGGTGGATTCCAGAGCCTCTTCCAGCCGGTACCTGTAGTACTCGAGAGCCCCCTCCGCCTCCTCCGTGGTGATGTCTCCTCGGTAAAGAAGCAGCTCGGTGTAGAGCTTACGCACCGACCTTTGGGAGGCGATTCTCTTGTACATGAGCGGCTGGGTGTACGAGGGCTCATCCGCCTCGTTGTGCCCCCAACGCCGGTAACACCACATATCGATTACTACGTCCTTCTGAAACTCTTCCCGGTATTTGAAAGCCAGACGGGCTGCCCTGACGCACGCTTCCGGATCGTCCCCGTTGACGTGGAATATGGGCGCCTGGATCATCTTGGCGACGTCGCTGGCATAGGTACTCGAGCGGGTCTGGACTGCCCCTGCCGTGAACCCGAGCTGGTTGTTGATGATGACGTGGATCGTCCCCCCGGTTCTGTATCCCCGGAGCTGGGAGAGGCTCAAGGTCTCTGCAACGACTCCCTGCCCGGAAAACGCCGCGTCTCCGTGAATGAGGAGGGGCAGGACAGGCCATTTGTCCTGACGGTTGAGAGCATCCTGCTTGGCGCGGACCACACCCTCGACCACGGGATCGACCGATTCGAGATGGCTTGGGTTTGACACCACCGAGACGTCCATCGAACCACCTCGAGGGCTTATGTACCTGCCGTTGGCCCCGATGTGGTACTTCACGTCCCCGGACCCCTGGACGCTTTGAGGGTCGACGTAGCCCTCAAACTCCTTGAAGATCTGTTCGTGGCTCTTGCCGATGATGTTGGCCAGTACGTTCAGCCTTCCACGGTGGGCCATGCCGATCACCGCTTCCTCCAATGACGCCGCACAGGCAGAGTCAAGGATGGCGTCCAGCATCGGGATGAGGCTCAGCGCTCCCTCCAGGCTGAAGCGCTTGTGCCCGATGTACTTCGTGTGCAGAAATGTTTCAAACGACTCTGCCTCGTTGAGCTTCTGCAGGATGCGGGTGTGGTCTCTCCTCGGAAGGTCGACGCTGCGGCCCTCCACCTTGTCCTGGATCCATTCCTTCTCCCGTGGGTCGGAGATGTGCATGTACTCGATCCCGGTGGTTCGGCAGTAAGCGTCCCGCAGGAGCTTCAGGATCTCCTTCAGCTTGAGCTTTGCCTGCCCCGCTAGCCCTCCCGTTGCAAAAGTTCGGTCGAGGTCCCAGATGCTGAAGTGGTAACGGGCCGGATCCAGGTCCGGGTGCATCTGCGGCGGGTTGGTGTCGAGGGGATCTAGATCGGCGATCAAATGCCCGCGCACCCGATAGATATTGATCAGCTGGAAGACCCGGGCCTGCTTCTCCTCCGCCTCCACCGAGTCCCTGGTTGGGTTGATGTCCTCATGCCACTGCACCGGGACGTAGGGGACACCCATGCTGGAGAAGATGTCCTCGTAGAAGTGGTCCTTTCCAATCAGCAGGTTGTGAATTTCCCGAAGGAACTCACCGCTCTCCGCTCCCTGAATCACCCGGTGATCGTAGGTGCTGGTCAGCGTTACGACCTTCCCAATACCGATGTCCGCGAGGACGTGCGGGTCGGCACCCTGGTACTCCGCGGGGAAGTCGATGGCGCCGATCCCGATGATCGCTCCCTGCCCGATCATCAGCCGGGGGATGGACTGCACCGTGCCGACTGTGCCTGGATTGGTAATCGTAATGGTGGTTCCAGCCACGTCGTCCGGCGCCAAACCGCCGCTGTGAGACTTGCGGATGAGCTCATCGTAGGCGTCGATGTACTGGGAGAAGCTCATAACCTCGGCCCCCTTGATACTGGGCACGAGCACTGTACGGCCTCCATCACTTCGCCGTACGTCCACGGCAAGCCCCAGGTTGACGTGGGGATGGCGAACCAGATGCGGCTCCCCGGCCCGGTACTCGTAGGAGACGTTCATTTCCGGGTGTTTCTTGACAGCCTGAACCACCGCCCAGCCGAGGATGTGGGTGAAGCTGACCTTCTTCTTAAGAGATCTCGCCTGGTGATTGTTGAGTATGTTTCGGTTGACCTCCAGGAGCTTTGCCGGGATCGTCCTGACCGATGTGGCCGTAGGGATGGTGAGGCTCTCCTCCATTCGGGAGACCAGCCTCTTGGCTCCGGTCGATAGCCGGGTCGCACCGGGCTCCTCGCTCCCCGGGGACTGCCTGGCGTCGATACCCGGGGGCGGAGAGACCTTTGGCTCCTCCGCCGGCGCACCAGCCGTGCGTCCATCATCGCCCTCGGCGGGAAAGTAGTCCGCAAAAAACTCTCGCCAGGCCTCGGAGACGGACTCGGGATTGTCCCGGTAACGCTCATGCATCTCCTGCATGAGCCAGAGGTTCGGGCCGAACCTTGAATCGTTCAATCGCGCCACAAGCGCTGCTCCCTGATCTTTCCTACTTCAGGATATTCCATACGGGGCCTTTGCCCCCCGCATTCAGTCGGTCCCGTGGTGGAAGGGACAGATCCTCAAGTTGCTGTCCACCCTCTGGTAATCCGGTAAGCGCCGTTACAAAGGGTGTTCAGAAGGGGGGTTCTCGCCGGACGGCGGCCGCGTCACCACCTCCTCATCGATGACGCTTCCGTCCTTGAATCTCACCAGCTCGAGCCCCTCCGTGCCGGGACGGGCTCGAAGGGTCGAGCCATCTTCCATCAGCTGATAGGCGCCTGCGGCGGACTTGAGCACCAGCATGCCTCCCGAGGTCGCCCCTATTCCGACCGGCTCGTCATCTTGCAGCTCCCCCGGAGGAAGGTTCCCTCTCAGCGTGGCGAAGTCGGCTCGGATCTGATCCTGCACGTCGGCGGGCAACGCATCAAAAGCGGCCGCATCGGTAAGGGGCGTACCGTGGGGATCGGACATCACTGGAGACTCCTTTCGTGGGCCGTATCTATTTGCGCCACCGAGCCTAGGATTCCACCCCCTGTCGGTGGCCTCAAGTAGTCTCATACCAGCGTGGTGATGATCTCCCGAACCCTAAGGCCGGCCTATCCCATCGACCTAAGATCCACACTCAGGCCACTGCTCCGCGGAGCCGGGGACCCCACAATGACTCTCGCCCGCCAGGAGGTCTGGCGGGCCACTCGCACCCCCGACGGGGCGGCGACCGCCCACTTTGTAGCTCGTGGAGGGGAGATCGAGGTGACCGCCTGGGGTCCGGGGGCGGCATTTGTGCTGGATACCGCTCCCGAGCTTCTGGGACAGAGCGACCGGCCAGAGGAGTTCGTTCCCAAGCACCCGATAATCCGAGACCTGCACCGCCGGATGATGGGAATGCGGATCTGCAAGTCCCTCGCGGTCGTCGAGGCGTTGATCTGTTCAGTCATCGAACAGAAGGTCACCACCATCGAGGCTCGTCGCTCATACCATGCCCTCGTCAAAGCCCACAGCGAGCCGGCACCGGGACCGGCAGGGCTGTTGCTTCCGCCGGCCCCTGAGGTCCTGGGGAAGCTGCCCTACTACGCTTACCACCCGCTGGGGTTGGAGCGCAGACGAGCGGACACCATACGTCGGGTGTCCGTCTGGGCGCCCAAGCTGGAACTGGCAGCCTCGATGCCGCTGCAAGAGGCTCGTCACAGGCTCACGATGATCCCCGGCGTGGGGGCATGGACTGCAGCTGAGGTCGCCATGGTGGCGCTGGGTGATCCCGACGCCGTCAGCGTCGGCGACTACCACCTGCCGCATCAAGTGTCCTGGGTGCTGGCCGGGGAGCCCCGTGGGAACGATGATCGAATGCTGGAGCTGCTCGAGCCGTATCGGGGGCAGCGCTCGCGGGCGATTCGCCTCATCTCCGCGTCCGGCCGGCAGCCTCCCCGGCGCGGGCACCGAATGCCGCTCCGGTCCATCGCCCGTATCTAGGGACTCATATGGTTGTTGCCGCAACTAAACTTCTCTTATGATTCCGGAGGTGAGCAGCGAGGAGTTCGAGCAAGGCAGACAGGCGTGGCCGGTCCTTTTCAGGAGCTGCCTTATCCTGATGGATCGCCTGGACCGGCAGCTTCAGGCGTCGGTGGGGTTGCAGCTTGCCTGGTTCGAGGTCCTAAGCCAGCTGTCCTCCAAACCTCAGGGCATGATGCCAATGAAGCAGCTCGCTGAGTCGGTCTGCCTGACCAAGAGCGGCGCCTCGAGGCTCATAGACCGGATGGTCGACGCCAAGCTCGTCGAAAGACACGCTTGCCAGACGGACGGACGAGTGATCTATGCCTGCGTGACTCCGCAGGGCCGCCTTGCTCACGAGAGAGCTCGCAGCGTCGCCAACCAAGGGGTCGATGAGCACTTTGCACGGCACCTATCGGCCACCGAGGCCAAAGTGATGTCCGAGGCTTTGATGAGGGTCCTGGTCGCTGCCGGATGTGCCCAGCGATGGTCTTAAACAAAAGCGGCGCCCCAGGGGGCGCCGCCAGTGTTCTTCGGTCGTGAGCTAGGCCGCGATGGTAACCGCTGCCGGCTCCAGAGCCAGCTCGAGCACCTGATCGATCCGCTCCGCCAGGTGCACCTTCATCTCGGATAGGACGCTCTTCGGCACGTCATCGAGATCGGCCTCATTACGGTAAGGCAGAATGACCTCTTTGAGCCCCGCCCTGTGAGCGGCGAGTACCTTCTGCTTGATCCCACCCACGGGCAGGACCTTGCCCTGGAGCGTTACCTCTCCGGTCATGCCCACGGTGTCCTTGACCCGCTTGCCGGTCAACAGGCTCACCAGGGCGGTGGTCATTGTCACGCCTGCCGATGGCCCGTCCTTGGGCACTGCTCCGGCAGGCACGTGAAGGTGGAACCTGCGGTTCTGGAACGGTTGGTCGATCCCGAGCTTGTCGGCGTGGGCACATACGTATGAGAGAGCAATCTGAGCGGACTCCTTCATGACGTCACCCAGCTGTCCAGTAAGGGTAAGCCCCTCTTCGCCGGCCATTTCGGCTGCCTCAACGAAAAGGACATCGCCTCCATGGCCCGTGACCGCCAGGCCGGTGGCCACTCCCGGGACCTCAGTGCGCTCTGCCGCCTCGAAGTGGAATTTGATCTTCCCGAGGTATTCGCGCACTTCCGCTTCATCGATCCGAACGGGCGCGATCACCTCGCCGGAGGCAATCCTCGTGGCCGCCTTGCGGAGAACCTTACCGAGCTCCCGCTCCAAGTTCCTGACGCCGGCCTCCCTCGTGTAATCCCGTGCGATTTTCCTTAGGGCGCCGTCGCTTATCTCGACCTCGTGCATTTCCAACCCGTTGCGCTCCGCCTGCCGGGCAAGCAGATGGTTACGGGCGATCTGCACCTTCTCGTCTTCGGTGTATCCGTCGAGCCGCACGATCTCCATCCGGTCCAGCAGTGGTCCGGGGATGGTCTCGGAGACGTTTGCCGTCGGGATGAACAGCACCTCGGAGAGGTCCAGGTCGACCTCCAGATAGTGGTCCCGGAACGAGTGGTTCTGAGCCGGATCCAGTACCTCGAGCAGTGCCGAGGATGGGTCCCCGCGCCAGTCAGAGCCGACCTTGTCGATCTCGTCCAGCATGATCACGGGGTTCTTGGTTCCCGCTTCCTTGAGGGCACGGACGATCCTTCCCGGCAGCGCTCCTATGTAGGTGCGCCGGTGGCCACGTATCTCGGCCTCGTCATGGATGCCGCCAAGCGACACTCGGGCAAACTTCCGACCCATGGCGCGGGCCACTGACTCCCCGAGCGAGGTCTTGCCGACCCCGGGAGGACCAACCAGGGTGATGATGGCCCCCATTCCTCGTCCGCTGGCGGCTCCCAAGCCGCGGTCGTCCCTCAGCTTTTTGACCGCCAGGAACTCGATGATTCGGTCCTTGACGTCGTCCAGCCCAGTGTGGTCAGCGTCCAGGATCTCCCTGGCCTGCTTGATGTCGAACTGATCGTCCGAGCGGACATCCCAGGGCAACTCCACCATCCAGTCGAGGTAGTTTCGAATCCAACCTTGCTCGGGGTTCTGCGCGCTGGTCCTCTCCAGGCGGTCGAGCTCCCGATTGACCTCCTTGCGGACCTCCTCGGGCATCTGGATGGCATCGAACTTGCGCCGGTATTCAGCGACGATGTCGTCGCCCTCCTCGCCCAGCTGTTTGCGGATTGCCTCCATCTGCTGACGCAGGAGGAACTCGCGCTGGGTCTTCTCCATGCCTTCGGCGACATCGGTTCGGATCTTGTCCTTGAGGGAATACTCGGCCAGCGTTTCCTTGCTCCAGGCAATTAGCTTCTCCAGCCGCTCATCCACGTCCAACGTCTCGAGGACCTCGAGCTTCTGCTCAAAGGTGAGGTAGTTGGCGTAGCCGGAGGTGTCGGCCATATGGCCAGGGTTGACGATTCCTCTGAGGAATCTGGCGACCCCGCGCTCGCCGCGCATGTCGAGGATGTTCTCCACGATTGCCCGGTATTCCTTGGCCAGCTCCTGAGCATGCTCGGAGCTGAGGGCAGGATCCGGCTTTGCTTCTGCTTGAACCCAGACAGCATTGCCAACCCCCGGAACGCCGGTGCCTACAACCGCCCGGTGCAAACCGCGCACTATGAAAACTTCATCTCCGTCGGGCATGCGTCCGCCAGAGTCTTCGAGCTTGCCGACAGTCCCGATGCCCGCGTAGCGTCCATCGACTCTGGGCACCAAGAGCACCAGGCCCTCCGCTTTTCTAGCTGCAGAAATGGCTTCGTACGCCTCGTCGCTCCTGCCTTCCTCCACTGAGATCGTGACGACCATGTGCGGAAGGATC
>DATACZ010000049.1:0-6007 GCA_036258795.1 Actinomycetota bacterium
TGACACCCGGGATCCGCAAGTTCGCTCTAGCCGCACATCTCACCATCTCGGTCGGATGGATCGGCACCGTCGTTGCCTACGTGGCTCTCGGCGTCACCGCTGTGAGAAGCGAGAACGCCCTAATGGTGCGTAGTGCATGGATGGCGATGGAGCTGATCGGCTGGTACGTCATCGTCCCGGCCGCCCTCCTCTCGCTCCTGACGGGTCTTGTTATGGCGCTCGGCACAAAATCGGGTCTGTTCCGCTACTACTGGGTCCTGTTTTCACTCGTGTTAACGATTGTTGCCACAGTGGTCCTGATTCTGCATATGCCGACCGTGAGCTTTTTGGCGGACGCAGCTCAGGGCGCGGAAGCTGGCGCTCTCGAAAGTCTTGGGAGCGACCTTCTCCATCCGGGATTGGGCCTTGTCGTACTTCTCGTGATCCTGGGCCTGAATGTGTTCAAGCCCGAGGGTCTGACCCGGTACGGGAGGCGCAAGCAGTACGAACACCGGAGTGGGCTGCAGCAGGCCATGAAGGCCCCGGTACCCCACCCGGACCAGGGGACTGTACGCCGGCCGGCTGACGTTTGACCGTACTACCCTAGGGGGGTATGGTAATAAGGTGACAAAAGAGTCTAACGTGACTTCGACGGACACCTCCACCATCGACTTCAAGGTCGAGGGCATGACCTGTGGATCGTGTGCTGCCCGGGTCCAGAAGGCCCTGGAAAGGGTCGAGGGTGTCGAGCACGCCGATGTGAACTTCGCCACCCACCAAGTTCGAATAACGGTTGCCGGTACGGCACCGGAGCCACCGGTCCTGGAAGCCGCGGTTGAGCGCTCCGGGTATCGGTTGGCCTCAATGGATGAACCGGCTCGAAAGCGTCATCCCATTGCCAAGGGTGAGACCGGTGCTGCCGACGACAGGGGCAATTACTGGCGCCGAAGGGTTATAGCTGTCCTTCCCGCGGCCTTGTTCATGATTGTGACGATGCTCATGGGCCATGCCGCCATGGGACGGCCCCAGCTGCGCTGGGCGACGTTCGCGGTTGCCACCTTCGTCCAGTTTTGGGTGGGATGGCCCTTCCTGAGGGAAGCCGGCAGACGGGCGCGTCGCCTTACCTCCAACATGGACACGCTGATCGCCGTCGGAACGCTGGCTGCCTACTTCTTCAGCGTTTTTCAGCTGATCCGAGGCCAGATGGAGCTGTACTTCGAAACCGCGGTCTTGATCATCGCCTTCCTAACCCTTGGCCGCCACCTGGAGGCCCGGGCCAAGGCGCGGGCCGGCCAGTCGATTCGCGCGCTCCTTGAGCTTGGGGCGAAGGAAGCCCGGCTGGTCGTAGACGGGCGGGAGGTCATGGTTCCGGTAGAGGACATCAAGGTCGGCGATCTCATCCGGGTTCGCCCCGGGGAAAAGGTACCGGTCGACGGTGAGGTCGTAGAGGGAGTGAGCGCGCTCGACGAGTCCACCTTCACGGGGGAGAGTGTTCCGGTCGACAAAGGGGTGGGGGACAAGGTCTTTGGAGCCACGATCAACACCTCCGGGGCTCTGACCGTTCGGGCCACGGCAGTCGGTTCGGATACCGCCCTTGCCCACATCGTCAAGCTCGTCGAGGATGCGCAGGCCGGAAAGGCGGCGGTGCAGCGCCTGGCAGATCGAGTCTCCGCAATCTTCGTCCCTGTCGTGATTGTTGTTGCTCTGGCCACATTCGGCCTGTGGAGCGTCCTGGCCGACCGGCCCACCCAGGGCCTCCTTTCGGCAGTGGCCGTCCTCATCATTGCTTGCCCCTGCGCCCTCGGCCTGGCGACACCCACCGCGATCATGGTCGGAACCGGCCGGGGAGCCGATCTAGGGGTGCTGATCAAAGGCAGTGAGGTGCTGGAACGGACTCGAGCCATCACCACCGTGCTCTTTGACAAGACCGGCACCCTGACCCGCGGCGAGATGTCGGTGACGGACGTTTACCCCTCAGGTTCCGCCGGCGAGGAAGTGCTGAGAGTGGGCGGGGCCGTGGAGGCCAACAGCGAGCATCCCATCGGGGTCGCCATCACCACCGCCGCCCGTGAAGTCGGTGAGCTCCCGAATGTCTCGGAGTTCGAGGCCGTGGCCGGCTATGGCGTACGGGCGGTAGTGGAAGTCGGGGCACAAGCACCGCTGGTTTCGGTCGGGCGGCGCAAGTTCATGGCGGAAGCTGGCTTGTCGATTCCCGAGGAGCTTGAACAGGCTGCGGAGCGTTACGAGTCGGAAGGCAAGACGGCCGTATTCACCGGCTACGAAGGCATGGCTCAAGGGGTCATTGGGGTGGCCGATACGATCAAGCCGGGAGCGAGCGAGGCCGTTCAATCACTTAGAAGCAATGGCCTCGGCGTGGCCATGATCACGGGCGACAACTGGACCACGGCGCAAAGCATTGGGCGATCGGTCGGTATCGAAAGGGTGATCGCCGAGGTGGTTCCCGAGGACAAGATCAACGAGGTTGCTCGACTTCAGAGCAAGGGTGAGGTAGTGGCGATGGTTGGGGACGGCGTCAACGATGCCCCCGCCTTGGTGCAGGCGGATCTCGGGATCGCGCTTGGAACAGGCACCGATGTCGCCATCGAAGCCGGCGATCTTACCCTCATGACTGGGGATCCCCGGAAGGTGCCTCTGGCAATCGCCCTCTCCCGGCGGACCTACCGGACTATCGTCCAGAACCTGTTCTGGGCCTTTGGCTACAACGTGCTGGCAATTCCGGTTGCTGCTCTCGGCCTGCTGAATCCGGTGGTGGCCGGCGCGGCGATGGCCTTTTCGAGCGTGAGCGTCGTGGCGAACTCGTTGCGGCTGCGCCGGTTCGGCAAGTGAGGAACCAGACGAAGATGAATGACGGAGGCCGGGAAATGGCAACGTACGGATACACCGAGCACAAAGACGACGTCCTGGCCCGGCTCAAGCGGGTGGAAGGCCAGGTGCGCGGGCTGTCGAGGATGGTTGAGAGCGACGCCTACTGCATCGACATTCTCACCCAGATCACGGCAGCTAGTAATGCCCTCAAGAAGGTGGCAGTTGCCCTGCTGGACGACCATATACGCCACTGTGTCGCCGACGAGGTCAAGGGGTCGTCCAAGGACATGGTGGGAGAGGCAACCGCCGCTATCGAGCGGTTGGTGAAGTCGTAACACACACTTACCCGTGGACGCAGTAGGGAAAGGCGGCAGCGTCCCGAGCCCGGTCGAGTGGAGTGACGGCTGTCTTAGGGTCCTCGACCAGACCCTGCTTCCCGACCGGCTGGAGGTCAGGACCCTCTGCTCGGTACAGGAGGTGGTGGACGCGATCCGCCGCTTGGTGGTGCGGGGGGCACCGGTTATCGGGGTGTGCGGAGCCTTCGGCGTGATCGTTGGGCTGGACGAACGGCGGCCCGCCAATGTGGGGGCAGCCCGGGAAGAGCTAGAGCGGTTGACGGTCGAGATTGGCCAGGCGCGGCCGACCGCGGTCAACCTGTCGTGGGCGGTGGAGCGCACCACCTCGGCGGCCCGGTCGGGTGCGACGCCCGAAGAGATCCGGCAACTTGCGCTTGAAGAGGCCCTTCGTATCCAGAACGAAGACCGTGAGGCGTGCCGGAGGATCGCTGCCTACGGGCGAGCGGAACTGAGCAACGCTCGCCGGCTCCTCACCCACTGCAACACCGGACGGCTGGCCACAACGGGGATCGGGACCGCCCTTGGCATCGTCTACGACAAGGCCAAGGCAGGTGAGTCGATCGAAGTCTTTGCCACAGAGACGCGGCCCGCGCTGCAGGGCTCCAGGCTCACCGCATGGGAGCTGGCCCGGGCGGGCATCCCGGTCACGCTGCTCGCCGACTCCGCCGCCGGGGCGGCTCTCGCTTCCGGCATGGTGGAGGCGGTGGTGGTCGGCTGTGACCGCGTTGCCCTCAACGGGGATGTAGCCAACAAGATCGGTACCTACACGCTTGCCGTGCTGGCTCGCGAGGCGGACGTTCCCTTCTATGTGGCCGGCCCGCTCAGCTCTTTTGACGCGGCGCTGCACGACGGGTCTGGGATCGTCCTAGAGCAGCGATCCCCCGAGGAGGTCCGACGCATCGCTGCCGCGGTGGTCGCTCCTGATGTACCCGCCTGGAATCCCGCGTTCGACATCACACCGGCGAGGCTAACCACCGCCTTCATCACCGACGCCGGCGTCCTCAGGCCGCCCTTCGAGGAGTCGATCGCCAGGGCCCTTTCCAGGGCCTGGCCAAACTGATGCTGCTCGCCGCCGAGCGCCGCCTCGTGGCACGTTTCGCCCGGCGCCTAGTGCCCGACGGCCTCGCAGTAGGCACCGGCGGCAACCTCTCTGCAAGACTGGGGGACCTGCTCGCCGTGACCCCGCGAGGACTGGCCTACGAGGACCTGGTGCCTGAGCTCGTCTGCGTCGTTGATCTCAAGGGGGTGGTGGTGGAGGGCGAGCTGGCTCCTTCCACCGAGCTTCCCATGCACCTTGCGGCCTACGACACCACGGATGCGCTCGCCGTGGTCCATGCCCACTCACCTTTCGCCACCTCGCTCTCGGCTGTGGCGGCCGAGCTTCCCGCGGTGCACTACCTCGTGGCGGAGTTTGGCGGGCCCGTTCCGGTAGCTCCATATGCCACGCCTGGGACCGAGGCGCTGGCCCGGGTCATGGCCGAGGGCTTCCGGGAGCGGCGGGCTGTCATCCTCCAAAACCACGGGACGATCGTTGTCGGCGACTCCCTGGAACGGGCTTACGATCGAGCGATACTCCTCGAGTGGCTCTGCGCCCTATACGCTCGGGCACGGATGCTTGGAGATCCCAGGGTCCTGGATCGGATGGAAATAGCCCAGGTAGCGAACCTCCTCGGCAAGTATCGCCAAAGCCCTCCCTAGACTGCGGTTTACTGCTCGGTCCTCACATCTGATGCGTAGAGCGGACGCAATAGTGATCGGCGCCGGCCACAACGGGCTGGTCGCCGCTTGCTATCTTGCCCGTGCCGGGCTTTCGGTGCTCGTCCTAGAGCGCCGGCCGGGGATCGGAGGGGCTGCGGTCACTGAAGAGCTGATGCCGGGGGTTTCAGTTTCAGCCGCCTCGTACTCACTATCTTTGCTGCGCCCCGACGTCTACCGCGATCTAGAGCTTGCGCGGCACGGCCTTGTTTTCACGCCGAAGGATCCGCAGATGTTCGTGCCGCTTCCGGACGATCGGCACTTCTTCATCTGGCGGGACGAGTCCCGAACTCAGGAGGAGCTGGCGCGGATCCATCGCCCCGACGCCGAAACCTATCCGCGCTGGGGGCGGTTCTGGGAAGAGGCGGTGGCGCTGCTCCGACCCTTTGCCGAGAGCCCGTCGCCTCCTCCACCCCTAGAGGTCGAGCGGGAGCTGGCCCGGCGCGGCCGGCCGGAGGTATGGCGCCTGGCAGTGGCCGGTAGCGCCGCCGAGTGCGTGGAGGCGTTCTTCGAGTCCGACGAGGTACGAGGCTGCTTTGCCACCCAGGGAATCATCGGAACGAGGGCGGGCCCGCGGGAGCCCGGCACGGCTTGGGTGATGGCGTACCACGCCCTCGGAGGAGAGTTGAACGGGGCAACCGGCACCTGGGCGTGGGTGCGCGGCGGCATGGGAAGTCTCACCGCAGCGCTGGCGTCCGCTGCATCGGAGGGCGGGGTTGAGATCCGGCCAGGCACCTCCGCTGCCTCGGTCCTCGTGGAGGACGGGAGGGCGGCGGGAGTGGTCACCTCGGATGGTGCCGTCGAGCGCGCCGGCGTCGTCCTCTCGAACGCTGATCCGAAGCGAACGTTCCTGAATCTCGTCCCGTCGGGCATCCTGGAGCCGGAGTTCCGGCGGCACGTGGAGGGGTGGCGTGTCGACGGTGCAGTCGCCAAGGTGAACCTCGCTCTCTCAGAGCTGCCGCATTTCCAGGCGCTACCCGGCGGGTTGGGTCCCCAGCACCGGGGGACCATCGAGATCGCTCCTTCGATCGATTACCTCGAGGCCGCAGCAGCCGACGCCGCGGCCGGACGGTTCTCCTCCAGTCCCTTCA
>DATACZ010000050.1:0-10159 GCA_036258795.1 Actinomycetota bacterium
GGGTCACCGGAGTCAAGGCAGGAACCACGACCCTCGACAGCCTCAAAAAGTTCACCGGCCTGGCGGCCGAAAGAAACATTCACAAGATCGTCGTCGTTAGCGATCCGCTCCACCTAAGTCGTGTTCAGGAGATGGCGGAGGACCTTGGTTTCGAGGTAGCCGTTTCGGCTTCACCCATAACTGAGAGCGATGAACGGCGCCAGTCGGGCTTGGTTAAGGAAATGTTGACGCTTACGGCTTACCGGCTGTTCCATGTTGGATAAGCCGGCCTAGGGAGTCGACTGGCTTTTCGGGATCCAAATATCCCGATCTTCATCGAAAATGCAGGACTCGGGATGCCCATCGAGCTTGGCTCGAACCTCACAGAGCCGCTCTTCCCCGCTCTGCTCGGCATCTTGCTGAATCTGTCGTTTTTGGTTCCACTGAAACAAGATGACCAGGGCGATGATTGTCAGGAACACGATTAGGGCCAGCCGCGGATTTCCTCGGCGGACCGGCGGCCTTCGATCAAGCATAGGTACGGCCCTCCGGGCTTGAAGGGTGATCGCTACATTGATCGCGGTCGGGCTTCACTGTGAGGCACAATCATAGATAGAGATGATGACGGCGAGCCTTCCTGGTCGACGAGCGAGGCCACTTAAGCCTGTGGCGCTTCTTGCTGCAGTCCTGCCCGTTGTGCTGCTGCTGAGCGCATGCGGCGGCTCCAACGGAGAAAACGTCGAAGTCTGTCGCCGGTACATGCAACTTGTGGACCAGACTCGAGAAGGAGCGGTCAGCCCCGACGAATACTTCCAGCGCGTGCAACCCGAGCAAATGGGAGAGTTCGAGGAAGGAAGCTCCTTGCGACAACTTCATGAGGACCTGATCGAGGCCCTCGAAGATGAAGACCTGGACGGAGCCCAAACCGCGGAGGAAGGGCTCCAGGACGAATGCATGGGGGTTCTCAATCAGTAGCTAGATCCCCGAACGGCTAATGCCGGTGTCTCCGCTCGTTGGGACGCCAGAAAAATTTCTCATCACCTCCCATCCGTTGCAGAGGTCTCCTCCGAAGAATTGGTGAATCCAACCGGAGGAGGTGCACATGGCAACAATCAATTCGGGCAGGTTGGGAATCGCCAGGACCTATGCCCTGGTTTTCGGCATCGCGTATCTAGCGGTTGCTCTGCTCGAGGTAATCCTGGGTAGCGGCGGCTTGACCGTGGGAGACGCGGTGATACTCCGGGTTACACCGGTGCAGAACGCGATCCATTGGATCGTAGGACTGGTCGTCCTCGGGTCCTTCTTCGCCGGGGAGGCCGCCGCTCGCACGGTCGCCCAGGCGATTGGGATCGTCTTCGTCATCGTGACGGCCCTGGGCTTTGTCGCCCGGGACCTAACCGGCCAGTTGCTGGGGTTCGACGGGCCACTCCCGTGGACCTACAACATCGTCCACTTGGCCACGGCCGTGGTGGCTTTGTTCGCCGGCTTCGCTGCGGAGCGGGCCTACTCGCGGACCGCATGATGGGTCGAGCAGCCGAGGGGGTGGATTCCAAAATGGCCAGCCGAACGGCGCTGAGATGGCTGCGAGGGGGCGTTCTCCTTACGATCCCCATCGTGCTTCTGGGCGAGCTTGGACACCACCTCCTCGAGCAGCTCGGACGCACCTTCGCCCATCACTTCTTCCACATTGCTTTCGGCGCAGGAGCCGTGTTGCTCTTCGTGGTGCTTGTATGGGTCGACGTTCGGCGCAACGGATGGCCGGCCTTCTCTTGGCGCCCTGCGGTGCCGGCGGCCGCCGAGGTTGGCAAGGGTGATTCCGGCCTTCAGGCGCTAGCACCTCCGAAGGTAATAGCGCAGCGCCGTCCAATTCCTCAGCCGCAACACAAGTAGTAGTTGAAGAATGACAAAAGGAGATCGCCATGTTCGAGGTAGGGCCCGCCGGAGTTTTACTGGCAATCGGAGCACTTCCCATGCTGTCGATTTTGCTTCTAGGGCCCTTGCTCACGGCGCACTGGCTTGCCCGCAGGGCACTGGCTCGGTGGATGGATCGGCAAAGTCAACATGGCTGGGCTCCGCTGGAAGGGAGGAGATCGGCATAGGAAATATCAAGACCGGGATGAGGACGGGATGGCAGTTTCCGCCCTCGAGAAGCCGGCTACAGGACATAATTGACTTGAGGGAAGGGAGACGCATGCCGGAGTTTCGTTGAGTGGATACAGGGGCGAGCTGCAGCGGCCACTTCAAGGCGGCTACCCGGGATGAGTTGATGCGTCAGGTGGCGGACCACTTCAGGGAGAAGCATCAAGTGAAGCCGACGCAGACCATCATGAACCTGGTGGACAAGCTGGCCAAGTAAAGCGATGCCTCACCCCCGGTCGGGGGTATATCCACTTATAACTGGAGTCAGGCCTTGAGGTGCAGAGGCGGCGAGACCCGAGCCATGCAGGCCATTGGAGCTCCGGTTCCAAGGAATCCATAGCGATCGAGGATGCCAGAGCGATACGGATCCAGGCTGGACCTGAATGCCCGGGCGGTAATGACTGCCCTGTACCGGCGCCTCGTGTCGCTTGGGCTGTGGCGCCACATCAGGGCGGTAGGGGGTAGCTGGGCCCGCGGGGTGGGCGGCGCCTACTTCGTCACCGAAGACAACCGGGCCTTCCTCGACGACCTGGTGCGCTCGGGTGGCTTTTGCAGAGACACCACCGCCGGCAACCTATTGCATTTCGGCAAGGTGTCGGTCCGGGAGATTACGAACGGGCCCGGACTGCACCTCTCGCTCACCGATGACAGCCGCATCTTCGTGCATATCGACAACGAAACGCCCGCTATCGGCACAAAGCTAGGCGAATTCTGCCTATACGAGGGAGGCCGGGCTGCCAGCCACATCCGGCGGGAAGTCATTCCGATGCTCCTTCGGTTGGGGCGTCCCGCGTCTCGGGGCGAGTTGGATTCCCGCTCCTCCCGGCGCCGCCTTCAACAAGCAGAGGAAAACCTCCGGAAGGCGTTGGAATCCAACGATGCGCGGCAGGTAGCAGAAGCCCAGCTGACGATTGGATCCCTCTTCGAGCAGACGGAGGAGTACTCCAAAGCGGAAGAGGCCTACCGTCAAGCTACCTCGTCAGGCGTATCTGAAGTGACGCCAGCCGCTGCCTACAGCCTCGGGTCCCTGCTCGAAAAGATGGGAAACGCCGGTGGAGCAGAGGAGGCGTACCAGACGGCTATCGATTCGGCCCATCCAGAGTTCGGTCCATGGGCCTGGTCAAGCTTGGCGGAGCTTTGGGAAAAAGTGCAGGACCAGGCACGTGCTGAGCATGCGTACCGCCAGGCGATCGCCTCTAATCATCCCGAAATTGGGCCCTGGGCGGGGGTGAAGCTCGGCGCGCTCCTGGCTGACTGGGGACATCACGCGGAGGCTGAGGAGGCCTACCGAATCGCCATCGATTCCGATCATCCCGAATTTGCGCCCTGGGCCGGACTGGACCTGGCGGTGTTATTGGAGAACCGGGGCGATGTGCAGCGAGCCTTGGATGGTTACCGGGCCGTTATAGGGACCTGCCACCCAGATGCGGCTCCTTGGGCGGCCCTGAAGCTGGGAGGTCTCTACGAGACCGTGGGCGAACACGACCGTGCTCAGGAAGCCTTTCAGCTGGCCATCGCACCCGGTCACTCGGAGATCTCGCCGTGGGCTCAGTTGAAGCTGGGAGAGCTTTTTGAGGAGCTGGGCCTGTACCAAGATGCCAAGCAAAGCTATCAACAGGCAGTTAACTCAGGCCACGATGAGGCGGCTCCACCCAGTGCGGTCAAGCTCGGAAACTTGCTCGTCAAGCTGCAGGAACGTGAAGCGGCCAAGGAAGCGTATAGCTACGCCCGTGCGGCGCAGGATCCGGACGCCGCACTGATCGCGTCTATCAGCCTCGCGGGCTTGCTGGAAGAGATGGGAGAGACAAGCGCCGCGATCGACGCTTACCAAGGGGTTCTCGACCTAGACAATCCTGACGTTTCACCCTGGGCAGGGCTCAGCCTCGGTGCGCTGCTCGAGCAAAGGGGCGATCTCGAACGGGCCAAGGAAGCGTTGAACAGGGCCGCTGCCTCCGGGCATCCCGAAGCCTCCGAGCTCGCCTTGCAGACTCTAAACAGGCTCGTCCAGGATGGCGTCTTTCGGTCGACCGCTACGCCCGGAGACCCATCATTGGATAGCGCCAGAGCTGAGCGATAGGTGGCCAATCCGAGCGCCGTCTCGCCACGAATAGCCGATGACGAGGACTGACACAAGAGAGGAACAGCGGGACCGTGTGCTCATGGAGCGGATCGCTCGAGGCGACAAGGAGGCGTTGGCCTCCCTCTACGACCGCTACGCGGCAGCGGCGTTCGGCGTGGCATCAAAGATCTGTGGCACTAGGACGCTGGCCGAGGACGCGGTGCAAGAGGCTTTTTTGTCCATCTGGCGGCGCCCTGGGTCGTACAACCCACAGCGCGGGTCCGTCACCTCCTACCTGTTCGGCGCTGTGCACAACAAAGCGGTGGACGCCATCCGGCACGAGCAATCGCTCCGCCGGCGCGAACAGGCAATGACGGACCGGCCCGAAGGATCGGGCGGCGAGGAGGTGGTCGAGGCGGCGTGGCTTTCGGTTCGCAGGGTTCAGGTCCGCACTGCACTACAGCGCCTATCCAAGGTGCAGCGTGATGCGCTCCAGATGGCGTACTTTGAGGGTGTTACGTACGCCGAGGTGGCAGAGCGACTCGGCATCCCCCTCGGAACGGCTAAGACCCGGATCCGCGATGGGATGATCCAGCTGCGAGCTCTTCTTTCCGCAAGCGGCGTGGAGGAGTGATGACGCACCAAGAGCTTCAAGACCTGATCCCTGCCTATGCCCTCGACGCGCTCGGCCCCCAGGAGGAAATGGAGTTAAGAGCACACCTTGCCTCCTGCGATGACTGCCAGGCTTTGCTGGCCCCGCTCGCCGAGACTGCCGGCGCCCTGGCTTTAGCCGCGCCCCCTGTCACTCCCCCACCCAGGCTTCGGGAACGCATTCTCTCGGGGGCTGAGCCCGAACCTCAGTTAACACCCGCACCGCTGCCGCGCCGCCCGGTGTGGCCCCGGGTAGCGGGCGTGCTCGCCGCAGCGGCGGTGGTCCTCATGGCGGTCGCCAATGTCCTGCTTATAAACAGCTTGAACGAGCGTGAGCGGCAACTGGAAGAGCAAGGCCGGCTCGTCGATGTGCTGGCCTCGGGCTCGCCCAATCCCAGGCCGATGGTAGCCGCCGAACGAAATCCTGAGGCCTCCGGGCAGATCTTCGTCGCAAAAGATGCCCAGTCGGCAGCTGTCGTCATGACGGGTCTTCCTCAAGCCAGTCAGGGCGTCTACCAGCTCTGGCTAGTACGGGATGGGAGGCCCACCCCACTCGACTCGTTCCAGCCTGATGCCAGCGGAGCGGCCGTCGTCTATGTGCAGGCTAACCTCGCGGCGATGGGTGGGATGGCCGTAACCCTCGAGGAGCGTCCTGCTCTCCCGGCACCCAGGGGACCGGCAGTGCTACGGACGGCTTGAGGGTAACCAATGACTGAGAGCGACCTGAAGGGCTAGCCGGCGACTCCTCGCTCGATAAGGGCCTGGTCTTCCGCACAGTATCGGGTAGCCGGACGGGCCTCCAACCGCTCATCAGGGATAGTTTTGCCGCAGATCTCGCATCGGCCGTAAGTCCCTGCGTCCAGCCGGGCAAAGGCTCGCTCAACGTCGGCGAGGCCCCCTTCGACTGAGATAAGAATTGACTGCTCCTTCTCGCGCTCGAAGGTCTCCGTGCCGAGGTCCGCGGAATGCTGATCTACCGACGACAGCTCGTCGACGTCCCCTTCCTCCGGCTCAGCTTCGAGGTCCTTGAGTCCCAACGTCTCCCTTAAATCCTCCAGTCTCTGGAGTTCTTTCTCCAGAAGCTGGCGTGCTGTGGCCTCATCCATACTCCCCCAACCCTTTTTGAGTAGTAGCAAACGGTTTCGAACGCGTACGCAAGCCAAGATGAGCTCGCACTATGAAAGCCTAAGCGCACTGCCGACGCTGTGTTAGAGCTGACGCAGCTCAACAAGAGACCTTGGACGCCCCAAGGGAATCCCTAAATAGGCTTGTCCTGATCCTTCTCCGGACGGTGGCCGGGCTGATTCTCCTCCGGCACAGGACCCACGGGCTGGTCGGCATCCACGGGTCCGGACCCCGCTTTGATCTTGGCGCTGTCCTGATCGGTTGCGCCCCTTCCGCTGCGGGCTAACTCTGGCTGTTGGGGCTTAGGCATGATGACGGGTTGTTCCCGCCAGCCTTAATGCGGAAACTTGGCGCCTGCCCGGCTCGAGGGGCTCAGCCCGTCACTCGAGGTGCAGCCCTTACCGGCACTGCCGGTTTAGCCTCGCTCACTCGCGTACCGGAAACGTCCTCGGCTTCACAGGCTATCCCGTCGTTATCCCTGTCGAGATCGTAAGGATCGTTATTGACGCTAACAACCCGGAAGTTTGAGCTTGGCGCATAGACCGGGCCGTCACCTGTTCCTCCTCGACAGTCAACGTCCGTGGCGTCTGGCGGCAAGCAGACGCCTGAATAAGCTGAGTGACACGACTGGTTCGAGGCCGGAGACGGGGACGGTCGGGAGGGGCCGGTGCCGGTTGGAGATGGAGACGGTGACGGAGACTCAGAAGGCGATGGTGATGGAGAAGGTGACGGAGATGGGGTCTGCGCCCAGGCCGCCGCTGCTACTACTACGATCAAGATCACCAGACCGGTAAGAACACTGAAAGTGGATTGCTTCCGCATGATCAACCTCCCGCCCAAAATACTTGTATTACCAAGTCTAAACACGGCGAGAGCGTGGGAACAATCACCATAAGGATGGGACCTTCACGGCTAGCGCTCTTTGTAGTCTTCGCCCTTCTTGTTCTAGGCACCGGCTGCCGGAATGGCGCTGTCGAGGGAAATCCTCCGGAAGCTGTCGGCCAACCCCCGGCAGCCGGTTCATGGGACATCGCCGAGGAGGCTTCGCCGGCAGCTGGAACGAGTTTTGTGGCGGAGGCCACTGTCCCTCGTGTTGCGATCTTCAAGGAGCCAGCCTCTGGCTCACCGAAGCGCTCTTTACCTAATCCCCTCGACGGAGCGCCCTTGGTCTTTCTCGTCGAACGGGATCAGGGTGAATGGTTGCTCGTTAACCTTCCCGTTCGGCCAAATGGGAGCAAAGGTTGGATCAGGAAGAGTGACGTCGTCCTTACGAAGCACAACTTCCGGATAACTGTCGACCTGTCGGATCATCGGCTCACCGTCCGTCAAGGCACCAAGGTGATCCTGGATGAGCCAACGGGCATAGGAACGGAAGACACGCCTACTCCAGGAGGCGTCTATTACACGAAGCGACTGGTTCAACCACCTAACCCCAAAGGGGACTTCGGCCCGTTCATTTATGAGCTGTCGGGATTCTCAAATGTCATTACCGACTTTCTCGGCGGGGACGGGGTAATAGGCATTCACGGAACCAATCGGCCAGAGCTTCTTGGTAAGGACGTCAGCCACGGGTGCATCCGAATCAGCAACTCCGGGATCACCAAGCTGGCCAGGATTCTGCCACTGGGCGTTCCGGTCGACATAAGGCCTTAGGAATCCGAAGGGCCGCTTGCCGATTCTCAGCCGCCGATTGTGGAGCGTAGCTGAGGGGTAAGGCTGTTTGCATGCTAGACAAGCTGATCGACCGAGTAAGCGACCTGATCGGTTCACAGGGCTCCGCAGTGATAGCTGTGCTCCTAGTGGTCGCCTCACTGATCGCCGGACAAGCCACCGGATACTCGGAGCGATGGGAGCAGATCGTTTTGGTCGGGAGTGCCCTACTCACTCTCATCATTGTTGTGGCTATACATCACACCCGTGGCAAGGAACATAGGGCATCGCAGATCAAGCTCGATGAGCTAATCCGCGCCCTGGAGAGTGCTAGAAACGATGTCCGCTCGACCGAAAGGGCCAGCCGTGATGAGCTTGAGGAGATTAGGGAGCGGACACATCCCAAAGAGCGTAACCAGGCTTGACCTTAGTAGCCGGCGTCGGGACGTTCCTCCAGAACGCCATAAAGGTTGGCGGTCCTGCCAGCATTCGTGAGGTCGACCTAAGCTCAGCGGAATTTCAGCGCCGGTCGCTAAGGTCTTTGGTGCCTCCCGGCCTTCTCCCTCCGTAAGGGTAAGGGTGGCTAGGAAAATAGAAAAGGTCCTCTTGCGGGGGAGGACCTTTTCTTCTTTCCAGCTACTTGCCTTTAGATTCAGCGGATTTTCAGAGCCTTTCCCTAACCTCTAAATCAACAACTTCATCCTGCTCACATCGCCCCAATCAAGCCGAATCTGAACCACGGCCTGCTAAACGGCTCGTTCGATCAATTGAAAGGAGGTGAACAAATGAGCATGAGACTGCGGCTATTCGTAGTGGGCGTGATCGCTGCCCTGCCTACCGTCTTCCTGTTCCAGGGTCAGGCATCGGCACTGTGCGTGAACGCCGTAAACGTCTCCGGTCTGGGCGATGCTACCCAAACCAATGACTGCCCGATTAATCTCGGGACGCCCTAAGTTCCTGCTCTAACTTTGAAAGGGGCGGAAGGAAAAGAAAAGGCCTCCTCGCGGGGGCCTTTTCTTTTCCCTTATTCTTCCTGTGCCCAGCCGGACTAGGAAGAGAAATCCCCGTCGATTCGGCAAGACTTGTTTTCGGCCGCGAACGGTGCATGGCACACTGATCGTCGGACAAGCCCGCCGGATACTCGGAGCAGTTGGAGCAAATCGTTTGGTCGGAAGTGCTCTGGTCACTCCGATCATCGTTGTGGCTATGCATCACACTGAGAGCAAGAACAAGGGCATCGCAGATCAAGCTCGACGAGTTAGTTAGTGTGGTCGAGAGTGCTAGTAGCGATGTCCGCTCGACGGAGCGGGCCAGCCGTGATGAGCTCGAGAGGATTGGCTCGCGGGCGCACCCCTCAAGCGTAACCAGGCCTAGCCTTAAAGGGCTTCGGGGCCCTTCCGCCCATCGTTGGTCTTCCGATAGCCCTCTTTCACGCCGGGACTTGGCCAGATCCTCGCCTAGGATCTGGTTGACTGGTCAACTTCCAATAGTCAGACTGGCGCGCGCGCAAAGAGCCAGGAGGCAGCATGGACGAGAGGCACGAGACCGAGCACAAGAGCTTCGAAACGCCTGACGAGACACGCGAGTTCCCCAACGGCCGCGCCGAAATCCTCAAGATTGGCGGGGGCGTGGTGGGGCGGATGGTCTTCGAGCCCGGCTGGCGCTGGTCGAACGACGTGAAACCGATCGCGAACACTGACAGCTGCGAGGCGCCGCACTTCCAATATCACCTGAGTGGGCGGCTGGCTATCCGTATGGACGACGGCACCGAGATGGTCGCCGGTGCGGGGGACATTACCTCTCTTCCAAGCGGACACGACGCCTGGGTAGTGGGCGACGAACCGGTCGTGGTCGTGGACTGGTACGGAGCCAGCAACTACGCCAAGAGCAGCTAAGGGGTCGATCAAGGGTTAGGCGACAGACGGCGGCTTATGCGCCGTCGCCATTCTCGCTACTACGCCCCTAAGGCGCCGACAGCGCTAGAGGTTCTCGTCGGAGAGCGCCCTCTGCAACATGTCAATCCCTTCGGCGGCGTAAGCGGTCACTTGGCGCCCTTGTCGTCTTTGGCTGGGTCAAATGAGCCGTCCAAGGGCTTCCCAAATTGGCTCGAGCTCCTCGCGTTACGCGCTGGAAGATCGACGGGGTAGAACGCCGGGCAGAAGAAAGCCGCCGGCCTGGGTGTTCGGGGGCTTTGTTTGCCTTCTCAGGCGATGAGTTGAGTGTCGGAGCGGGGATTTGAACCCCGATGAGCTATGCGCTCACTAGGCCCTCAACCTAGCGCGTCTACCAAGTTCCGCCACTCCGACCGGGAAGGGAAAGTATAGCCCTGATGCAGCCCCTCACCTCTTAAAGGTGAGTTCACGAACTACGGGGTCACCGAAGACGTCCATGTACCTGTTGCCTGGTGCGGTTACGCCAGAGCCGAAAGCAATGTGGCTGAGTCCGAACCACATAGGGATAAGAGGCATCTCCCGGCAGAGCACCTGCCCGGCCTCGGCATAGAGCTTGGCCCGGTCCGAGTCGTCTACCGTCCGTCGCGCCCTGGCCATCAGGCCG
>DATACZ010000051.1:0-8455 GCA_036258795.1 Actinomycetota bacterium
CGACGCCACCGACTTCGAGATAGCGGAGCGCCACCGTTTGCCCAAGCTGAACATCTTCGACGGAAAGGCCCGAGTCAACGCAGAGGGTGGACCCTTTGCCGGTATGGACAGGTACGAAGCTCGGGAAGCGGTTCGCAAGGCTCTTCAGTCGAAAGGAATGTTCGAGGGCTCTACCCCGCACAGCTACGCCATCGGGCGGTGCTCCCGCTGCAACACCGTGGTGGAGCCGTGGCTGTCGGAACAGTGGTTCGTCCGGATGAAGCCGCTTGCACGACCGGCCATCAGGGCGGTTCAAGATGGCGAGACCCGGTTCTATCCGGAGAGGTGGGCCAAGTACTACCTGAACTGGATGGAGGAGATAAGAGACTGGTGCATCTCCCGCCAGCTCTGGTGGGGTCACCGCATCCCCGTCTGGTACTGCGACAACGGGCACCGCTGGGCCGCCATGGTTGATCCCACCGAGTGTCCCAAATGTGGTTCAGAAAAGATCGTCCAGGATCAAGATGTCCTGGACACGTGGTTTTCCAGCCAGCTCTGGCCGTTCTCCACGTTGGGTTGGCCGGATAGAACGCCGGATCTGGAGTACTTCTATCCGACATCCGTGCTGGTGACCGGCTACGAGATCATCCACCTGTGGGTGGCAAGGATGATGATGGCCGGACTGCAGTTCCGTGACGAAGTCCCCTTCCGCTGGGTCTTCGTTCACGGAATCGTAAGAGACGCCCAGGGTCGGAAGATGTCGAAGTCGTTGGGAAACGTGATCGATCCGTTGGACCTCATCGATGAGTACGGCACCGACGCACTGAGGTTCACCCTTGCCGAGCATGCCACCGGTCAGGACATTTTCCTGAACACCGAGTGGGTTTCCGGCGCCCGCAACTTCGCCAACAAGCTGTGGAACGCCGCCCGCTTCGTCCTGTCGAACTCGAACGAGTCCCGAGTTGAATCGTTGCCTGATACCAGCCGGCTGCAGCTTGGTGACAGGTGGATCCTCTCTCGCCTCGAGGCCACGAGGGATGAGGTGACCCGAAACCTCGAGAGCTTTGAGGTTGCCTCGGCGGCCCGGGCCGTCTACGAGTTCATCTGGAGTGAGTTCTGCGATTGGTATATCGAGGCCGCCAAGGTGAGGCTCTACTCCGAAGACGAGGCCGAGAAGGAGGCGGTTCTTGCGGTTCTTGTTGGGGTCCTCGATCAGGCGCTGAGGCTTGCACATCCCATCATGCCCTTCATCACCGAAGAGATCTGGCTGATGTTGCCCTTAGACAGGACGGCGCAGTCGATCATGATCGCGCCATGGCCGGAGGCTCAGCCCGAGAGGAGGGATGAGGCCGCGGAGAGAAGCTTTAGCCAGATCCAACAGGTCGTGTCGGCCATCAGAACCTTTCGATCGGAGTACCGGATCGATCCGAAGCTACAGATGCGAGCGATTTTGGTAACCGAGGATGAGGACGTCGCCGGCGATCTGCGGTCGAATGCTGGGGTGATCCGCCAGCTGGCGAGGCTCTCCGACGCAACCATTCAAACCGGCCCCAGGCAGGAGGCCGGCGCCCGGCTGGTTGCCGGCCAGGTTGACATCTTCATCCCTCTTCAGGGCGTCGTGGACGTCGAGGCTGAATCTTCCCGGCTGGCCAAGGCCAAGGAAAACGCCGCTTTGGAGATCGGGCGCCTTCAGGGAAAGCTCTCCAACCAAGGTTTCCTCAGCAAGGCTCCAGCGGAGGTCGTCGATGAGCAACGCCGCCGGCTCGAGGAGCAGCAGAGCCTGGTGGCCAAGCTCGATACGCAGCTCAGCCAACTGAGGGACCGGTAGAGGTAGGTGGCGCTATCCTTCAAGGAGGCCAGTGCCCTCATCGAGGGTAGAGGGTTCGGGATCAAGCCGGATCTGAGCCGAATCCGCCGCCTCCTGGAGCTCACGGACAACCCTCACCTGGGATATCCCACCCTCCACCTGGCTGGGACTAACGGAAAGTCCTCGACCGCTCGGATGGCAGGAGCGATCCTGGCGGCTCACGGCCTCAATAGTGGCGTCTATACCTCACCTCACCTTCAGACCATCCGGGAGAGGATGGCTCTGGCAGGGTGGGGCCTCTCCGGCCTGATCTGGGAGTGCATTCCGGAGCGGGAGTTCGCCTCCACGCTCGAGTACCTGCTGCCGTTCATCGACCTTGTCGAGAGGGACCTCGGACAGATGACTTACTTCGAGGTCAGCACGGCGCTCGCCTTCGAGTGGATGTTGGAGCGCTCCGTAGCTGCCGGTGTGGTCGAGACGGGACTGGGAGGGCGGTGGGACGCCACGAACCTGATCCAAAGCGTGGTGGCCGTCCTTACCCACATCGACGTTGACCACTCCAAGATGCTGGGGTCCACGCCTCTGGAGAATGCCCACGAAAAGGTGGAGATCATCAAGCCGGGGGCTTGGGTTATCTCGGACCGTCAAGAGCCCGAGGTGGGGGCGCTCGTGGCACAGCAGGCTCGAAAGAAGGGAGCCACCCTTCGTGTCTTGGGGAGCGACTTTCGTGTGCTGAGCAACGTGACGGCGGTGGGCGGACGGGTAATCTCAGTTGATTCGGGCCTTGCCCGCTATGAGGAGCTTTTTGTTCCCCTGCACGGCATCTACCAGGCATCCAATCTGGCGATGGCCATAGCAGCGTGCGAGTCCTTCATGGGCAGATCCTTGGACGCCGGCATCCTGGCCGCGGTGGTGGCAGATATGAGGTCACCTGGAAGGTTGGAGGTCTTGGGGCATCAACCGCTCGTCCTGCTGGACGGTGCACACAACCCTCATGCCGCTGCGGCGCTAGCCCGCTCGATCACCGAAGAGTTTCACCACAGGAATCTGACGGTGGTGTTTACCGTGTCGAAGGACAAGGACATCGAGGGCATCCTTTCCAACCTCTCCCCGCTTACCGATCGCTTCATCGTGTCCCGCTTCAACAACAAAAGAGCCGCGTCGCCGGTAGAGGTGGCGGCACTTCCTGTGCTCAGGGGCAAGCAGACCAAGGTGGTGGAATCACTTGAGGAGGCTGTCGATCTTGCGATCAGCGCCGCAGCTGAGGACGACATCGTTCTGGTGACCGGGTCGCTCTACGGAGTTGGGGAGGCTCGTGAGCACCTGACGGGAAAGGGCCGATCTCGCGGCTAGCGGCCAGAGTAGCCCATCAAGGATAGCGGTTTACCCAACAGGCCCTCCCGGCTATCCTGTGGCCGGTAATGCCGACTTTCCCCAAAAGCTCCCCCGAGACCACCCTAATGCTGGTAAAGCCAGACGGAGTCCGGCGGGGCCTCGTCGGAGAGGTCATCTCTCGCCTTGAGCGGAAGGGGTTGGAGCTTGCTGCGATGCGCCTTTTGACCCTGGACCCAGCCCGAGCACACCAGCTATACGAAGTTCACAGCGATCAGCCGTTTTTCGCAGACCTCGTCGACTTCATTACGTCGGGCCCCCTGGTTGCTCTGGCGGTAAGGGCGGAAGGGGCCATCTCGGTGGTGCGAACTTTGATGGGGTCTACCGACCCTCTGGAAGCTGCGCCGGGCACTATTCGAGGGGACTTTGGTTTTAGGGTCACCGAAAACCTCGTGCACGGATCCGACGGGCCCGAGTCAGCCGAGCGGGAATTGGAGCTATTCTTTCCGGACCTGGGCTCGTCGAGCTGAATAGCCTGTTTGATCTCGCCCAAGCGTGTCCGGACTGGACGGATTTGAGTTCACTACCCCAAGGTCGCGAAAATCTCCCTATAGCTAGTTGGGAGTGCTGCGCATATGCTAGGGCCAGATAGTGCTTCCTCTCGAAAGGCCAATAACTGTTGAGTAACCCAATGGCGAATGACCCTGCGTTCACCTTCATGGGTCGCGATATGGCGGTGGACCTGGGTACCGCCAACACCCTGGTCTACGTGCGGGGCCGAGGCATCGTTCTAAATGAGCCTTCGGTGGTTGCAATAAACACCAGGACGAACGCCATTCTTGCCGTCGGGGTGGAAGCCAAGAGGATGATCGGGCGGACGCCGGGGCACATTCACGCCATCCGGCCGCTCAAGGATGGGGTCATCGCCGACTTTGAAGTCACGGAGAAGATGCTTCGCTACTTCATCCAGAAGGTTCACAGGCGGCGGGTGCTCGCAAAGCCGCGGGTGGTCATTTGCGTTCCTTCAGGAATTACCGGTGTGGAGCAGCGGGCGGTTGAAGACGCAACGATTGCCGCCGGGGCTCGAAAGGTATTCATCATCGAGGAGCCGATGGCGGCAGCGATTGGCGCCGGCCTTCCCGTGCACGAACCGGCCGGCAACATGGTGGTGGACATCGGCGGAGGGACGACCGAGGTGGCGGTTATCTCATTGGGTGGGATCGTCACCAGCCTCTCCACAAGGATCGGCGGCGACGAGCTCGATGAGGCGATCATCGCCTACATCAAGAAGGAGTACTCCCTCATGCTCGGCGAGCGGACTGCGGAGGAGATAAAGATGACCATCGGTTCGTCGTTTCCCCTTCCCGATGAGCCCCATGCCGAGATCCGGGGGCGGGACCTCGTCACCGGCCTGCCGAAGACCATCATCGTCTCGGCCGAGGAGATCCGCCGGGCGTTGGAGGAGCCGGTGCACTCGATCATCGACTCGGTCAAAACCACACTCGACAAGACTCCCCCGGAGCTGGCAGCCGACATCATGGAGAAGGGCATCGTGCTGACCGGTGGAGGAGCACTTCTTAGAGGACTGGATGAACGTTTGAAGCACGAGACCGGGATGCCGATCCACGTTGCGGAGGGTGCTCTCTCGGCGGTGGCCATAGGGTCGGGCAAGTGTCTCGAGGAGTTTCAGGCTCTAAAGAGAGTACTGGTCTCCTCAGGGGCCCGATAAGTTACGCTGCGCCGCCCGTAGTTAGTTCTTCGGGCGTCGGTCCGAAAGCTGACCTTAGGGACTCTGACCCGCGCCCCGGATCCGGCTTGCCGCCGGCTCAGCACCGGTAGAATGACCGAAGCCTAGGATGAGTAATGCGATGTGCGGACGAAGGGACTCCAAGCCTTGCCTTGTAAATCCCTAACGATCGACTGAAGGGAGTCCGCCTCAGATGATGTATCGGAGGTCCACAAGGCAACGGCTGGCACTCGCCGCCCTCCTTGCGGCTACCGCCACGGTGGTAACGCTTGATTTCCGCGAGAACCCCGGGGGACCCCTGCAGCGAGTGCAGAACCTGGCCATCTCTGTCGTTGCTCCACTGCAGGAGGGGATAGGTCGGGCGTTCCAACCGGCGGGGGATTTTCTCTCCGGCCTTGGCCGCATGGGCAGCCTGAAACAAGAGAACCAGCGGCTTGCCGCCGAGCTGGAGCTGCTCAAAGCCCAACAGAGGCGGATGCCTGAGATTCTGCGAGAGAACGCCCGCCTCAAGGAGCTGGTCAAGCAGAAGGATTGGACCGCCGGCGTGACTTTGCCCTCCCGAGTCATCGGCACCGGCCCCTCCAATCATGAGTGGACCGTTTTCCTCGACAAAGGAGTGGAAGACGGCGTGAAGGTAGGCATGGCCGTGGTCTCTGCGGAGGGGCTGGTTGGGAGGACTTTGGTGGTTGCCGCTCACTACTCAAAGGTCTTGCTGGCGATAGACCCACAACACTCAGTCGGCGCCAGACTTACCGGGAGCTCCGAGACGGGGGTCATCTCAGGCGGTAGTGAGGAGGACCTCAAGTTCGAGTTCATCGACTCAAAGACTGTGATAAGGGATGGCGAGACGGTGGTGACCTCCGGGTACGACAAGGGGGTCTACCCGCCCGGCATCCCGATTGGGCGGGTGAGCAAGGTGCAGAAGGCTTCCCACGGCCTGACCAAGAGTGCTTTAGTGAAGCCAATGGTGGACTTCTCGCGGCTGGACACAGTGATGATTTTGCTCGAGTCAGGCCCGGTGGTGTCGGGAACCTAACCCGTTCATGCGACGTAGTGCGGTCTTTGGATTAACAATACTCACCGCGGTCCTGCTCCAGTCGACCGTCTTTGCGCGGCTAACGTTGTTCGGGGTGTCGCCGGATTTGGTCGTTGCGGTGGTCATTTGCTTCGCCCTCATTGAAGGCGCGACCGCAGGAGCCGTGCTGGGATTCTCAGGAGGCCTGCTGCGTGACCTCCTTCTCGACTCCCCCAAGGGGTTGACCGGACTTTCCTATCTGATTGTTGGTTACACCGTGGGCAGCATTCGGCCTTATCTGCAGAGCACATCCGTTATGGTCCCCGCGGCTGGGGTCTTTGCTGGATCCCTGTCGGCGAGCGCTCTGTACGAGATGCTCCAGGCTATGCTTGGTCGCCGAACCGGAGGGCTCGACCGAGCCATAGTCGTGATCCTTCTGACTGCGATCTACAACACACTCTTGGTGCCATTCGTGTACCCGCCAGTGAAGCGAATTGCAGCCCTTTATCGTCCTGAGAAGGTGGTCCAATGGTGATGAGTCACGACTCCAGCACCCGGCTCCGGGTCACCTTTTTGGGGGCTATATTCGCCTCCCTCGTCACCTCCCTGGTTCTCAGGCTTTACTTCCTCCAGGTGCTGAATCACGACGATTATGCTCAGGCAGCCCAGAGCAACCAGATCCGGCTGATCCCCTCGGAGCCGGCTCGGGGACACATCCTCGACCGCAATGGGGAGTTGCTGGTGGGTAACCGGCCGTCGCTGGTCGTGTCGATCCGAAGGGATGAGATGACCGACCGAGAAGCCACCCTTCAGCGTCTGGCCCAGGCCCTCGGCGTGTCCAGAGAGCAAATCGAAGAACGGCTGAAGGACAGGACCTTGCTGCCCTACGCCCCGATTCCGGTGGCCGAGGATGTTCCCGAGGAAACGATGGTTTACATACGGGAGCATCAAGAGGAATTTCCTGGGGTGATAACCGAAGTCCGACCGGTTCGTGAATATCCCAAAGGAAAGCTGGCAGCCCACGTACTCGGCTATCTGGGTGAGATCAACCAGGAGCAGCTGAATGAGCCCAGGTACCGCTCCTTTAGGCCGGGATCGATCATCGGACGGAGCGGCATCGAGTATGCCTACGAGCACGAGCTGCACGGGAAAGAAGGCCTGCTGAAGCTCGAAGTGGACGCCACCGGCAAGGTACGGAGGACCCTGGGCAGGCGCGAGGCTCGGCGCGGACAGGATCTCGTCACCACCATCGACGCACGTATTCAGGCGCTGGCGGAGGAAGCCCTGATTAAAGGAATCGAGAAGGCGCGGAACATCTACGACGAGGAGTCCGGCAAGCGGTATCTGGCTCCGGCTGGGGGCGCGGTGGTTATGGACCCGACCAACGGGGAGATCCTGGCCATGGCCTCTTATCCCGATTACGAACCGGGGGCCTTTGTCGGCGGCATTTCAAGCAGCGAGTTCGAGGCTCTCTCCAGCGACCCATCGAATCCCCTGCTTAACCGGGTGACCCAGGCCGCTTTCCCGCCCGGTTCCACATTCAAGACGGTAACCGCCCTGGCTGCGCTTCAGGATGGAATTGCCTCGGTCAACGGGAGGTTCAATTGCCCCCGCTCCTACCGGTATGCAAACACCACATTCAGGAACTGGAAGAGGACTGACTCAGGGGTGATGAACCTTACTCAGGCCATTGCCGACTCATGCGACACCGTCTTTTACCCCTGGGGAGCTGAGTTTTACAGGCGCTTCCGGGGTGGCGGAGAGGAGCGGCTCCAGCAGTGGGCGAGAAAGTTCGGCTTCGGGACGAGGACCAGGCTGGAAATGCCATTTGAGAAAGCCGGCCGGGTTCCCGACGAGGGCTGGTTGAAGGAGGTTCATGCCAGGTTTCCTGCGGCGTTCCCCTACAACATCTGGCTCCCCGGTTACACGATCAACATGTCGATCGGCCAAGGCGACGTGCTGGCCACTCCTCTTCAGCTTGCCAGCCACTACGCCGCGATAGCGAATGGCGGAACTATTTATCGGCCTCATGTTGGCCTGAAGCTGATGGAGGGAGCCAGCGTGAGAAAGGCCTTTCCGGCCGAGAAGTCCGGTTCTCTGGGCATAAACCCCACGAATCTCCAGGCGGTTCGTGCCGGTCTGGAGGCGGTCACCACCGTAGGCACGGCCAGTTCAGCATTTTCGGGCTTTCCCCTCGAGAGCATAGGCGTTGGCTCGAAGACCGGGACGGCCGAGGTCTTGGGCAAACAGCCCTACGCCTGGTTTGCCGCGTACGCGCCGGTTCAAAACCCAAAATACGTGGTGGCAGTCATGTTGGAGGAGGGTGGCCATGGAGGAGAGACCGCCGCTCCCATCGCCCGGCGGATTTTGGAGGGCATCTTCAACCTCTCGCTGTCCGAGATCAACCCCGCTCTGAGGACTGACTGATCGAGGCCCTGCAATCGACCAGCCAAGGACCAGCCGGCCGAGCGAAGCGGGGGAGTCCAAGCCTTCCACGCCTTGCCTTTCCCGGGCCTCGGAGCGACCGAAGGGAGCGAATCCGAGCCTTGCCTTTATCCGGTCCACCAAGCGAGCG
>DATACZ010000052.1:0-5454 GCA_036258795.1 Actinomycetota bacterium
CAGGTAGTCCCGGCTGACTCCGGCCACCTCGCGGGTGACCATGCCGTGATACTTCCCCACCCCGTAGATCTCATGGACCACATAGTCGTCGGGGGCAAGCTGCAGCAGCAGAGCGGCAGCACGAGCGGGTGCCGAAACAACAGGGGCCGCCACCGGCCTCCGGCGGCCAAATAGGTCGGCCTCCCCCACCACCGCCAGCACGGGCTCCCCGTCGAACCGAAGGAGAAAGCCCTTGCCGACCGACATCTGGGTGATGGAGGCCTCTCCCGCCTTGGCGGCGGGAGCGATGGGGAGACCCAGTCCGGCATCAGCCAGAACCTCCCGCGCTCGGTTTGCGCTTCGCCCGCCGGCCACCAGGACCGTCGCACCTGCCTTGACCAGGTCCTGGCACCGCTTGGCCAGGTTCTCGACCCTACCCGCGTACTCATCCCAGCCGGAGACCTCCAGGTCTACCCCGGCGTCGCCCCGGCGATATGGCCACAGCTCGACGGTGCGGGAGGGCTCCGCGACCTGCTCGAGGTCGACAAACAGCCCCTTGGCCTGCTTGCCGCCCCAGCTTTCCGCCTGCTCGAGGAAGTCCGCCGCGCGGTCCCGGCACTGTTTGGGATCGGAAAGGACCACGAGACCCTCATCCGGAAGAAAATCAGTTAGCTTTTTCAGGGGCCCGGCCACGGTGCTGAGGTAGGCCTCCATCCCCGGGAACATGACCCCGTTGGCAAGTCGCTCGAGGTCCTCGTAACGGTCGCTCTCCTCAGGCTCCTGTTCCAGGATGGCGGAGGCTCGTTGCCTAACCTCGCCGTTTAGCCGGAGCTCGCGGCAGGGAGTAACCTCCGCCACCCGAAGAGCTTCACCGCTGCGCTGACTGGACGCCGAGAAGCGACGCAAGTCGGTGATCTCATCACCAAAGAAGTCTGCCCGGAAAGGCCCGTCGACGGCCGGAAAGATGTCCAGGATGCCGCCTCGTACCGAAAACTCTCCGGGCCGCTCAACCAGGTAGTTCCGTTCGAAGCCGTACTCGACCAGCTTGGTGACTATCTCATCCAAGGGCAGGTCGACCCCCGGCTCCAGCCGAATGGCCTCCAGAGGAGGCGGCGCCACCTCCTGCACTGCAGCGCGCACCGAGGTAACGATCACCTTGGGGTACCTTCCAAGTGCCAGGTCCCTCAGGACTTTGATGCGGCGGCCCATCGTCTCCAGCGTCGGGGAGATGGCCTCGCCGGGCAGAACCTCCCAAGCCGGATACAGGACGACCTGAGCCGGATCCATCCACGACCCGAGCGCCTCCTTGAAGGCCTCCGCGTCACGGCTCCGGGACAGCACCACGACCAGCGTGGGGACGCGGGTGGCCAGACCGGCCACGGTGAAGGCGCGGGCTACCTCGGGAACGCCCGCCTCCTGCTCCGACAGGATCCTGTCGAGCAGGTCGGTACGGTCCCAGATTGTCAGGACGTCACTCATCTCTGCAGCTTTGACCAAAGCTCCTTCCTTGCCCGCCTGACGGCTATCGAGCCTTTGGCGATGCGTTGAAGCGATTCATCGTTGTATCCAAGCCCTCGTGTATCAGCGCCAACACGGCGTTGGCCGCCCGGGACTCAGCGTCCTCGAGGAGCGCCGCCTCCTGCTTTGACATCGGGCGCAGCAGGAAATCTGGGGGCACCAGCTCGTCCGTTACCGGACGGCCCACCCCCACCCGTATGCGGAAAAAATCCTTCGTCCCGATCACATCGGTGATCGATTCGATACCGTGGTGTCCGGCGCTTCCGCCTCCCTTCTTGACCCGAAGAGCGCCCGACGGCAGGTCGACGTCGTCGTGGATCACGACGAGGTTCTCCGGATCGATTCGGTAGTAGCGAAGCAGCGCCGCCAGCGCTCTACCGCTGTCGTTCATGTAGGTCGATGGACGAGCCAGCAACAGCCTAACTCCATCCGTCCTGGTCTCCGCCACCTCCGCCGGAAGCTTCGAGAACTTGAGCTTTGAACCGAGGGTCTTCGCCAGCCTGTCGATCGCCCGGGCACCGGCATTGTGCCTGCTGCGCCGGTAGCGCAATCCCGGGTTGCCGAGGCCGACGGCCAGCCAGGGACCTAGGTCTGGCTCGGAGCCGCCATCAGCGGCGGATGCAGGGATACTGGAGTAACGGTCGAGCAGGGTTAACTATTCCGAACCCTGGTCCTCGGCCTCGGATGGCTCCTCGCCCTCCAGCTCCTCGGCCTCCTCGGCCACTTCCGGAAGCTCCTCCTCAACCTTCATGACGATCGGCTCGATGACTTGAAGCACCAGGTCGTCGGCAGAGTTGAGAACCTCCACTCCCGCCGGAAGTCGAAGATCGCCTACGTGCAGGCTGTCACCTATGCCGAGGGCGGTGATGTCCACCTCCAGCGCGGTGGGAATCTCGGCCGGCAGCGCTTCTACCTTGAGCTCATAGAGATGGTGGTCGAGCTGACCGCCCTCCTTGATCCCGTGAGACTCACCCACGACGTGGACGGGGACGTCGGCATGAATCTTCACGTCGCGCTTCACGTTGAAGAAGTCGACGTGAAGGATGTTGCCGCGGATGGGATGCCTCTGGACCTCCCGAGCGATTGTCAGGTACCGGGATTCGCCACCCACTACCAGGTTGATCAAGACGTTGGACCCGGCGTCCGTATGGAGGGCTTGCCAGACCTGCTTGGCATCCACCAGGAGAGAAGTGGCCTCGACCGAGGCGCCGTAAAGGACCGCAGGCACCTTACCCGAGGCGCGGGCCCTCCGGGCGGGTCCCTTGCCCGTCTCGGTGCGCGGCGTTGCCTCGAGGGTCACTTCCACTGTTCTTGCAGTCTAACCGCTTCCAGCCGACTCTTCCCCGCCGTCGCGTGTGGAGCAATACCGCCTTACTTGCTCCTCACTTAGGCCAGGGCGTCTCCGGGGGAATCGCTTCCAGGTGCTCTCCCTGGAAGATCTCCGACACCGACTCATCTTCGAACACCGCCTTGATGGTCGAGGCGATGATGGGAGCGATCGAGAGGACGGTAATCTTCTTGGCCTGCGACCTGTGCGCCACGGGCAGCGTGTTGGTGACTATCACCTCGCTGAGCTCGGAGCGCTCGATGCGCTCGACGGCCTCGCCGGAGAACAGCCCGTGAGTGGCCACTGCGATCACCTCCTCGGCGCCGTTCCTGCGCAGCTCGTCCACTCCTCCGATCAGCGTGCCGGCAGTGTCGATCATGTCGTCGACCACGAGGCATCGGTGGCCGGCGACCTCGCCGACCAGGCCCCCGGGTCTGGAGACGTTGCGGACATCGGCGCGGCGGGACTTGTTCATTACCGCTATGGGGGCGTGCAGGTGGCGAGCATACTTGGCGGCGTGCCCGGCGCGGCCGGCATCCGGGGCCACGACCACCAAGTTCTCCGGATACTTCTCCTCGACATATTGGGAGAGTATGGGCAGAGCGGTCAGGTGATCGACGGGGCCATCGAAGAAGCCCTGAGTCTGCCCGCTGTGGAGGTCGACGGTCAGAATCCTATCGGCGCCGGCGGCGGAAAGAAGATCCATCACTAGCCGAGCCGAGATGGGCTCCCGGGCGAGTGACTTGCGGTCCTGGCGGGAGTACCCGTAGAAGGGAATCACTGCGTTGATTCGCTTGGCGCTGGCCCGCTTCAAGGCATCGATCATGCAGAGCTGCTCCATGATCATCTCGTTGACGGGGTGGGAATGGCTCTGCACCACGAAGGCGTCGGTTCCCCTGACCGACTCCTGAAAGCGAACGTAGATCTCACCGGAGGCGAATCTCGAGAGCTCCACCTCCCCAAGCCTCATGCCCAGGTGGGCGGCGATCTCGTCTGCAAGCTCGGGGTTCGAGGTCCCCGAGAAGATCATGGCTCGCTTCTTAACGCCTATCTCCACTAGCCCTTAACCGCCACCTCAGTGCCCAGTCTCGGTACCTTCTGTCTTACGCTTCCGGAACGGCCTGGCGGGGACCCCGGCTACGATCTCACCTTCCTCGACGTCCCTGGTCACCACCGACCCTGCTCCCGTCCCGGCGTTGCGTCCCACCCTCACAGGAGCTACCAGGGTGGTGTCGGAACCGGTGAAAGCTCCATCCTCTACTACTGTCTTGGACTTTACCCGCGTCTCGGAATCGTAATTGCCGGTAATGGTTCCGGCACCAAGATTTACCCCCTTGCCGATCTCACCGTCTCCCACGTATGACAGGTGTGGCACCTTGGAACCCTCCCCGATAGTCGAACCCTTGATCTCGACAAAGGTGCCGGCCTTGCTGTCTGCCTGCAGACGCGTCCCGGGCCGAATCGACGCGTACGGGCCAACGCTGGCCCCAGTTCCGATGTGCGCCCCTTTGACTACTGAGAAGGTAATCTCGGCGCCGTCCTCAACCACCGAGTCGACCACCCTGGTGGAAGGACCAATCGAGCAGTGCTTGCCGACCTGCGTTGAACCCTCGATGAACGTGAGCGGCCGGAGTACCGTCTCCGCTCCTATCACCGCCGCCTCATCAATGTACGTCGTGCTCGGGTCCTCAACCGTAACACCCGCGGCGATTACCTGAGCCACCTTGCGAGCCCTGAGCCGTCTGGTGGCCTCGGCGAGCTGCCCCCGGTCGTTTACTCCCTCGATCTCCCCCGGGTCGGGGGCCGCGACCGTGTGTACCCGCCCGCCTTGGAAGGCTATTACTGCTGCTGCATCCGGCAGGTAATACTCTCCCTGGGCATTGTTGTTGGTGATCCGGTCGAGTGCATCAAAAAGAGGCTCCTTTTCAAAGCACCAGATCCCCCCGGAGACCTCCTTGATCGCCCGCTCGGCGATGGAGGCGTCCGCCTCCTCCACTATCTCCAGGAATGCGCCCACCGGATTGCGCTTTATCCGGCCGTACCCGGTAGGGTCGTCCAACCTGGCTGTGAGAAGGGTGCACGCAGATTGTGCCTTCTTGTGCTCGGACGCCAGCATGGAAAGCGTCCCCGCGCGGATGAGGGGGCCATCACCTGGGAGCACCAGAACTGTGCCTTCGAAGTCTCGGAGCGCCTCCCGGCAGCGGCGGAGTGCATCCCCGGTTCCAAGCAGCTCCGCCTGCTCCACGAAGGTCGCACTTGGACACCGGGCCCTAACCGACTCGATAACGGCATCCTTGCTTGCTCCGACCACCACCAACAGCCGCTTGAGGTTCCGCACCTTCTCCACGGCGCCCAGGACGTGATGAATGAGAGGAGTCCCGGCCGCCGAGTGGAGGACCTTGGGGACGGCGGAGGAGAACCGCTTTCCCAGACCGGCGGCCAGAATCACTGCGGCGATGTCTTCTGTGTGGGAACCCACGCTCCGGGAGAAGGATTCGAACCTTCACTAAGGGATCCAAAGTCCCTGGTGCTGCCGTTACACTATCCCGGACTACTTCTCGGGCCGCACCGCTACATTTAACACCTGCGCATCCTCAGGAAGTCTTTGCTCGGGTGCATCACCGCAAGGC
>DATACZ010000053.1:0-5048 GCA_036258795.1 Actinomycetota bacterium
ATCGGCTATGTCCGAACCATCGGCGAGAAGCTGGCCGAGCGGATTGCCGCCGGCCGGCCCTACGGGGACATGGAGGATCTGGCTCGCCGATGCAACCTGAGCGTTCCACAGATGGAGGCCCTGGCCACATCCGGTGCCTTCAGCTGCTTCGGACTCAGCAGGCGTGAAGCGCTTTGGGCAGCAGGCGTGATTGCCCGGAGCGGTGAGGACCAGCTGGCCAACGTGGTGACCGGCGCAGACCCGCCACGGCTACCCGCCATGGCGCCCATAGAAGAGGCGGCGGCCGACTTCTGGTCCACGAGCCTGTCGCCTGACAAATCACCGGTCGAGTTCATCCGCCCGGAGTTGGAGCGCCGAGGTGTGCTGAGCGCAGCCGACCTAGCCACAGCTCGCTCGGGCAGCACCGTGGTTGTAGGAGGGGTGGTTACCCACCGGCAAAACCCGGCCACGGCCGGGGGAACCATCTTCATCAACCTGGAAGACGAAACCGGGCTGGTGAACGTGATCTGCCAGGTTGGAGTGTGGACCCGCTATCGAAAGGTGGCCAGGACGTCCCCGGCTCTTTTGATAACCGGCCGCCTGGAGAGGGCCGAGGGCGTGATCAACCTGCTGGCCGTGAAGATTGAGCCGTTGAGCCTGTCTTTAAAGTCGGATCTGCCGTCAAGGGACTTCCGGTAAAGCACCGTTCAGCGCGTCTCCAATGGACGGCAGTGTAGCCTTACCGGCCGATGAGACGACATCTGGTAGTTCTTCTGCTTCTGGTTGGCATGCTTGCCGCGGCTTGCAGGCAGGAGCCCACACCCGTTCGCAGACCAAGGACGCCTCCACCATCGCCCTCCCCGACCCCAGAACCGGTCCTATGCCCGTTGACAGGCCTCGAACCCCCGCCCGGGGTCGACATCAACAGGCCGGCGATTGGCGTCAAGATCGACAATCACCCGATGGCTAGGCCCCAGACGGGGTTGGAGTTGGCCGACATTGTCTACGAGGAGCTTGTCGAGGGTGGCATCACCCGCTTCTTGGCCATGTTCCACTGTGGGGACGCAGCCGATCTGGGCCCCACCCGTAGCGCCCGAGCCGTTGATCCCGACCTGCTGGTGCAGTACGCGCCCGCGCTTTTCGCTTACTCGGGCGGATCTCCCAACGTGTTGGCCAAGGTCGCCGGAACGGCCGGAGTGATCGACCTAAAGCACGGAAACAACAGCTCGGCATACTCCCGGCGGCGTGGGCGGTCGGCACCGCACAACCTGTACACCTCGACGGACCGCATCCGCTCACTTCCCTTAGCTGCGGGCGTGGTTGGGCCTCCCAAGACCGGCTTGGTCTTTGACCGGTCCCTGGCCGCTTCACCGGCTTCCCCTGTCACGCCGGCTTCACCGCCTTCACCCCCGGCAGGGGCGCCGGCTCAACCCGCTCCGGCGGGCAACAAAGTCTCCTTCTCGTATTCGGGAGCAGGAAGTGCCGTCAGCTACGCCTACGATGCCGCAGGCCGCAGGTACCTCAGGTCGTTCGCAGGCCAGCCACACAACTCGGCTTCGGGCGCTCAGTTGAGCGCGGTCAACGTCGTCGTGCTGAAGGTACAGGTTGACCGCAGAGGAAAGTCACCGGAGATCCTGGTAAACGGCGGCGGAGAAGCCACGGTGCTGCGGTTAGGCCAGGCGATACAGGGAAGCTGGAATCGGCCAGCATTGACCGATCAGACCAAGCTTGTCGACGCAGCGGGACAGCCCATCAAGCTTGCGCCTGGGAACGTCTGGATCAACTTGGTTCCGAACGACAGACCGGTGACGGTGGAGTAGGTCGCCCAGCGGTGCCGCTTACTGCGCCAGGCCCGCCAGCTTCAAAAGGCGCAGGAAGCGTGCCCAAAAAACGCTACCCCGGAGAGTTGGCCCATCGGGACTGGAATCCCAGAAGTCAGATTCGGTTTCTTGCGTAGACATAGTTAACCCCTTGTTGACTGGGTGAACGATGCTAACAGCGAATAGAGCTATCCCAGCGGAATTGCCCGGCTACGTGCACTTGACGCCCTCGCCGGGACGGTACAGGGCGTTGACGCGATCCACCATCGTCGATCTGTCGGCAAGTACGGTGCGGGTTCGTTCCGTCCTTACCAGCTTGCAGCCGCCTCTTGACTCTGAAGTCTGTGCCGTCTGAACGGATTCCACCCACTTGCTGGAGAACATGCTCACCGTGATGCTCCTGTCGGTGTAGCTGGTCCAGACTAGAACCGCATAAGGGCTGGGATTGCGGAGCACCAGGTCGGGCTTGGGATACGACAGCGTGGCCTCTCGGCCGTAGGGATAGCGGGAGATGTAGATGCTGTGGGATTGGTACTCGGGAATGTCCAGGCCGGCGAAGAAGGCGGCGTTGAACATAGTGGTGGCGAACTGTGAGACGCCTCCGCCTACAGAGTCCTCGAACTTTCCTTCCTCGATGACCGGGGCCACCACAAAGCCCTTCTCTTTGGTTCGCTCGCCGGTCAACCTATTGATCGAGAAGGTCTCGCCGGGCTTGATGATCTGCCCCCTGACCATGTCGGCGATCAGGTGAATGTTGTTCACCCGCGATTGGCCGGCGGCGTGATTAGTGGTGAAGGTGCCGACCAGCTCCTTGATTCCTAGAAGGGACAGGTCCACCGCGGTCACCTCCGGCTCCACCTCTTTTAGCGGGAGATCCACCCGGTGCCTGACCCGGCTGATCACTGCCTGACCGGCGACCTCTCCTGCTGCGTCTGCACAGCAGCCGAGCCCGGGCTGGCCGGGAACGATGCTCACCTGGTCGCCGACGACCGTGAACGAAGCGTCCTTCGGTGGAGGGTCGGTCTTGGTAAGCAGCTTGCTGAGGTCCGCCGCGGCCGCAGGTGCGTCCACGGTCAATTGCAAGCCGGCGTCCGTGGGCATCGAGCGCAGCCATGAACGAAGAGTCGCAGGGGGCACCGTCGCCTCTTGACTTGCCGCCTTTACGTCCAGACCGGAGGCGGTCAACTCTTCGCCTTCCCGAGCCAGTCGAGCCGCATCATCCATCGAGAAGCGGGGATCAACGCTTCCCCTGTCCACCTCCACCGTGATGGGCAGCCCCCGGCTGGCGGCATCGGGAAGCTTATCGATCACGTCGGCGGGATCGATTCCGTTGCCCGGCGCCCCTTCTAACGCCCTCAGCCGGCCATCCTGCTCTCTGATGGTGGGCTCACGCGGCGGCCTGCGAGGTCCCGGATCTTGGGAGGAGACCACTTTATGGACCGCCGCGGCATCGACCGACAGTCGCAGAGGCGCCGGCCGGGCCCCCAGGAAGGAACGGAGCCAGCTTCCGAAGCGATCGAGGGCCGAACCCCTTCGGTCAAATCCCATGGCTGCCTCCACCGTGGGTTCGACCTGTACGGCAACCCCCATGGCCCGTGTGTCGGTGGTGAAGCCCCCGCCGGGAGCCTTGACCTCTACCCGGGCATCGGCGAAGCGGGCGGCAACTTGCTGGACCACGCCAGCCAACTGCTCCTCCGACATCCCCCCCACAGGCCGGCCGGCCACGGTGACGTTGCGTCCGACACGGCCCTCCTCGGGGTCGTCGAGGGCGTAGGCGGCCGCCAGTCCACCGATGAGGAGGGCTGCCGGCACCACAACTAGAAGAGCTCTTCGGAGATAGCGGAAAGCCATGTCAGTGGTGACTTCCTATCATGGGAACATGCGTAGGGGCTCTTCGACCGTGGTTGCCCTCGTGGGTGACTTTGGCGCCGAACTACTCCGCCACCTGAACAAGCCTTCCAACGTAACGGTCCTGGAGCCTTCCGGCCCAGGGTTGGAGGCTTCGTTCGAGGCCTTCGTCCAGGCAGGACGCCGGCTGGCACCTTACGCAGTTGTAGCGGCCGATCCGCTGGGAGAGCTGGCCGCTGAGTGGCGGAGGATGTGGACGGTTGGGAGTTCCGGCAACGAGTTCGAGGAGCGAGCCGGTGAAGCGATCGCGGCTTGGCGCAAGGGACGGCTGGAGATGCCCGATTACTACCTGGTAATTGTCGACGAGCCGGCCACCGCCATACAGCCAGTCAGCCCTGAGCCGCATGAGTACGACTTCCACTTGGGCGTACTGCGCAGCCAAAGGCCGTCAAGAGTGGCCGAGGTGGTGGCGGCCGAAGCAGCCGAAACGGCTGCGAGGACCCTTCATGCCCTTGCCCATCTACCTCAGGGTCCCTGGTGGCCGTCGGTCGACCGGCTGGTCGATGTGATCCGATCCTACTTCCCAGGCCGGCTTACCGCCGCCACAGAGCGCGGCTCGTCAAGCGCTTACGAGCAAGCCTTGACGCTGGGGTAGCGACGGATGTCCCGGGGGGAACAGACCGAGCTAGAGACCCTTCGCAAAGTCGCGGAACGGGCCGTCCTGCGGGGCGGAGAGGTGATTTCGAGCCAGTTCGGCCTTCCCATGCGTTCACTCGAGCGGAAGGGCCCAGGCGACTACGTCACCGCGGTGGACCTGGAGAGCGATGAGGTGATTCGCGACACCTTGCACCGGGAAGCTCCCGGCATAGCCGTCGTATCCGAGGAGCTGGGAGGAAAAGCGGAGGAAACCTACTGGAGCGTGGATCCGCTCGATGGCACGCGCAACTTCTCATTGGGAATGCCGGCCGTGGCGGTCTCAGTAGCGCTTATCGTGGAGCGCCGGCCGGTGGTCGGAGCGGTGAGCGCTCCCCTGCTAAGTCTTTGCTTCTCCGCCGGCCGGGGGTTGGGGGCCTGGTCGGGAGCCGAACGTCTAGCAGTCAGTGCCCGTCCCAACTCCCAGGCAATTCTTGCTACGGGCTTTCCCCGTCGGGACCGCTCCGATCTCCCCGACTATCTTGCCTACTTCGAGTCTGTGTTCTTGCTCGCCGAAGACGTGCGCCGCACCGGATCAGCTGCCCTGGATCTAGCATGGGTAGCCACAGGGGTCTTCGATGGTTACTTCCACCTAAACCTGAGCGAGTGGGACGTGGCCGCCGGTGCTCTCCTGATAGAAGAGGCGGGGGGCGCGATCACCGACTGGGCAGGCGGGCCCGACTATCTGCGCGGAGACGTCCTTGCAGG
>DATACZ010000054.1:0-6166 GCA_036258795.1 Actinomycetota bacterium
GCCTACCCGTTTCTCGTCATAACGTTTGTTGGCTGGATCTTGGCTCTGATTGGAGAGGAGGGTGCGAAGTCCCGTTAAGGAGTGCCGCGCCTACCGGCCAGGTCGGCCAGCTCGACATGGGGGTCCGGCCCCTTCCAGCACGCGCTGACCGGCATGCTCTGACGGCCTATGGAGCTTCCCGCCGCCCGTAGCTCGCTCTATGAGGCGGTGTTCCGGGCCAGGTTGGTCCAAGCGCGCTTCGGGTATGGAAGAAGGACCCGTGTCTGTCCGGATTGGCTTTCACGCCTCTCATGAGCAGTTTCCGCCCTCGCATCTGTTGAGGCTCGTCCAAAGATGCGCCGAGGCTGGCTTTGACGAAGTCCAGAGCTCCGACCACATCGAGCCGTGGGGAGTTGACCAGGGGGAATCGGGATTTGCATATGCCTGGCTTGGCGCGGCGATGCAGTCGATCTCTCTTCCTTTTACCGTCGTGACCGCTCCAGGCGGGCGGTACCACCCCGCCATAGTGGCGCAGGCCATCGCCACGCTTGCCGAGATGTTTCACGACCGTTTCTCGGTGGCCCTCGGCTCCGGGGAGGCAATGAACGAGCACATCACGGGGGCTGCGTGGCCGCCCAAGGAGATGCGCAACGACCGGCTGGGGGAGTGCGTGGACATAATTCGCCGGCTGCTGGCGGGGGAGCGGGTGACCCATGAGGGCCTCGTCACGGTCCATGAAGCCAAGGTTTGGTCCCTGCCTGATAAGCCCCCTCCGCTGATGGCCGCGGCCCTTTCACCGGAAACGGCCCGGTGGGCCGGATCATGGGGTGATGGCCTCATCACAGTCAACCAGCCGGAGGACACACTTCGCCGGATCATCGAGGCTTTCCGTGAGAGGGCGGGCGACAAGCCCCTGATGTTGCAGGCTCACCTGTCCTGGGCTGAGTCCGAGGAGGAGGCGGTTCAGGCGGCGCATCGGCAGTGGCGAGGTAACGTTTTTCCCGGTCCTGTCGCCCAGGACCTACGCCTTGCCGAGCAGTTTGATGCTGCGGCCATGTTTGTCCGGCCCGAGGACATGAGAAAGTCCGTCGATATCAGCGCCGACCCTAACTGGCACGCCGACAACCTGGCTCGCTACCGGGAGCTCGGCTTTACCACCGTCTTCTGCCATAACGTCGGGGAGAACCAGGAGGCATTCATCGACGTCTTCGGCGACAAGGTTCTGCCTCAACTGAGGAGGGCTACATGAGCCTCGGGCTTCGCATGGACAGTGGGGACCTATGGTGGAAGCAGTCGATCCTGTACTGCCTCGACGTCAAGACTTTCTTCGACGCCAACGATGACGGGGTGGGTGATTTCGAGGGGCTGATCCACCGGATCGACCACCTCTCGGCTCTGGGCGTGTCATGCGTATGGCTGCTCCCGTTCTACCAGAGCCCCCATCGTGACGACGGATACGACATTACAGACTTCTACTCCATCGATCCTCGATACGGCACAATCGCCGACTTTGTGGCGTTCATCCACGCGGCAAGTGAACGGGGGATAAAGGTCATCATCGACCTGGTGGCGAACCACACCTCCGATGAACATCCATGGTTCGTCGAGTCTCGCTCCTCCCGCGAGTCTCCGAAGCGACACTGGTACATCTGGTCCGACGAGCCGATCGACGAAGCTACCTCGATCATTTTTCCGGGCCTTCAGACAACGAACTGGACGTTCGACGAGGAGTCCGGCCAGTACTACTTCCACCGTTTCCACGACTTTCAGCCCGACCTCAACCACTCAAACCGAGAGGTCCGGGAGGAGATCATGCAGATCATGCGTTTCTGGATTCAGCTAGGCGTCGCGGGATTCCGTTTCGATGCTGCTCCGTTCTTGATCGAGACCGTAGGAGTCCACGATGAACCAAACAAGGCACACCATGAGTGGCTCCGTGAGTATGCGGCGTTCATCAAGAGACGGCGGGGGGACGCCGTATTGGTTGGAGAGGCCAACCTGGACCCTAAGGAGACGGCGGAATACTTTGGTGATGGGGACGAGATGCACCTGCTTTACAACTACAGTCAGAACGCCGCTCTCCTGGCAAGTCTGGCCTCCGAGGAGGCCGAGCCTCTCGCCGATCACTTCTCAGCCCTGCCGCCCATCCCAGAGCAGTGCGGGTGGCTCAACTTTGCCCGTCTCCACGATGAGCTGAACATGGACCGCCTCGATGAACGGCGGAAGAAGACGGTGTTCGATGTCTTTGCCCCCGAAGAAAACATGCGCATATACGGGCGGGGCCTTCGCAGGAGGCTCCCACCGATGCTCGAAGGTGACAGGCGCCGGCTCGAGCTGGCCTACAGCCTGACGTTCGCGACTCCCGGGATGCCCATGCTCTTCTACGGCGAGGAGATCGGAATGGGGGACAATCTCGATCTGCCGGATCGCTTACCAGCCAGGACGGTGATGCAGTGGAGCAGTGCCGACAACGGCGGCTTCTCCGGGGGCGATCCGGCAGATATGGTCCGCCCTGTAGCAGCCGAGCCATTCGGCCCGAAGAGAGTCAACGTCAAAGATCAGCGGGATGACCCCAATTCCTTTCTGCACTGGATGCAGCGGCTGATCACGACGCGAAAGGAAAGCTCAGCCATCGGCTACGGACAGGTGGAGGTGGTCGATTCTGGACAGCCGGACGTTCTGGTCCACCGCTTCGACTGGGAGACGCATCTGGTGTTGACGGTGCACAACTTGACCGATCAGCCGAAGACGCTAAACCTCCGCCGGCTGGCCGGTGAGCGGGCTCACAATCTTGAGCTCGAGTTCGCGGATGGAAGCAAGTGGGGTGTGGAGCCTGTCGCGGATGAAGAGGTCGAGCTTCCCGGGTACGGCTATCGGTGGATCCGTGGCTTCACCCGTCCCACCAAGAATCCTCTGCCCTAGTAGAAGCAGCGTTTCAGTCTCGGGCGGTAGCTTCCAGCTCCACCATCAATCCCTCGAAAGCCAAGCGAGAAATGCCCAAAAGAGTGCTGGGCGGCCTAACGCCGGCTGGCCCTAGCCTTTCACCTAGAACAGCGGCATTCTGAAAGAAGGCATCCATATCCGTCGTGTAGATGTTGAGCCGCACCACGTTGCTGAGGGTCATGCCTGCACCTTTCAGGACCGCCTCCAAATTGTCGAGAGCCAGGCCGAGCTGGGCCCCCATGTCATCGGGGTGCTGTGGGCTTCCTTCCGCATCGACCGAGGTCTGGCCCGAGCAAACCAGCTCGCGTTGGTGGCCCTCGATGACCTCCGCCTGGTTGAAGCCAAACTGAAGGGACCACTCCCATGGGTTGACGGGTGTCCTTTGCATCTTCTCTCCTCTCCTCGGGTAGCGATGGAATTGTGGCCTTCAGGGTGGGCAACCCTGCGTCCTCTGCGTCGAGGGATGCCGTGGGCGTGAAGGAGACTACTCGGGAGCTTCTATCTCGTCCCCCGGCGATATGGGGACCTGTGGCCCTCCCGGCTGCCCCTCCACTCCGGCATTTTCCGTGCGGGGTCCCACACCGGGAGGAGTGGGATCAGCCTCATCAGGTTCTACGGTTCCGTCCTCGGATCTGCGGTCATCGGGGTATCGGTCCATTCGTTCCCCCTGCTTGGCCCTCGATGCCGATTAGGCTTCCCGGTCGGGGTAAGGAACAAACTCTTCAGTGGCTGCGCCCTAGCGATCTGGTTTCGGCCGTAGGATGATCTGCCGGGCGCCGAGATTAACCGGCGCGGCGACGTGCTTACGGCGCAGAATCATGCCGCCTAAGAGCCTCATTCTTTAAAAATCGTTGACCAGGCTTAACTATCGCAAGGTACAATGCCCCTACTGTGGACCCTCATGAGATTGAACATGCGGAGTTCCCGCTGGCCCTTCGTGGGTACGACCCTCAGCAGGTTCGAGCGTTCCTGGCTGAAGTAGCCTCTGAATTTCGTTCAGCAAGCGCCACGAAAACTCCTGCCGACCAGTTGGGACACCGTATCTCCGCGATCTTGAATTCCGCCGAGCAGGCTGCCGACGACCTCACCTCCAGCGCAAAGTTCAAAGCGGAAGAGATTCGTAAAGCGGCCATTGAAGAAGCAGGAAGAACCAACAACGCCGCCATGCGGCAGCTGGACGAGGCGAATCGCATAAGGGAACAGGCCGAGAAAGACGCGGAGGCGATACGTGCGGCAGCTCGATCCGAGGCCGACCGCATCGAAAACGAAGCGCAGAAGTTTGCCGCCTCATTGGAGAAAGAGGCCCGGGAATATGCCGCTTCCATTGAGCACGAAGCTCGTATCAAGGCGACCAGCCTGGAGCGTGCCGCCAGCGCGAACGTGACGGGCGTGCTCGCCGAGGCAAGAACCCGGTATGAGCGCCTCCGCGCAGCTGAAGAAGAGGCCTTGACGCGCCTTGCCACAGTGGAGTCTCTTTTGCGCAACGCTCGAGAATCGGTCGAATCTGCAGAGCCGTCGGAAGGCCTCGATGGGCTGATCGCCGGCGTACTGCCGGATACCAAGGCTAACCACCCACGCTCCGTCTACCCCGAAGACGAAGCCGAAGGGGCTTAGAAGGTACAGAGCCGGGCATTATTGCCCGGCACCCATCAACCCACCAATCCAGGATCGTCCGTCCCGCCCGGGCCGCTCACTCTGTTGCTGAACTAGGGAAAATGGTAGTCTTGTCAACCCCTGTGGATAACCTGGGGACGAGATTGAGGGTTGCAAGTCTCGTCTGTGACGGTAGAACCCTTCCGGTTGCAGCAACACCACAGCGGGGTGAACTGCCGGAGACCGGGGTTCTGCGTGGAGGGCCCGATTTGTGCGCGATGTTAGGCAAATGAAGCTGGTTGTTGACCTATTGAGCAACAACCCGCTCGCGTCCGTTCCCGATGGCCCCGAAGTTGCCCAGCAGGATGTCTGGGAGTGGCTCCAGAAGGTCACCCATGAATTCGAAGCCCTACGCGCCGTCAACGGAAAGCTCGCTACGCGCGTTAAGGAGCTGGAGCGCATGTTGGAGGGCGCCAGCTCCATGAGCGACGACGAGCTACTGGCCGAGCTGCCCTCTAGGATGGCGCGTGCCCTTCAGTCATCGCAGGAAGTGGCGTCCGAGATTGTCAAGCGTGCACACGCCCGCGAGAAAGAGATTTTGCAGGGTGCTCAGGAGGCCGCAGCCTCCATTGCTCACAAAAAGGACGTAGAGGCCGCCGAAGTTCTCCGGCGAGCAACTGCGGAAGCCCAGGCTTATGTCGCCGAAGCTCGCTCGGACGGTGAGCAGATCGTTGCCGATGCGCACTCCGAGGCCAAGCAGATGGTGGCCGAAGCGCGATTTCAGCGGGATCGCATCCTTTCGGCCCTCGAGGAACAGCGAGCGGAGCTGATAGAGGAGATTCGAGCGTTGGAAGCGGGGCGCGCACATCTGCTGGATGCCTTGGCATCTGTGCGCAGTACGCTCGAGGGGGATTACGCACGTGGAAGCGGTCCTGGGCCTTCAAGGAAGGAATCGAGCGTCTTATATGGCGAAGGCCCGACCCCGACGACGCAGGAGGCCCTGCTGTCGTATGGAAATGGTCAGGGATCGGCGAGGAAGGAAACGATCAAGCGCCGCCGCCATCAGCAGGTGATCACCAGACACCCCACGAGGCGACCCGGGTAGACGCCGGGCACCTCCTCCGAGCGCCCGGCTCGAGAAAGACACCATTCGGCGTGATGCTTCCGATTTCCCCCCTACCAGGGCAGTGAAGCTGGCCAAGGACCGACAAGTAAAGCCCGAGAGCATGGTTCTCGAGTCCTTGATCGCGGACTTTGCGCGTGAAATCCAGGTCCTTGCCGCTCCGGAGCTTACCGAGGATCGAAGCGAGCGCGGCCCAGTCGAAGAGCCCTCGCCTGAGGAGAAGCCCCTCCCGAACGCAGATGCCCCGAAGGCTCAGAGGCGTCCGGCGACAAGCGTACCGCCCAAGCCTGATGTCCCCCCGCGCATCGCGGCCGTGCCGGTCCAGGAGAGGCCGCCCTCGAGCCCAGGTCCCCGGAAGGATCGGAAGCATGTCGCGACAAGCGTGCCCCCGAGGTCACCTGTTACTCGGCCAATCGCGGCGCCCGTCCAGGAAGGGCACGAAGTCAGCTCGGTAGCCTCGAAAGAACAGAATCGCCGGCCACACGCGGCTCCTATTAGGCTCAGGAAATTTCAAGATGGCTCTTGGAT
>DATACZ010000055.1:0-3475 GCA_036258795.1 Actinomycetota bacterium
CGCGGTGATGAGAATGTCTGTCGCCTCTGGCCGCAGGCCGTTCCGGCTACTGAAGCGGATTGGAGAACCGAGTTTCTGGACCTCATCCTTGCAGTAAAGGTCGTTCCTTCCCTGGAGGAGGCCATCTCCCACGTCAACCAATGGGGCACCTCGAACGCCGAGGCGATAGTGACAGGGGACCCGGACGCGGCAGAAGCATTTGCCAAACAGGTTGACTCGGGCACCATTTTTGTAAACGCCTCTACGCGCTTCAGCGACGGCGAGCAGTTCGGCTATGGCTCGGAGATAGGGATCTCGACCCAGAAACTCCACGCTCGGGGCCCCCTGGGGCTTCGGGAGCTGACCACCTGCAAATATGTCGTCTGGGGGGACGGGCAGGTTCGAAGCTAGAAGCAGCTCGCTCTTGCTAATCGATGATCGTGCCGCCGAGCGAAGGATTACATCGGTGGGCCGCTCCGAGGATCACAGGAAACGAGAGGGCACAGCCGCGCGTGGGTATCATCATCCCAACTGACAGCGAGTGGAGGCGAGGCTGAGAATGCCGCAGGAGTACATAGTTGAGCTGATCGATGCGAAAGTCGTGCCCGAGGATCGCCGGTTTGATGAGGGCATCCTCGTAGAGAATGGCTTGACTCTGCCTTTCTTGGTTGAGCGTGGTTGGTCGGGCCCCGGCGGCTATTACCTGGAACAGTGGTCGATAAGACGTTCCGGGAGGGAGATCCTCCACTCGAGTGAGCTCAGGTCTATCTCCGTTCGAGGGCCACAGTCGGTAAGCCGTTACTCCGACCGGGTAGAGGCCCCCATTCAGCTGGAGGAAGGGAATTACCTTCTGGCATTTGTCATCGAAGGCCGCTTCATGGGATCAAGGGAATTCCAGGTGACCTCCGTGGAGAAGGCCGAGGCGCCCGCTTAACCGTTCTCTAGAGTGCTACGGAATTTCGGTTAAGCTCGGAAGACGAGCAGGTTCCACCTACGCCTGCGTTTCAAGGAGGCTCCGAGACTTCACATGGGTTTAGAGCGGCCAGATCCCCAAGCGATCGTCATATTCGGCGCTTCCGGTGACCTAACAGAGCGCAAGGCCATGCCGGCGCTGTACAACCTTTACCATCAGGGCTTGCTCCCCAGGGACTTCGCGGTCGTGGGATTTGCTCGCACTCCGATGACCAGTGAGCAGTTCTGCGAACAGATGCGTCAAGCCGTAACCGAGCACAGTCGGCTCACTATCCGAGACCAGCGGTGGGCCGATTTCCAGCGGCATCTCAGCTACTTCACCGGCGACTATTCCTTCAAGGACTCGTTCCAAAGGCTGGCCAAGCATTTGGAGGAGATCGATGCAGAGTTCGGCACGGAGGGCAGGCGGCTATTTTACTGCGCTACGCCAGCGTCCACCTTTCCAAAGATAGTGGCCGGCATTGGGGAAGCTGGTTTGGCTTCCGGATCTCGCATCGTTGTGGAAAAGCCTTTCGGCTCGGACCTGGGAAGCGCCATGGATCTGAACTCTTGCCTACACGAGGTTTTCGAAGAGCACCAGATCTTCCGGATCGATCACTACCTGGGCAAGGAAACGGTCCAAAACATCCTCGTCTTCCGCTTCTCAAACGGCATGTTCGAACCGATCTGGAATCGTGGATACGTCTCCTCGGTGCAAATTGACGTGGCCGAGTCGGTGGGGATCGGTACCCGGGGCGAATTCTATGAGGAAGCGGGTGCGGTAAGGGACATCGTCCAAAACCACATGATGCAGCTCTTGTCGATCCTCACCCTGGAGCCGCCTCCAAGCTTCGACTCCGAGGCCATTCGTAACGAGAAGGTCAAGCTTTTGAGATCGGTTCGGCCCGTTGACCCGACGACGTTGGCGACGGGTCAGTACACCGCCGGAGTGGTCGAGGGCCGTGCCGTTCCCGGCTATCAGGAAGAGGAAGGGGTGCAGAAGGGTTCGAAGACCGAAACGTTCGCCGCGATGAAGCTGGAGATCGAGAACTGGCGGTGGGCCGGGGTGCCCTTCTACCTTCGGACGGGCAAGCGCATGCCGAAGCGGGCGACGTGGATAACGATGATGTTCCACGGGGCTCCCCATTTGCTCTTTGAAGCGTCCGGACTGCAGCGCCCGGAACAGAATCACCTGACCATCCGGGTGCAGCCCAACGAAGGCATCACGATCACCTTCGGAGCCAAGCTCCCCGGACCAGACATGAGGGTGGCAACGGTTGATATGGACTTCGATTACCACGAGTCGTTCATGACCGCGCCGGCCGAGGCGTATGAGCGGCTGATTCACGACGCCATGCTAGGAGACGCCACTCTGTTCACACGCGCGGATGAGATCGAGCGTTCATGGGAGATAATCGACGGGATCCTAGGGAAAACCGAGCCCGAGCCCTACCAGGCTGGAACATGGGGTCCTTCCACTGCCGATGACCTCATTCGTCCGGGGTCGTGGCACCTTCAGTAACCACACCCACGTTTCGCTCCGGCTGGCTCTGGCGTTAGGTACGGGTGAGCATGACCCGGTCCCCTAGCCGTACGCCCTTGGAGGCGAGCAACCCCCGGTTGACCTCCAGAGCCGCAACGTAGTCGTGAGAAGGAGTGTAGATCTGGCATGGGTCCTGCTCGCAGGGGACCATCTGCAGGATGTCAACAATCACCATGCGCTCGTCCCAGAATGCGATATCAAGAGGAATCAGAGTGTCTTTCATGTGGAAGGAGCTGCGGGCCGGCGCCTGAAACAAGAAGACCATCCCAGCTGTTGGAGGGAGATCTCTAACATTCATCAACCCGCTCGCCTGGACGTCCGGGGTCTCGGCGATCTCGACCTGAAGATCCAGTAGCGCCTGGTTGCCGCGGACAATCTGCACATCTGCGGTGGGAAGGCCCCGGTTGAAGAGTTTCGTTTCAGGTTGTGCCGTAACGGCAGGACCCTTCGCCGAAGAGCCTCCGCCCCCCCGACTGGACTCTGTTTCAGAGCTGGGGCTGGTGCAGCCCCAGAGAGCGGTCATAAGAACCAGCGACAAGGCCGCCCTGGGCAGCGAATGCATTTGCACTGCCATTGGACTGACTATCCTACCTGTGTGGGACTGGGCGAAATGGCTATCTCGGCCGTCTCAATAGGGAGCTGAGACCGTGCCGGGAGCCAGTCGATACCTCTTGCCGGGAGAGACCTTACTCGTAAGCACACGCCGGCACCCTGCGGCGCTTGTGAAGACGGCTGCCGTGTGGCTCATGGGTTTGCTGGCCGCATCGGCGGTCAGCATCCTTTTGGCAGGGTGGACACCACCGCCGCTGGCGCAGGTCTCTTCGGGTGTGATCGCTTTTGCGTTTACGCTCCAGGCGGCTGTCAGGTGGATGGGGTGGTTCATGGACAGGTACGTCATCACCGATGAGCGAGTGCTGAGGCAGGAAGGAATGATCTCGCTTAGGGTCTCGGCGGTAAAGCTCTCACCCGAGACCGACATCACTTTTTCGAGGACTCCTTGGG
>DATACZ010000056.1:0-6616 GCA_036258795.1 Actinomycetota bacterium
GGAGGTCTTCGAGTGACGGGTTGTGCCGGAGTCTGAAGAGTCCGTCGTAGCTCACTACGTACGGGCCACGTTGGGCGTTGCCCTTGTTGCCGGGGCGCTGGCGGCGGCGTGGGTTGCTCGCCAGGTACTGATACTGGTTCTGATATCCCTGGTGCTGGCCATCGGTTTCGATCCGGGCGTCCACTGGGTGACCAGGAGGCTGAAAGTCCGCCGGGGCCTCGCGGTTGCAGTCATCCTTTTCTCGGCCGTTGCGGTGTTGGGAATTTTTCTTGTTCTGGTGATCCCACCTATTGTCAACGAGGTCCAGGACCTGGCCAGGGACCTGCCCAGATACACCGAGAAGCTAAAGAGTTCCCGCGGACCTTTGGGCGACCTGCAAAAGAGGTTTGATTTGGCTAAACGGCTGGAGGACCTCTCCAGGGACCTGCCACGGCTGGCTTCGTCGTCCTTTGGCACGATATTGAGCTTTGGCAGGAGCGTGGCCGGGGGGGTCTTCAGCTTCCTTACGATCGTGGTTCTAACCACCTACTTCATGGGAAGCATGCCCCGACTTAAGGACGGGGTGGCCAGCCTTTTCCCGGTCCAGGACAGGAGTCGTTATAGGGAGCTTCTCGAGGAGGCGACCGACAAGATCGGAGGGTACGTGTCGGGCCAGGCAACCGTCTCCGCCATTGCCGGTGTTACCTCGTTCATTGCCTTTCTCGTAATCGGCGTCCCATTCCCCGCGGCGCTGGCTCTCTTGGTAGCCATCACGGGGCTCATCCCATCCGTTGGGGCGCTCATCGGCGCGGTTATCAGCACGGCCGTGGCGGCGTTTGCCGGCAGCGGCCCTGCGCTCTTGACCCTCATCTACATGGTGGTTTATCAGCAGGTGGAGAACTACCTCATTTCTCCGCGAATAATGAAGAAGGCCGTCGACCTATCTCCGGCGGCGGTAATCGTGTCTGTGCTCATCGGCGGAGCGCTGCTCGGCTTCGTCGGAGTCCTGCTGGCACTGCCCCTTGCGGCCTCCGCGAAGGTCGTGGTTCGCGACCTCTGGCTGGGTCCCCGGATCGAAAAGGTGCGGGAAGCTCGCCAAGCGGACTCTCCGCCACCGCGAAAGCGTCGGGGCCGCGCTCGTGCCGCGGCATCTTCCGAGAGCAAGGAGAAGGTCGAGAGCAAGGACGAGGCCGAGAGCAAGTAGCCTCCAGACACCACGCCGTCCCGCTAGTATCGGGCAGTGCGGTACGGGGTCGGAGTGGACATCGGTGGGACCAAGATACGCGCCGCGCTGGTGGGTGAGGACGGCGGAGTGCTGGTCAAGCGCGACGTTCCCACGGACCCGGAGGTAGGTGCGGACGCAGCTGGGGATGCGGTCCAACTGATTCTGGCCGAGGAAGGCCCCCGGGGTGAGGCCATCGGCGCCGCGGTGGCAGGTTTTGTCGAGCAACCTTCGGGGCGTATCGCATTTGCCCCCAACCTGCGCTACAGCAATCCGGATATCGGCCGCGAGCTGGGCCACAGATTCACGCTGGCGGTTGTGGTTCAAAACGACGCCAATGCTGCGGCCTGGGCAGAGCACAGGTGCGGAGCCGGCCGTAACGTGAAAAACGTCCTAATGGTCACCGTGGGAACGGGCGTGGGGGGAGGAGCCATCGTCGACGGGCGTCTGTACACTGGCAGCCGAGGTTTCGCCGCCGAGTTCGGGCACATTCCGGTCATGAAGGATGGGCCCCGATGCGCCTGCGGCGCCTCTGGGTGCCTGGAGGCGCTGGCGTCGGGCACCGCCCTGGGCAGGGCCGCGCGTGAGCGGGTGAATGACCACCCAGACTCCCTGGTCCTCCAGCTGGCCGAAGGGCATGTGGAGAAGGTCACGGGAGCGATTGTGGGCCAGGCAGCCATTTCAGGAGATCCTTTTGCCAAGCAGCTGGTTCAGGAGGTCGGCACCTGGCTGGGGGTCGGACTTACGGGGCTGGCCCAGGCTTTTGATCCAGGAAGGATCGTCGTAGGCGGAGGCGTGGCTGAGGTGGGACCATTGTTCTTGGATGCCGCGATCGAGGAGATGAATCGCAGATTTATGGGCCAGGTCGCCCCCCCGGATGTAGTTCCTGCATCATTGGGTAATGATGCAGGAGTGGTCGGTGCGGCCCTGCTGGGCTTGAAGGTGTGACCCTAAAGGGAAGTCGAAAAAGCGCCGAGTGATCCGGAGTCACGGCGGTGCTTGGAGCAGCGGCGGGATGGAGGAACAAGGCTGACAACTAAACGGAGGAAAGATGAAACCAGAGGTTAAGGAGCGGCCGCCTTCGGACCTGATCAGCCGGTTGGTGAGCGAGTTCTCCAACATCGCAAAGCTGCTGACCCGGTTGATCCGTGATCCCCGCGTACCGCCACGTAACAAGGTGATTGCCGGATGTATTGCTGCCTACCTGCTGCTGCCGGTGGACTTCATCCCCGACTCGATCCCAGGCGTCGGCCAACTCGACGACATTGTCATGCTGGCTCTCGCGGTGGATTTGTTAGTGAACAACGTACCCGACGAGATCGTCGCAGAGCACTGGGACGGTGAGCGGGCTGTACTGGACATGGTGCGGGGAGTGACCGCGACCGTGACGACCTTCGTCCCGGACCGGGTGCGCGACGTTCTGCTGCCTCGCTGATCAAAAGCTGAACCTGCCTTCTCAGTGACCGGCCCCAAAGGGGCGTTCACTCTGGTCGCGCTCCAGCTCCTCATCGGTGCTTTCGTGCTCATGTGGGTGGCCAGCCTGCGATACCCATTCATAAGCCGAGGCTATTACCGCTCTACGGTTTGGGTTTTGTGGCCTCTGATGGCGGCCCTGAGCTTTGCGCTGCCCGACCAGCTGCGGGTGTGGTCTCTGGTGACCTCTGGCGCGTTCGGCCTTTTCCTAATTGCGGTCTACTCGCAGAGGCCGGCCCTGGAGTGGGCCTCTGGAGCGGTTGCATCAGCCGTTGGACTCTGGTTATTGGCAGAGGCTGGCGGGCAGGCATGTCCTGGAGACTGTGGGTTGGGACTGCTTCACGCCTTAGTAGGAACGCTCCTCGTCGGTGGCGTGACGCACGGGATGGTACTGGGTCATTGGTATCTCAACCAGGCCCGGCTTCCCATTGACCCCCTTCGTGAGCAATGCCGGATCATATTCGCCGCACTGGCCATGGGGACGGCCGCCGGCATCGTCACAAGGCCAGACCTCATCCTGGGCGCTGTTCCGGGCGGCCTGCTGACTTTTTCGCCCTCCTCGTACTGGTGGGCCTGGGCTCTTCTGCTAGCCGCCACCGCGGTGTTGTCAGGAATGGTGTGGGCAACTGTCAAGGCACGGTCCACCCAGTCCGCCACAGGACTGCTCTACATAGCCATGGTGACCGTGCTCGCCGCCCAGTTCCTCCTGGACCTCTTGGTCACCACGTGAGGCCCCTGGCATCTTTAGCACCGGACCAAAGCTAATATGCCTTTAGGGCCGCAGCGCCCACACTTCATTCCGACTCGGAATCCCGACCCGGCTCGATCAGGAGGTTCAAACAATGGTCCAAACGACTTTGGAAGTGCCCGAGGTGACCTGCAGACACTGCGTGGAGGCTATCGAGGGAGCAGTGGGAGCCCTCCAAGGGGTTTCCTCCGTTACGGTTGACCTCGAGCAAAAGGACGTGACGGTTGAATACGACGAGTCGGCGGTCGAGCTTGAGGCGATAGTCACAGCCATCGAGGGCGAAGGGTACGGGGTAGGGCCGGAGGCGCCGAGTCCCCAGCCAGCTCTACACCAGGTGCAAACACGGCCGCCGAGCGTATAGCCCAGCTGCGCCGGCCGTGAGCGCACAGAAGACCATGAGCTCCGACAAATGGACCAAGTTCACCGCCCGTATGCGGGAGCTCAAGCATCTGGAGAGCGTGGGGCTGCTTCTTGGGTGGGATGAGCAGACCATGATGCCCACCAGGGGCGCTCAAGGCCGTGCTGCAGTGATGGGCACCCTTGCCTCGATAGAGCATGAGCGGCTCACGGATGAACGGTATGGGGACCTCATCGCCGCGCTGGCAGATGAGCCGCTGGAAGAGGAGCATCGGGCGATGGTCGAGCTGGCCGGGCGGCAGCGTGACATTGCAGTCAAGCTCCCTGCCAGGTTGGTCCGGGAGCTTGCTGAGGCGGCCTCTTTATCCCAGGCGGCGTGGCAGGAAGCTCGCAGTCTCGATGATTTCTCCATTTTTCAGCCGCATCTGGAGCGAGTGCTCGAGCTAAAGGCTGAGCAAGCAGAAGCTCTCGGCTATGCGGAGGAGCCGTACGACGCCCATCTCGACCTCTTCGAAAGAGACGCCACCGTTAGCAGGCTAAGACCCATGTTCGAGTCCGTGAGCGCCGGGATCAAGCCGGTTCTCGAGGGGATCATGGGATCCGATGGGGGCGGAGTACGCCTCCCCGCCGGGCCGTACGAGCCACAAGAGGTGTTCAGGTACTGCGGGGATTTGCTGCAGCGGTTGGGCTACGGGATGGACTCCGGCCGCTTGGATCTCTCAGCCCATCCCTTCACCTGTGGGGTGGGACCCGGTGACGTGAGGATAACTACTCGCGTCGACCCCAACGATCCGAAGGAGGCCATTCTGGCTACCCTCCACGAGATGGGCCACGCCTTTTACCACCTGGGGCTCCCGGAGCACTGGGTGGAGACCTCCATCGGCTCATCGGCATCCTTCGGCGTGGACGAGTCTCAGTCCAGGTTGTGGGAGAACCATGTTGGTCGAAGCCTCGCTTTCTGGGAAGGCGAGCTCCCGAGGGCCCAGGCAGTGCTCGGTCCTTGGTCCGACCAAACCCCTCAGGACATCTTCCGGGCCGTAAACCTGGTGGAGCCCTCGCTTATCAGAGTCAAGGCGGACGAGGTCACCTACCCCCTTCACATCGCAGTGCGCTTCGAGCTGGAGCTGGCAATCTGCCGGGGTGACCTCAAAGCCTCGGACCTGCCGGATGCCTGGAGCCAGACCATGCAGCGGTATCTGGGCGTCACACCCCAAAGCGATGCAGAGGGGGTTTTGCAGGACGTCCACTGGAGCGCCGGATACCTCGGCTACTTCCCTACCTACCTCATTGGGTCTGTTTACTCAGCAGCGCTTTTCGAAGCGGCAACCAAGGACCTGGGAGGCTCCAGCGAGGTGAATAGTCTGTTACGCGAGGGAAGATTCCAGCCTCTGCTTGACTGGCTGAGACAAAAGGTTCACTCACTGGGAGCCAGCAAGCGACCTGGCGAGGTGATCGCCGGTGCCACGGGGAGCTCCGCGGCCGGCATCGATACGGGGCCGTACCTAAGCTACATACGGAAAAAGTACTCGGAGCTTTACTCCCTCTAGGTCGTGCCTTTGGTGATAGACCTCGTGTCTAGGTGAAGGCTGGGAGCAGCACCCGGGCGATGAAGTACAAGATCACGATTGTTATCGCCAGAATGAAGCCGTACTTGATGAAGGCATAGGTCGTGAGGTCCTCACCAGGGCCGTCGGTAGTCCCCCTTCTCGGCGCCCGGCGCACGATCCTGCGTTCCACCACCGGCTCCTCGACGATGCGCCTATCGGCGACCGGTTCTCGTACTACTCGTCTTTCCACCAGCGGATCATCGTCTCGGTAGACCGGCATTGCCTCCTCCTTTTCGCTTTGCTAACGATCCTCAACCACCGCATGGCGGGGCCAGGGTCGGCTGGACGCCCATAATCTTTCCCCCTGGCCCTGGCGGCTGAAACGGAGAGTGACCGGTACACTGCCTGGGGTAACCCAGCCGATGGGAAGAGTTCAAGATGCTTGATTTTCGGCGGGTGGGACGCTTTCCGCCCTACGTCTTTGCGGTTGTCAATGATCTGAAGGCCGCGGCGCGAAGGGCGGGCGAAGATGTGATCGATCTGGGGATGGGCAACCCGGACATCCCAACTCCCGATCCTATTGTCGACAAGCTAACTGAGGCTGCCGGCAACCCCCGTAATCACCGCTACTCCGTTTCACGAGGTTTGCCGAAGCTTCGCCTGGCCATCTCGGACTGGTATCAGCGCTGCTACGACGTCTCCATCGACCCGGAGACAGAGGCCCTGGTCACCATCGGCGCCAAGGAGGGGTTGAGCCACCTCATGTGGATTCTTCTGGAACCCGGCGACTCATGCCTGGTTCCGGAGCCGACCTATCCAATTCATACCTACGCCCCGATGCTGGCCGGGGCCAACGTACAGAGCGTTCCTCTGTCGGTCGACGCCGACTTCTTCCAGGATCTGACCAGCGCTTATGAGAACACCTACCCGCCGCCGAGGGTGGTGATCGTCTCCTTCCCCCACAACCCCACGACGGTGACCGTGGAGCTGGATTTTTTCGAGCGGCTGGTTGCCTTCGCCCGAAAGCGAGACGTGATCATCGTTCACGACTTGGCCTACGCAGACCTGGTGTTCGATGCGGAGCGAGCCCCCTCCCTCCTGCAGGTCCCCGGCGCGAAAGACGTTGGCGTGGAGTTCTTCTCCATGTCCAAGTCCTACTCGATGGCCGGGTGGAGGCTTGCCTTCATGTGCGGAAACGCGAGGGTGGTTGGGGCACTGTCCAGCCTTAAGTCTTACCTCGACTACGGCGTCTTCCAACCAATACAGATCGCGGGAATCATCGCGTTGAAC
>DATACZ010000057.1:0-6874 GCA_036258795.1 Actinomycetota bacterium
GAGAGGTACTCGTGATCAAGGTTCTGGGGGGTTCGAGCCGCCGGTATGCCTCGGTTGGCGACGTAGTTGTTGCGACGGTTAAAGATGCACTCCCCAACCAGCAGGTCAGGAAGGGTGAGGTCGTGAAGTGCGTGGTGGTGAGAACCGCCAAGCAGAAGCGCAGACCCGACGGTAGCTACATTCGATTCGACCAGAACGCGGTGGTGCTCATCAACGAACAACGTAATCCCCGTGGGACGAGAGTCTTCGGGCCCGTGGCTCGTGAGCTCCGAGACCGAAAGTTCATGAAGATCATCTCTCTGGCTCCGGAGGTCTTGTGATGCCCTCGATACGCAAAGGTGACCGGGTGGCAGTCCTTACGGGAAAGGACTCTGGTAAGCAAGGCCGGGTCATTACGGTGCTTCCATCCAAAGGACGAGTCTTGGTGGAGGGAGTTAACCGGGTCAAACGGCACGAAAAGGTTAGGCCCGCTCGTGGCCGTCAAGGACAGGAGGGCGGCATAGTGACCAAGGAGCTGCCTATAAACATCTCCAATGTGGCGCTGATATGCCCGACCGACGGTCCGACCAGGGCCGGAGCCCGCGTCAACCCCGACGGCACCAAGGTGAGGATCTGCGTGAAGTGTCAGGGAGAGATTTGATGGCCGACACGACCACTTACGAGCCAAGGCTCAAAACCAGATACAACGAGGAGATAAGGCCACAGCTTGCCGAAAAGCTGGGCGTCAACATCATGGCAGTGCCTCGACTGGACAAGATCTCCGTCAACATGGGCGTTGGCGACGTGCTGAGGGAGGCCAAGGCACTCGACGATGCCGTCGCCGATCTCACGGTAATTACGGGTCAAAAGCCCGTGGTAACCAAGGCGAAAAAAGCCATCTCCAACTTCAAGCTCAGGGCAGGCGTGAGCATCGGCGCCAAGGTAACCTTGAGGGGAAACCGGAAGTGGGAGTTCTTCGACCGGCTTATCACGCTGGCGATCCCGCGTATCCGCGACTTCAGAGGACTGTCTCCACGAGGCTTCGACGGACGCGGCAACTACACATTCGGCATCAACGATCAAACGATTTTCCCGGAGATCGACTACGACAAGATAGGGAAGGTTCGCGGCATGGACATAACGATCGTCACTACCGCGAAGAGCAACGAGGAAGGTCGGGCTCTACTCGATGCCTTTGGTTTTCCCTTCCGCCGACCTTGAGGTAACAGTTAATTGGCCAAGAAAGCTTTGATCAACAAGGCGCAGCAGCCCCCCAAATTCAAGGTGAGGGGCTACTTCCGCTGCCGTAGGTGTGGCCGTCCCCGCGGCTACCTTCGAAAGTTTGGGATGTGCCGGCTTTGCGTGCGCGAGCTGGCGCACAGGGGCGAGCTCCCGGGAATCACCAAGTCAAGCTGGTGATGATCAAGTGACGATGACGGACCCCATCGCCGACATGCTGACGCGCATACGAAACGCAAACACCGCGTCGCATGACACCGTCGACATCCCGGCTTCCAGGCAGAAAGCTGCCATCGCTCAGATCCTGAAGGATGAGGGCTATATAGAGGATGTGGAGACGGTGCCCGCAGGCCAGGGTGAGACCATCAGGGTGACCCTCAAGTACGCCGCAGACCGATCAAAGACCATCCACGGCTTGAAGCGCGTCTCGAAGCCGGGACTCCGGGTCTACGCCAAGGCCAACGATTTGCCCAAGGTCCTCGGCGGCATGGGAGTCGCCATCCTGTCCACCTCCTCCGGCCTCATGACCGGCAGGAAAGCGGCGGAGTTGAGGCTGGGTGGCGAAGTGATCGCCCACATATGGTGATGGTAGGAGTTCGTTAGATGAGCCGTATCGGTAAGGCGCCGATCCCGGTGCCCGCTGGCGTCGAAGTAACTCTAAAGCCGCGGCACGTCCGCGTGACGGGCCCCAAGGGCACGCTGGAGCGTTCTCTGCCCGAAGACATTTCGGTGGAGGTTCAGGGAGATCAGATCGTCGTAACGAGGCCCTCCGAGTCGGGCGAGCACCGCTCACTGCACGGCCTTACCAGAACGCTGGTCGCCAATCTTGTTACTGGAGTGACTGAGGAGTTCTCAAAGAACCTGGAGATCCACGGAGTCGGTTACCGGGCTGCGCTCAAGGGCACTGACCTCGAGATGTCGCTGGGGTTTTCCCACCCGGTTATCTATCCGGCGCCGGAAGGGATCACCTTCGAGGTCCCGAGTCCCACCAGAATCATCGTGAGAGGTCCGGACAAGGAGCTCGTCGGGCAGGTCGCCGCCGAGATCAGAGCAAAGCGCAAGCCGGACCCGTACAAGCAAAAGGGAGTACGTTACGCCGGCGAGCAAATAAAGAAGAAGGCAGGTAAGACATCCAAGTGAATCGCACTACCGCCCAGCGCCTCAAGCGCCACCGCAGGGTACGAAAGAAGATCACGGGTACCTCGGAACGTCCGAGGCTGGCCGTGTTCAAGAGCAACCGACACCTGTACGCACAGCTCATCGATGACGAGCAGATGCGCACCTTGGCGGCCGCATCAACTCTTGAGCTCCGCAAGGGGCAAGGGTCCACGCCCAACTCAGTCGAGACCGCCGAGAAGCTTGGAAAGTTGGTAGCCGAGCGGGCAATGGCAAAGGGTTTGACCGCAGCGGTCTTTGACCGCGGAGGGTTCCGCTTCCACGGAAAGGTTCGGGCTCTGGCAGAAGGGGCCCGGCAGCAAGGACTGGCGCTTTGATGGCCGCCACTCCCGGTCAAGGTGGCCCAGGAGGGCCCAGGCAAGGAGGGCAGGGCCGCGGCCCGGGCCAGGGCGGCTATGGCGGCCGCGGCGGTGGTCCGGGTGGCAGGTCCGGTCGCCGCGACTCGGGGCAAAGAGGGCCAGCCCAGGAAGACCCATCTCGCGGTGGCTTCATCGAGCGAATCGTTGGCCGGCCTCGAAGGGTCGCCAAGGTGGTCAAGGGAGGGCGACGATTCTCGTTCAGCGCCCTGGTCGTGGTCGGGGATGGCGCCGGACGGGTCGGAACCGGTCAGGGCAAGGCCAGGGAGGTCCCTGCGTCGATACAAAAGGCCAGCGAGACGGCCCGCCGTTCGCTGTTCTCCGTTCCCATCGTGGGCGGAACAATCCCGCACCAGGTAGTCGGAGAGTCGTCGGGGGCAAAGGTGCTGCTGAAGCCTGCATCTCCGGGGACCGGAGTGATCGCCGGTGGGCCGGTACGAGCGGTGGTGGAAGCAGCCGGAATAAGGGATATCCTCTCCAAGTCACTGGGCTCGGCCAATAAGATCAACATCGTCAACGCAACCATCGATGGACTCAAGAAGCTTGAACGTCCTGAGGATGTGGCGACGAGGCGGGGAAAGCCGGTTGAGCACGTGGCCCCGGCCTACCTGAGGCCCGACGCAACTCGAGAAAAGACGGCAGGATAGCGTGGCTCGTATCAAGATCACGCAGGTTAGAAGCCCGGTATCACGCCAGAAGGACCAGGGCAGGACGCTCAAGGCTCTGGGCCTTAGACGCATAAGCGATTCGGTGGAGCACAATGCGGCCCCTGCGATTCACGGTATGGTTGCCAAGGTTGCTCACCTGGTGGAGGTTGAAGAGATCGAGGAATCGAAGTGAAGTTGCATGATCTTGCCCCCGCTCCTGGTTCCACCAAGAAACCCATAAGGGTCGGTCGTGGCCGAGCCGGAAGGCGAGGAAAGACCGCGGGGCGAGGGCAGAAGGGAGCCAAGGCCAGGGGGCAGATAGCCCTGGGCTACGAGGGCGGCCAGATGCCGCTGCACATGCGCATTCCCAAGCTGCCAGGGTTCAAGAATTTCAGCCGGGTCGAGTACTGCGTGGTCAATCTCTCTGCGATCGACAGGCTGGAGACAGAGTCGGTGGATCCCGACTTGCTTAGGTCTAAGGGCCTGGTCGGCAAGAAGGGTCCCGTCAAGGTTCTGGGGCAGGGGGAGGTAGGACGACCGGTCACGGTCAAGGCACAGGCGTTCAGTCAATCGGCCAAAGCCAAGATAGAAGCGGCCGGGGGATCGGTCGAGGTCATCTAGGCCGAAAGGGAATCGATGCTCTCAGCCTTTTTCAACGCATTCAAGGTTGCCGATCTCAGGAAGAAGATTTTCTTCACTCTATTCATCGTTGGGATCTACCGGCTGGGAGCGTTCATTCCGGCTCCAGGCATCGACTTTGCGGCTGCTCGGAGGCTTACAGAGTCCTCCGACAACTTGGTCACACTTCTGAACCTGTTTTCCGGGGGGGCGCTGACCCAGCTGGCCGTCTTCGCCCTCGGAATCATGCCTTACATCACCGCAAGCATCATGATGCAGCTCCTCACGGTGGTCATCCCTAAGCTCGAGCAGTGGCAGAAGGAGGGGGAGAGCGGCTACAAGAAGATAACCCAGTGGACCAGATACCTGACCGTGGCTCTTGCCGTCATGGAGTCCACCGGGATCGCGGTGCTGGCCCATAGGGGCGGTTTCAGAGACTCGCAGAATCAGCCGATCGACCTGATCCCCAAGTTCACCACCGGCCGGGTGGCCCTCATCGTCCTGACCCTTACCGCCGGAACGGCCCTGGTGATGTGGCTGGGCGAGCAAATCACTCAGCGGGGCATTGGCAACGGCATGTCCATCTTGATCTTCGCCAGCGTTGTCTCCTCTCTGCCGGCTCAAGGCGGAAACATTCAGGCGCAGCTGGGCTGGAGCTGGACCGGCTTCATCCTGCTTCTTGTGGTCCTGCTAATCGTGGGGATTGTGTTCGTGGAGCAGGGGCAGAGGCGTGTCCCCGTGCAGTACGCCAAACGCATGGTGGGTAGAAAGATGTATGGAGGTGGCTCTACCTACATACCTCTAAAGGTCAACCAGTCCGGCGTTATCCCGATCATCTTCGCCTCCAGCATCCTGTACTTCCCGGCAATGATTGTCACGGTAATTCAGTGGAGGCCGCTCCGGACCTTTATCGAGAACCACGTGATTAATCAGGCCTCCCTCGTCCACATCGCGTTTTACGGCCTTCTCGTCATTGGGTTCTCCTACTTCTACACCGCCATTGCCTTCAACCCCGTGGACGTGGCCGACAATATGAAAAAGTACGGTGGGTTCATTCCAGGCATTAGGCCGGGCAGGGCCACTGCAGAGCACCTGAGTTTCATCCTCTCTCGGATCACCCTGCCCGGAGCCCTGTTCATTGCCGCTATTGCCATCCTTCCGTCGATCGCCCTTGCCACCTTGCAGGTTGAGAGCTTTCCCTTCGGCGGTACGTCGATCTTGATCACGGTGGGGGTGGCTCTGGAGACCATGAAGCAGATCGAGTCCCAGCTGCTAATGCGCCACTACGAGGGCTTCCTGGCATAGCCGCCCTCTTATGACACTTCCCTAGAAAGATGCGGCTCGTATTCCTCGGCCCGCCCGGAGCGGGTAAGGGTACGCAGGCCGCCCGTGTGGCCAGACACCTGGGCATCCCGCACATCGCCACGGGAGACATCTTCCGTCAGGCCGTTGAGGCAGGCACTCCGATAGGGCTTCGAGTCAAGGAGGTCATGGATCATGGTGAGCTGGTGTCAGACGAGATGACCAACGAGGTGGTCCGAGAACGCATGGCTCTAGACGACACCGAGAATGGGTTCGTCCTCGATGGCTACCCGCGCAACGTCGAACAGGCTCTGGCCTTTGAGGAAAATCTCAAGGAGCTGGGGGTCAAGCTGGACAAGGTCATCAAGTTCATGGTGAATGGACCGGCCATAGTGCAGCGGCTGTCGGGGCGGCGCATCTGCCCCTTGTGCAAGACCGTCTACCACTTCGTCACCCACCCGCCGCAATACGATGAAGTTTGTGACAATGATGGAACCAGGCTTGTAAAGCGGGAAGACGACCAGCCGGAGACGGTCGAACGCAGGCTTGAGGTGTACGGGAAGCTCACCAAGCCCCTTTACGACTTCTACGATGAGAGGGGACTGCTTCATCAGGTGGACGCGCTCGGAACCACCAATCAGGTATTCGAGAGGCTCATTGGGATAATTCAGGATGATCATTAAGAAAACGCCATCCCAGATCGAGAAGATGGAGCGAGCTGGGAGAGTGCTTGCGGAGGTTATCTCCGAGCTCGGCCATTCGGTGGTGCCTGGCGTTACGTTGAGGAAGCTCGATGAGATGGCCGACCGATCGATTCGCCTTCGCGGGGCTATTCCATCTTTCCTCGGCTACCGGGGGTTCCCGGCGAGCATATGTGCGTCACCAAACGACGTGGTGGTGCACGGCATTCCAGACGACCGGGAGCTCAAAGAGGGAGACATCTTTTCGGCCGATTTTGGATTGATCCTGGACGGATGGCACGCCGATAGCGCCTATACCTTCGCGGTTGGGGAGGTGCCGGATGAAGCCAGCAGGCTGCTAAAGGTCACCGTTGAGTCTCTTGAGGCCGGGATTGCTCTGTGCCGTCCGGGGATGCGCCTGGGCGATGTAGGCCATGCCATCGAGGCAGTGGTTCACAGGGCCGGCTTCAGCGTGGTGAGGGAATTCGTCGGTCACGGGATCGGCCGGTCTCTCCATGAGGATCCGCAGGTGCCCAACTTTGGCCCGCCCGGGCGGGGGCCGGTACTCGAGGAGGGTTGGGTGCTTGCAATCGAGCCGATGGTGAACATGGGAGGGTGGCGAACCCGGCTCTTGGATGACGGCTGGACGGTGGTGACCGCCGACCACAGCCTTTCGGCTCACTTCGAGCACACCGTAGCGGTCACCGCGGATGGTCCCAAGGTCCTAACGGCACCGGCAGTCTGAAGCGTCCTCTGTTATAATTTTCCTTTCCGGCATTGGCCGCGCCTTTAGGCGCGTGATATCACACCGGACAGTACGCGGTAAATCCCAACGATCTACTAGGTGCCTTTGGGCGATTCGCGACAGTGCGTGAGG
>DATACZ010000058.1:0-14818 GCA_036258795.1 Actinomycetota bacterium
GGTGCATCGCCGCTCGTACCCAGCTGGGTGCCTACCCCAAATAGGTCCACGGGCGCGCCGAGAGAGAGCAACTCCTCGATCCTGTACTCGTCGAGGTCCCCCGAGGCGACGATCTTGCATTCCGTAAAACCAGCGTCATCCAGAATGTTGCGCACCGTCCGGGAGAGGGAGCCGACATCACCTGAATCCAGGCGGACTCCTAAAAGGTCAAAACCCTCACCCGCGAGCTCGCTGGCGACGCGGACTGCCCGGCGGGCCCCCTCCACGGTGTCGAAGGTGTCTATCAAAAGCACGGCCCTCGCCGGGAAGTCGGAGGCAAAAGCACGGAAGGCCTCGATCTCGTCATCGAATGCCATTACATAGGAGTGGGCCATCGTCCCGGTAACCTTGATCCCATAGACCTTCCCGGCCAGTAAGTTCGACGTAGCGGTGGCTCCGGCAATGTAGGAAGCGCGGGCGGCCTTCATCGCGGCATCAACGCCGTGAACCCGACGGGCGGAGAAGTCAACGAACTGTCGGTCGCCGCAAGCGATCGCCACCCGGGCTCCCTTCGACGCCACCATCGTTTGAAACGTGATGCAGTTCAGAAGAAAGGTCTCCACGATCTGGGCCTCGACCAGCGGGGCGGTGACCCGCAACAGAGGTTCCTCGGCAAAAGCCACCTCTCCCTCCGGGATGGCCCACACGTCTCCCTGGAATCGCAAGTCCCGCAACCTCTCCAGGAAGCTGCCGGAGAAGACCTCCAAGGACTCGAGGTACCGAACTGCCTCTTCGTCGAACCGCAAGCTCTCCAGGTATTCCAGTGCCTGTTCCAGGCCGCAGGCGACGAGGAAGTTGCGCCGCTCCGGGAGCTCCCTGACGAAAAGATCAAAGGTTGCCGGCCAGTCCATGTCCCGCCGGTGATAGCTGTCGGCCATAGTGAGCTCATAGAGATCGGTCAGGAGCGCATGTTTGGCCCCGCTGGTTTCCGTCACGTCACTTTCCCGCCCGCATCTTTTATCTCTTTCAGCGCGCGGTCCCCGTCACCTGGCTGGAGGTCTACTGCCCGGACGCCATCGCTGAGAACCGTGACCTCGAACCCGCGCTGAATGGCATCCAGCGCGGTCGCCTTGACGCAGTAATCGGTGGCCAGGCCAACGACTACTACCTTCTCGATGCCTTTGTCGCGAAGCTTCTGCTCCAGGGCGGTGGGCGTCTCCTCACCACTGACCGGATCACGCTGGGAGAATCCCGAGTAACCATCCTCGCCGTGTGAACCTTTGCGTACGATTTCACCCTCGACCGCAAGATCGGGGTGAAGCTTTGCTCCCCAGCTATCCATTACGCAGTGCACGGGCCAGATCCCGCCGTCCTTTTCAAAGTGAGGAGTGCTCTCGGGATGCCAATCCTGCGTGTAAAACACCGTGCCGCCAGCCGACAGGGCCCGGTCAACTTCTCGATTGACCACTGGGATGGTGCTCGATCCGTCCTTCACATGCAGGTTGCCTTTGGGATCGGCAAAATCGTTTTGGACGTCGACGACGATTACCGCAGTCTTTTCGTCGTATTGGACCATCCGACCACCTCCCTCGCAGCTGCCGCCGGGCGCGTGCCAAGGGTCAAGGGACCTAGGACGCTCCACTAAATAGCCTAATCAGTACACATTAGACAGTCGCCCGAGATGTAGGACCTACGATGGTGACCTCTGCGGCTCTGGCCCTTCTTCGAGGGGAGTGGCAGCGATCTTATTTTTCGAATCTGTAAGATTTCTGGCAAGATCCGACGGCTATCATGTCCCTGGCTCCAACACAAGAGCACGACTTCCGAACCGGAGCTCATCGACAGGAAGGAGCGACAATGCCGCTGTTCATGGACGTTCACAACAACGTACCCGAGGGCACCAAGTCGGAGGACGTGGCAGGGGCCCACGCCGCTGACGTCAAGATCCAGGAGAAGTACGGCGTCAAGTACATCAACTACTGGTTCGACGAGGCCGAAAAGAAGGTCTTCTGTCTGGTCGAAGCTCCCGACGCAGAAGCCGCGCACACGGTTCATCGGGAAGCACACGGGCTCGTGGCCGACGAGATTTACGAGGTAACTCAGGGGTAGCCTTTTTGGGTCACCCCCGCTGGAAGATGATGTTTCCTCCAAAGACCGAGGGCGGCTCGGGCTGAAGCTGGCGGGCCTTCTGCAGAAAAGCCTCGAATCGCGGATCCCGGTCGTGCGCCGAGTGCTCCGCCATGCCCGGCACCTCGGCGTAGATGAGGTACAGAGCTACGTCCTCGCGCTCCTCGGTCCCAAATTGGATCCGGGCCAGCCGCGCCTTTAGAAACTTACCTTCAGCGCTGAACTCGTCCCATATCGGCAGCTCTTCGGCTTCGAATAGCTGCTCGAACTCCTTGGCCTGGTTGGCCCGGATCCGGATGATGATTGCGTTTGCCTGTGCCACCGGTCTCTCCTCAACTAGTACCTGTAGATTTTGCTTCTTGGATGGCCTGCCACACCCGGTGTGGAAGAAGCGGCATATCGATGTGGGCGACGCCCATGTGGGACAGGGCGTCGACTACGGCGTTTTGTATAGCTGGAGTTGACCCGATGGTCCCCGACTCTCCGACCCCTTTCGCCCCCAAGGAGTTGAGAGGGGTCGGAGTCTCGGTGAAAGCCGTGTCGAAGGACGGCAGGTCGGGCGCTCCAGCAATGGAGTAAGAGGCCAGATTCGAGGTAAGCGGGTTGCCACCGTCATCGTAGAGGACCTCCTCGAACAGGGCTTGCCCGGCTCCCTGAGCGATCCCTCCCTGGACCTGTCCCTCGACGAGCGTCGGGTTGAGAATGTATCCACAGTCGTCGACGGCGGCGAGCCGAAGGAGTCTTACCTCCCCGGTCTCCGTATCGACCTCCACTACCGCCACATGTGCACCAAAGGGGTAGGTGCTCTCTTCCTGCTCGAAGTCGGCAATGCCGTAAAGCCCGGGCGCCATCCCTGCGGGGATACGGTGTTCATCCGACGCCGCCGCGGCCAGCTCTGCCCAGGCAAGGGAGCAATCCTCCTTCCCGGCCGATCCGATACGTCCGTCCGGGAGTAACTCGACCTCTTCAACAGGCACCTGCAAAAAGTGTGCGGCCAGCTGTTTTCCTTTTTCTAACAGGGCGCTGGACGCATGCAGCACGGCGCTTCCTCCGAGCTGAAGGGACCGGGACCCCATGGTTCCGTCGCCCCTCGCCACCACCCCGGTATCGGAGTGAACTACCTGGATTGCCTCCAAAGGCACGCTGAGGACCCCGGCCACAATTTGGGCCCACGCGGTCTCATGCCCCTGGCCGTGAGGGGTGGTCCCCGTGGTAACGGTCACCCGGCCATCACCACCAACCTCCACCTTGGCATACTCGGAACCCGAACCAGTCAGCTCGATGTAGCAGCTGATGCCAATCCCCAGCTGCTTGCGCTGGCCCTGCTCCCGGCGGATCTGTTGCTGATTGCGCAGGTCCTGGTACCCCGCCAGGCCGATCGCCTCCTCCAGCGCCCGATCGTAATCGCCGGAGTCGTATGTGGCTCCCGCGGCAGTGGTGTAGGGAAAATCCCCTTTGGGGATGAAGTTCCTGCGCCGCAGCTCGACCGGATCGACGTTTAGCTCTTTGGCGAGCATGTCCATGATCCGTTCAATCAACGCCGTCGCCTCGGGGCGGCCGGCGCCCCGATAGGACCCCACCGGCGTGGTGTTGGTGACGACCGACGTGGCCTTGAAAGCAATTTTCGGGATGCGGTAGACGCCTGAAGCCATCTTTCCAGTAAGTTCCGGGAGAGTGGCTCCGATGGCGGGGTACGCCCCGGCGTCGGCCACGATTCGAACCTCAAGACCCAGCAGGGTCCCGTCCCGCCTCGCTGCAATCGCCACGTCTTGGATCTGGCCCCGCCCGTGGCGCATCGTCATCATGTTTTCGGTTCGAGTCTCGGTAAAGCGGACCGGCCGCCCCAGCTTGAGAGCTACGGCGGCCACCACCAGCTGCTCGGGGTAGGGGTCAATCCGCGACCCAAAGCTGCCACCGATCGAAGGAGCCACCACCCTGACCTTCTCCTCGGTGAGGCCTAGGGCCGCCGCAACCTGCCGGCGCACGGTGAACGGGGCCTGGCATGGAACCCACATGGTGAGGCCGCCCTCCGAGGATGGGATGGCCAGAGCTCCGCTTACCTCCATGGGAACAGGCGCCACCCGCTGATTGAGGAAGCGGCCCGAGACGACGACCTCGGCACCCTGAAGCACCTCATCGTCGAAACCGTAGCCCTCCTCCCAAACCACATTGGTTCCCTCGGCCGGGAAGAGGAGGGCAGAATCCTCTTCCAGAGCGGCCAGGGGGTCGACCACAACGGGCAGTCCCGCGTAGTCGACAGTGACCAACTCGGCGGCATCGACAGCATCAGCCTTGGTCTCCGCCACGATCACCAAGACGGGCTCCCCAACAAAGCGCACGACCTCATCGGCCAGCGGTGGGCGGGCGAACCCCGGAGGATGTGGCTCCTTCCGCTGCGGCGCGAGACCGAGGTCGGAGGCTGTGTAGACCCCGACCACTTTGCTCAATGTCGCGGCACCTGCCGTGTCTATGCTCTCGATGCGGCCGTGGGCCACGGGCGAACGTACAAACGCAGCGTGAAGGGCGCCATCGGCCACGACATCTTCCACGTACCGGCCGGTCCCGGTGACGAACGGACGATCCTCGATTCTGCGGGTCCGGGCACCCCGTACTGGCGGGCTCACGTCTGGGTTCTTTAGCTCTGTCAGAAAAGAGGGTAGATGAGCGCTCCCACGCCGCTGCTGCCCAGAACCAGGAGGCCCGCCACCAGAAGAAGCAGCACAACGATTGGGATCATCCACCACCGCTTGTTCGCTCGGGCGAATGAAAAGAACTCGACAAGAAAGCTGGTCCTCCTCTTCGATGCCTCGGCGCTCAGCTCAGAGCCGCGCTCTTTGTCTTCCATCGTCATCTCAAAACTGGCGGAAGTAGTCGCTCATCGGACGGCCATTCTCGCGTGGGTGCCAGTAGCTCGGCACCGCCCGATCAGGCTTTCGATCGAGAGCGTCACCTATGAACGCCCTACGCAACAGACCAATGGGCGTGATCAGCAGCATGAAGATCGCCAGCAAAAGCAATGTAGAGATCGACCACGCGATAGGCCTGGTGAGGTGGTAGTAGCCAAGGAAGATAGGCCGCCGCGCGCTCGGCAGCAATAAATAGAGAACGCTCACGGCCGCACCCACTATCCAGATACTGCGTCCGACCGCAACCGAGCCCGTGTGGCGGGTAACTATCCAGCCCAACAAGGCAAACACGACAGGCAGGACCAAACCAAAGGAAAGGAGGTCCTTGCTGCTCGGCTTGATGGTTTCTTCAGCTGACATCAGTCCAAGGCGAATTGCCGGAGGTGCTGGTCCGCCGCGGAGGTGCTCCGCGGTTGCTCCTCCTTTACCAGGAGGAAGTCCTCCACCACCAAGACATCCATGTCGGTCGCCATGAAGCAGCGATAGGCGTCTTCGGGGGTATTGACTATCGGCTCTCCCCGCACGTTGAACGAGGTGTTGATGAGAACTGGGCATCCGGTTCTGCCCCAAAACGCCTCGACGAGAAGGCGGAAACGTCCATGCCGTGACCTATCGACCGTCTGCAGACGCGCGGAGTAGTCGACGTGCGTCACCGCCGGGATGTCCGACCTCGGTGCCTTGAGCTTATCCATGCCCTTCCATTCCTCGGGCTCGTCGGGCGTGCTTCGCCGATGTTGTGCCGCGACCGGCAGAACGAAGAGCATGTACGGACTGTCCTTGGATTTGCCCATGTCGAACCACTCCGCCGCATGCTCGCTGAGGACGGATGGGGCAAATGGCCGGAAGGACTCCCGGAACTTGATCTTGAGGTTGAGCACCGACTGCATTTGAGGGTTCCTGGGATCGGCCAGGATGCTCCGGGAACCGAGAGCCCGGGGGCCGAACTCCATCCGTCCCTGAAACCAGCCCACTACCTTGCCTTCCGACAGTAACTCCGCCACCCTGTCACAAAGCTCGGTCTCATCCTGTATCGCCTCGTAAATGGCCCCGGCGGACTCGAGAGCTGATTCCACCTCCCGACCAGTAAAGTGCCTCCCTAACAGTGAGCCGGTCTGCGCGTCGCCCTCCTGCGGCCTTCGCTCTTTTCCGAGCAGCTGATGCCATATGAACATGGCCACCCCAAGGGCCCCTCCGGCATCGCCGGCGGCCGGCTGAACCCAGATGTCCTCGAAGGGCCCTTCCTCCAGCAGCCACTTGTTGGAGACACAGTTGAGAGCCACGCCGCCGGCCATGCAGAGTTTCTTGGCCCCGGTAAGTTCATGTAGGTGCCGTCCAGCCCTCAGCACAATCTCATTGGTTACTTTTTGAATCGACGCGGCAATGTCCATATCGCGCTGCGTGATGGGTTCCTCCGGATTGCGCGGTGGCCCCCCGAATAGATCGTGAAACGCTCTCGAGGTCATGGTGGAACCCTGGCAGTAGTTGAAGTACCTCATGTCCATGCGGAACGACCCGTCGTCTCTCAGGTCCAGCAGGTGCTGGAGAATCAGGTCGGCATAACGGGGCTCCCCGTAGGGAGCCAGACCCATCAGCTTGTACTCGCCCGAGTTGACCCTAAAACCGGCGTAGTAGGTAAAGGCTGAGTACAGAAGCCCGAGCGAATGAGGAAATCGCATCTCGGCCAATAGGTCTATGTGATTGCCCCGGCCCATCCCGAGAGTACCCGTGGACCACTCGCCGACCCCGTCCAGCGTCAGGATGGCCGCTTCGTCAAAGGGCGATGGGAAGAAGGCGCTGGCCGCATGCGACTCGTGGTGCTCCGTGAATATGAACCGCTTCGCGTAAGCCTTGCGTAACCCCTGATGGAGCTGGCGGGGGGTGAAGATCTTCTGCTTGAGCCAGACCGGCAGGGCACGAGAAAAGGACAGGAACCCTCTCGGCGCGTACATCAGGTACGTCTGGAGAAGCCGGTCGAACTTCAGAAGCGGCTTGTCGTAGAAGCCGACAAAGTCAATGTCCGCTGGCTGGAGGCCGGCTTCGTCCAGGCAGTAATCCAGGGCGTGGCTCGGGAAGGATTCGTCGTGCTTGACTCGGGTGAACCGCTCCTCCTGCGCCGCAGCAACGATCTCCCCGTCCAAGACCAAGGCGGCAGCCGCGTCGTGATAAAAGGCTGAGATGCCGAGGATCGCGGTCACTGACGGAGCTGCTCCAGAATGGCAGGAGCCAAGCCATTGGCTAGCTGCCGGTGTCCCCTCGGATTCAAATGACCGTCGTTGAGGAATCGCAGCGGGGTCTGGTCCGCTCCAAGAATCTGCTCCTGACGAATAACCTGAACTCCCGCCCGGACGAGAGCTGCCACGTCCTGGCGCTCGAGGTCAGACACGGAGGCAATAACCATCAACTTCGCTCCATCCCCATGGACGAGTCTGGCAAGCTCGAGGACCAGGGCCGTCGTGAGTTCGTGAGGATAGTCCGTCTCTCGGCCGGTCACCGGGGGCGCAGCGGTTACGGTGACCGGAGGCGCGGGAGCGCTTGGTTGTGGAGGCGGAGCCGTCGGTTGCACGGGAGCTTCTCCTGCCTGGCCGGCATTCCACAGTCTCTTGAGAAGCTGCGGGTTCTGGCGAACCCGCGTAGTCACGAAGCTGAAAAGAGCCGAACGGTCTGACAGGTAAGTCTGAACCGTGCAGAAAGCTCTGCTTGCCAGTCCGTCGACCCGCCTAACTTGCGATTGTTCGTTTAAGCGGTAGGAGGAGCAAAAGGGGTACTCCGGAACGGGGACTCCGACCGGACGCAATGTTCCATCCGGTCGCATCGCGAATGCCGGCTTGCCAAAGGGACGGCGTGGCCGGTGAAGCGTCATGTTGTCATCTATGTCATTGGATACCTGGTCGTAAACCACCAGGTCGGGCCTTAGCCGGCGCAGGCGCTCCCGGTACAGAAGCAGAGCTTGATCGGTGCCATACCCGCGAATGCCCGCATTGATCGCCTGCACCGGAGCTCCGAGCTGAGGTTCCACAATCTCTCCTACCACCGAGGCGAAGGTCTGACCTTCTGCGACCTCGAAGCCTGCTGTCTCCGAGTCACCCAGGAAGATGATGCGCCGGCCACCCGGCGGAAGTTCCTGCAACTCGGGCCCCCGCAGTCCAAGCGAATTTATCCTGATCTGCTGCCGAAACTGGATGGGAAAGGGACGAGGTCCTACGTAGCGGTCATGCGCGCCCGGGGTCAATGACCAGCCCAACTGCGGGTCCTTGCGCCAGAAGATCTCTGGCTTGGAGTACACCTCGTACAAGGGGCGATAGCCGACCAGGCGAAACACCACCTCCAGCAAGAGACAGCCGATCAACAGGGACGAGAAAAGAAGGAGAAGCTTCTTTGCCCAGGCGTTGCGCATAAGCCTAGTCGCGCAGCTGGTCGAGCTTGTCTTTAAAAAGCGTTGAGGCTATGGTCGCCCGGCGCGGCTCGCCCCTTAGGAAGGCCTCCGCGAATCCCTTGGCCTGCTGGTAATGGATCTTGGGAGGCATGGGGGGCTCGTCGGGGTTGACCAGGACGTCGACCAGAGCTGGACCCGAGTGGTCCAGCGCCTCTTGAACCGCAGCCTCTACCTCGCCGGGATCATCCACATGAATCCCCCTGCCGCCACAGGCGGACGCCCAGGCGGCGAAGTCGCCCCTCCTCTCCCAGCGGACCCCATGCTCCGGGTAGCCAAGCACCATCTGCTCCCACAGGATCTGGCCGAGGACCCCGTTGTTCAAAACGAACACCTTGATGGGAAGGTCATAGCGGACCGCCGTCAGGAACTCGGCCATCAGCATGGCGAACCCTCCATCCCCGATGAAGGCGAGACACTGCCTGCCCGGATGGGCAAGCTGAGCGGCGATGGAGTAGGGCAACCCACAGGCCATCGAGGCCAGGTTGGAAGAGAGCATGAACTTACGATCTCCCCTAATGTCGAAGTGGCGCGCGGCCCAGGTAGCGGCGGTCCCCGAGTCGGTCGACAGGATGGCATCGTCACCGGCGAGCCGGTCGATTACCCGCATAAGGTATTGCGGCTGAATGGGATGGCGGTTTGAGCTCTCCAGATCGGCCAGGGTCTCCCGCCATCGCTCCATCCCCTTCTGGGCCTTCTCCAGGAAGCGGCCGTTGGTTTTTCGCTCCAACAAAGGCAGCAGCGCCTCTAGCGTCTGCTTGGCATCACCCACGAGCGGCATCTCGACCGGGAGCCGGTTTCCCACCCTCGTAGGCTCGAGGTCTACCTGCACGACCCGGGCATCCGCCGGCAGGTAGCTGGTGTAGGGAAAGTTCGTTCCGACCATGAGCAGGGTGTCGGCCTCCTCCATCGCCTCTTCCGAGGGGCGAGTGCCCAGAAGCCCCAGCCCTCCCGTGACGTTGGGGTGATCGTCTGGCACGGAATCCTTACCAGGCAGCGTCTTGACCACCGGAGCCGCCAGAAGCTCCGCGACCTCCAGCACCTGTTTGCTTGCCTCCGCAGCTCCCACGCCCGCCAGCACAACGACCCGCTCGCCCGAATTCAATATCTGCGCCGCCTGCTCCAGGTCCTCCTTTACCGGCAGTACGTTGGGCGGGTTGTAGATGGGAGAGGTATCCGGGGCCCGGGCGACACCCATCCCACCCTCGTAGGGTTGAAGGTCAGGGTCAGCCTCCTGGATGTCAACCGGCATGGTGATGTGGGAGACAGAACGGCGGGAAAGGGCGCTGCGCACCGCCAGGTCGACCAGAGTTGGGATCGACACCGGAACGTAAACCATGGCGTTGTACTCGGCCAGATCCATAAAGAGTCGCTCCAGGTGCACCTCCTGCTGGAAGCCGGTCCCCAGCTGTGAGGTGGCCTGCATCCCGGTGAGGGCAAGGACGGGGGCGTGGTCGAGCTTAGCGTCGTACAGGCCGTTGATAAGGTGGAGCCCGCCGGGCCCAGAGGTGGCCAGACAGACCCCGAGACGCCCGGTCGACTTGGCGTAGCCGGTAGCCATGAAGGCGGCGGCCTCCTCATGGTGCACCAGCACGAATCGGACCCGGTCCTTGTGCCGGCGCAGCCCCTCCATGATCCCGTTGATTCCGTCGCCGGGGAGCCCGAAAACGGTATCGACGCCCCAATCGATCAGTCGCTCGACTAATAGCTCCGAGGCGATCTTTCGCACTTCATCCCCCTTGTAAGGCTTCTTTCCGGTTTCACCATAGGCGGGCTTCTCTCGGCCGTCTAATCAGGCCATCCGGCTGGAGGTACCTAGATTGAGGGTTACGAGGCGGTAAGGCCTCCCATGTACCGTCCCTTTTGACTTACTCGAACATATGTTCGATACTTCCTCTCCCCTCATGGTTTTGGAAAGGCAGTCATCAAGGAACGGTCTGACTCAAATTGCGGGTGTATCGCGGCCGGTCTCGTTGGCCCAAGAGCAGACTCTTCCGGTCCTGCCGGCCCTCGAGCCTGTACTTCCGGGAGGTAGCCTGCAGCGAGGATACAGCCTCGTTGTTGAAGGAAGCTCTGGAGCCAGCTCTCTGGCTCTAGCACTCACTGCCGGGCCATCGAAGGCCGGATCTTGGATAGCGGCAATTGGCGTCCCTGCCCTTGGGATGGCTTCGGCATCGGAGCTGGGGGTGGTCCTGGAGCACCTGGTTTTGATCTCGCCGCCTGCACCGAAGTTGTGGCCCACGGTAGCTGCTGCGCTGATAGACGCTTTCGACCTGGTGCTCGTGGGCTGGCCGGACGTACCGCGCAGCATGGCCAGGCGCCTGGGACACCGGGTCAGGGACCGGCGAGCGGTGCTGATTTCTGTGGTTGCAGGCACATCCCATGCCTGGAACGAGGCCGCCGATCTTAGTTTGAGGGTTACCGCCGCAAGGTGGCAGGGGATTGGGTGGGGCGACGGCCGGCTGCAGGCGCGTCATGTGGTGGTGGAGACGGGAGGCCGGAGATCGGCGATGCCCAGGAAGACGGCGCTCTGGCTCCCCGACCTGGGCGGCGGGGTGGCCGCAAGCGACATCCAACCCGCAGAACACCCCGTGCCTCAGCCGTTCCTCAGTGCCGGTGCCGGTTCGGCCGGGTGACAAAACCGCGATGGCGGTGCGGGTACTGGCGCTTGACTGTCCATACTGGCCGGTACTGGCCGCCGGCATCCGTCCCGAGGAGCCCGCAGCGGTGGTGGAGGCCAACCGGGTAACGGTCAGCTCACCTGGGGCCGAGCTTCTGGGAATCACCACCGGTCTGCGTCGCAGGGAGGCACAGTCGCGCTGCCCGGCACTTAAGATCCTTGGTCCCGATCACGCCCGTGAGGCTCGGGAGTTCGAGAAAGTCTTGACGGCGCTGGACAGCTTCACTCCGGCGATCGAGATCCTGCGGCCTGGACAGTGTCTATTCGCCACCGCCGGATGCATCCGTTACTTCGAGGGTGAGGAGAAGCTGGCTCAGCTGGTGGCGGACGCAGTGTCGGCAAAGGTCGGACGGCATGGCTGTTTTGGGGTGGGAGTGGCCGACGGTCTGTTCGCCGCCTCTGTGGCCGCCCGGCGGAGCCTTGGAACCGGAGGGCCGGTGATCGCTTCCGCCGGCGAGGCCGGCACCTTCCTGGCCCCGCTGTCAGTCTTCACCCTCCACCGGCCGGAGCTGGCGGACCTGCTGGTGAGGCTCGGCATCAAGACACTGGGCCAGTTTGCGGCTCTGCCGTCCAAAGATGTTAGCGCCCGGTTTGGCACCGACGGCCTGGCAGCGCATCGTCAGGCTTCGGGCATCGATGAGCATGTCTTTACTCCCCGGCCCAACCAACCCATCCTGGAGCTGGCCGAGGAGCTGGACCCGCCGGCGGAGCGATCCGACATCGCGGTGTTCGCCGGCAAGGGACTGGCCGAAGAGCTCGCCCTGCGCCTTGAAGCGGAGGGCCTTGCCTGCAACAAGGTCATCATCGAGGCGGTTACCGAGCACGGAGAAACACTCAGCAGGACCTGGCGGCTGGACGGTGGTTTCAGCACCGGAGCCATCGCCCAGCGGGTGCGCTGGCAGCTGGAGGGCTGGCTGACCGGGACGGACTCCCCTACGGGTGGCCTGATCAAGCTCGCTTTAATCCCCGAGGAGGTTACGGCGGACCGGGGGATCCAGCTGAGCTTCTGGGGTGGGCACACCGAGCCTGGCCGCCGGGCCGTCCGAGGTGTCTCCCGGCTGGAGGGGTTGCTTGGTCCTGAGAAAGTTTTGGTGCCTGAGCTCAAGGGGGGCCGGGGGCCCAGCGACCGGTTCCGGCTGGTGCCGGCCGGCGGTGTCGAGCTGCTGAACCGCTCCGCTAATGCGCCACTTCTACCCGGTGCGCCTTGGCCGGGAACCATTCCGGCCCCATCACCGGCACTGGTCTTTAATGAGCCGAGGGCCGTGGGTCTGCTCGATTCCTCGGGCAGGGCACTGGAGGTGGATGAGGATCGCCTGAGCGCCAAGCCGGCCGCCTTTTCATTCTCTGCCGCCAGGCGGCTGGAGGTAACCGGCTGGGCGGGGCCCTGGCCGGTGGACGAGAGGTGGTGGGACGCCTCGGCTCACCGCCGTCGAGTCAGGATGCAGATCGCCTGCGCCGACAGCTCCGCATACCTGGTTGCGTTCGAACAGGGCCGCTGGTGGCTCGAGGCGGCATACGACTAGCTGCGACCGTGGCGAAACAGGTAACCAAGACCGATCAGGAATCGAGAAGCGCCGGTCACCGAGCCACACTAAACTGACCGCCATGGTCCGGACTTCTCGATGAGCATGGCCACGAGGACGGACACGCAGTCGCCTGCGCTCCACGTTGCCGATAGCCACGATCTGATCCGCGTGCACGGCGCGCGCGAGAACAACCTCAAGAACGTCAGCATTGAGATCCCGAAGCGCCGGCTGACGGTGTTCACCGGCGTCTCCGGCTCCGGCAAGAGCTCGCTGGTGTTCGACACGATCGCCGCGGAGTCACAGCGGCTGATAAACGAGACCTACAGCGCCTTCGTGCAGGGCTTCATGCCCACACTGCCCCGGCCCGACGTCGACGTACTGGACGGGCTGACCACCGCGATCATCGTCGACCAGCAGCGGATGGGCGCCGACGCCCGGTCCACCGTCGGCACCGCCACCGATGCCAACGCGATGCTGCGCATCCTTTTCAGCCGGCTGGGGACGCCGCACATCGGGCCTCCAATTGCCTTCTCGTTCAACGTCCCGACCCGGAAAGCGAGCGGGTCGATGACCGCCGAAACGGGGCAGCGGATCGTGGTGCGCAACGTCGTCTACCACGGTGGCATGTGTCCGCGTTGCGAGGGCCGGGGCTCGGTCACCGACTTCGACCTGTCGCAGCTGTACGACGACAGCAAGTCGCTGAACGAGGGTGCGCTAACAATTCCCGGCTACAGCATGGCGGGCTGGTACGGCCGCATCTTCCGAGGCTGCGGCTTCTTCGACCCGGACAAGCCGATCCGCGAGTTCACCAAGAAGGAGCTCCACGACCTGCTCCACAAGGAGCCGACGAAGATAAAGGTCGACGGCATCAACCTGACGTACGCGGGTCTGATCCCGACGATCCAGAGGTCGTTCCTCTCCAAGGACGTCGACGCCCTGCAGCCGCACATCCGCGCCTTCGTGGAGCGGGTGGTGACATTCACCGCATGTCCCGAGTGCGGCGGCACCCGGCTGAACGAGGCGGCCCGGTCGTCGAAGATCAAGGGGATCAACATCGCCGACGCCTGCGCGATGCAGATCACCGACCTGGCGGAGTGGATCCGCGGTCTGGCCGAGCCGTCGGTGGCGCCGCTGCTGACAGCGCTGGGGGAGACCCTCGAGTCGTTCGTGGAGATCGGGCTGGGCTACCTCAGCCTCGAACGGCCGTCCGGCACGCTCTCCGGCGGCGAGGCGCAGCGCACTAAGATGATCCGTCATCTCGGGTCATCGCTCACCGACGTGACCTATGTCTTCGACGAGCCAACCGTGGGGATGCACCCGCACGACATCCAGCGGATGAACGACCTGCTGCTGCAGCTGCGCGACAAGGGCAACACCGTGCTGGTCGTGGAGCACGACCCCGAGGTGATCGCGATCGCCGACCACGTGGTCGACCTCGGGCCCGGCGCCGGGACGTCGGGTGGCGAGGTGGTGTTCGAGGGCACCGTGGAGGGGCTACGGGCCAGTGGCACGCTCACCGGGCGGCACCTGGACGACCGGGCCTCGCTGAAGCCATCGGTGCGCACGCCGTCGGGGGTGCTGGAGGTGCGCGGCGCCAGCACCCACAACCTGAAGGACGTCTACGTCGACATCCCACTCGGCATGCTTGTCGTCGTCACCGGGGTGGCGGGCTCGGGCAAAAGCTCGCTGATGGACGGCTCGGTGTCGGGTCGGGACGGGGTGGTGTCGGTCGACCAGACGCCGATCCGTGGCTCGCGGCGGAGCAACCCGGCCACTTACAGCGGACTGCTCGACCCGATCCGCAAGGCATTCGCCAAGGCCAACGGCGTCAAGCCGGCGCTGTTCAGCGCCAACTCCGAGGGCGCCTGCCCCGCCTGCAACGGCGCCGGCGTCATCTACATGGATCTGGGGATCATGGCCAGCGTCGCCACGACCTGCGAGGAGTGCGAGGGCAAGCGGTTCCAGGCATCGGTGCTGGACCACCACCTCGGCGGCCGCGACATCAGCGAGGTGCTTGCAATGTCGGTGACCGAAGCCGGGGAGTTCTTCGGCGCTGGCGAGGCGCGCACGCCGGCCGCGCACGCCATCCTCGAGCGGCTAGTCGACGTGGGGCTCGGATATCTCATCCTAGGCCAGCCGCTCACTACGCTGTCCGGCGGCGAACGGCAGC
>DATACZ010000059.1:0-11899 GCA_036258795.1 Actinomycetota bacterium
CTTCGTTAAAGGTGCGGGTAGTGCCAGCCACGTGGTCATGGTCGCACCGTGAATTGTTCAGCCACACTGAGGTCTTGTAATCGCGGGTCCCACTTCAGGCACACTCTCCTGCTCGGCCCTGGCCCGTAGCCTGGACGAGCCGCTCTACGGCACCGCGCCCGTCGCTTCGGCGTGGGTGCTCCTGGAGGTGCCCGGGGCTTGGGGAGCCAAAGCCCTCTTCGAGAGCGGACTGGACCCCGGGACTGCGCAAGAGCTGGAGCGGCGCTCACATGACCAAGGGTTTCGGGTGTTGGTTATCAGACGCCGCCCCGGCAGATACGACGCTCGGTATCGGAGCTGCTTCTTGGCACGCTCGGACCGCTCCGGCGTATGGATGGAAAAGGTGACCTTTAGGGATCCACCGAAGTTGCTCGAAGACCTGGACCTTCGAGTGTTGTCCCAACCCAAGCCGCCTGGGATCGGGATGGCGGTCTCCGACCCCATGTACCTCATCTGTACAAATGGGCGGAGGGATCCCTGCTGCGCCCAGTACGGCCGGCGCTTGGGTGCAGCGCTAACCGGGCTTGGGAACCGCCTCTGGGAGTCATCTCACTTTGGAGGTCACCGCTTTGCGGCCAACATGGCGTGCTTCCCGGAAGCAATCTTTTACGGAAGGGTTGGTTCTGACGAGGGGAGGGCGGTGATCTCCGGGCACGAGCGCCGAGAGATCAGCCTAAGTCATTACCGAGGCAGGTCCTGCGACGAAGAGGTGGTGCAGGCCGCCGACTTCCTGGTCAGACAACAAACCGGCCTTATAGGCGTCGACGATCTCTCACCGGTGGGGTTACCTGACTTTCCGAGAGAGGGACGGGTGGAAATTCGCTTCCGCCATTCGGACGGCCATTACATCGCACGCTTATATGTCGGTTTGCGGGAGGCCCGTGCGACAAGTTGCCGGTCGGGCAAGCTCGAGCGCCCGAGACAGTACCGATTGGAGAGCCTGAGCACCTAACATCCCACCCTGTGGCGGTAGGTTTTGACGTGTTGCCGAGAATTTTGGCCACCCGGAGTGTTGTTCCGACCTCAATTAGCGCGATGATGCACCAACCAATCACTAGAGGAGGTCTCGTCATGCCGTTTCGGGGGTTTAGGGTCGCCATCATTGCTCTCATTCTCTTTGGCGGGTTGATCGCAACCCCTTCGGCGCAAGCAGCCACCCCCGGCCCCAATGGCCTCATCGCATTCACCAGCGACCGGACCGGCAACCTCGAAATCCTCACCATGAACGCCGACGGTACGGAGCCCCGTGCGCTAACCAACCATGCGGCCGCCGATCTGCTGCCGACCTGGTCTCCGGACGGAACGCGCCTCGCATTTGTCAGCCTTCGAACCGGTAACTTCGATATCTTCGTCGCCAACGCCGACGGATCTGGCGTCACCAACCTCACCAACTCCCCCGGGCACGACCTTTATCCGGCTTGGTCGCCCGACGGCAACAAGATCTCCTTCAGCACCGACCGCACCGGGAACTACGAGGTCTTCTCCATGAACGCCAACGGAGGATCCCAGACCAACCTGACCAACAACCCGGCCGCCGACGCTTTCTCGAGCTGGTCTCCGAACAGCAGCCAGATCGCATTCGCTTCCGACCGGACCGGCAATGCCGAGATCTTCACCATAAACGCCAACGGCTCCGGAGCGGTCAACGTCACCAACCATCCGGGGGCGGATCTCCTGCCGGCCTGGGCACCCGCGGGCGGGAAGATTGCCTTTACCACCTCCCGCACCGGAAATGCGGAGATCTTCACCATGAATGTGAACGGCAGCGGCCAGACCAATGTCACCAACCGGGCCGCCTTCGACGGGTTCCCGGCCTACTCTCCGGACGGAAGCGAGATCTCGTTTACCACCGATAGGGACGGCCAGTTGGAGGTCTACAAGATGGACTCCAACGGAGGCGGTCAAGTCAACCTCAGCCGAAACCAGAGCTTCGACGGGTACTCCTCCTGGTCCGTGAAGCGCACCGCCATTGCTTTCACAAGCTCCAGGACCGGCAATCTCGACGTCTTCTCAATGAATGCTGACGGCACCGGGCAGTTCAACCTGACCCGGCATCCGGCTCAGGATCTACTGCCCTCGTGGTCGCCCAACCGCACCGACCTCGCCTTCGTGACCACCCGTACCAACAACTTCGAGATCTTCAAGATGAAGGCAGATGGGACCGGTGCAACCAACCTCTCAAACAGCAGCGCTGAAGACCTTTACCCCGCGTGGTCGCCCGCTGGAAACAAGATCGCATTTACGAGCAACAGGAGCGGCAACCACGACATCTGGGTGATCAACTCCGACGGTACGGGCCTCACCCGGCTCACCACCAACTCTGCCGCCGACGCCTTCCCATCCTGGTCCCCCGGGGGGACGAAGATCACGTTCACCAGCTCCCGGGACGGCAATCTGGAGATCTACACGATGAACGCGGACGGAACCGGCCAGACCCGCATCACAAACAACCCCGCGGCGGACCTGCTGTCATCCTGGGCGCCAAACAACAACCAGATCGCATTCTCGTCTGCTCGCAATGGAAATCTCGAGGTGTATCGCATGGGGGTGGATGGGAGTGCGCAAACCAGGCTGACCAACAACCCTGCGTTCGATGCCTTTGTGGACTGGTCTCCTGACAGTTCCCAGATCGTCTTCACCTCCGACCGGACGGGCAATTCTGAGATCCTCAGGATGAATGCCTCCAACGGAGGCGGCATTGTGAACCTCAGCAGGAACGGAGCACTTGACGCATATCCGGCCTGGTGACCGGGGGCGGTCACAGGCCGCCAACCCCGGGGATCCTTTGATTAAAATGCCGGCAGATGATCGGGCACGAGCGCTAGAGCGCTCCCAGGCTTTATGGCGACAGCCAAGCGCGGCCCCGAGGCGAATCTAGCCGAGGTAGCCGACCGGCTCTTCGAGGCCTCGCTAGCCGAGTTCGTCAAGGCAAGAGATCAGCTGGCCAAGGAACTGGAATCAAAGGGCTCTGCTGAGGAAGCTCGGAGCATCCGGTCTCTTAGAAAACCGACCGTCGCGGTATGGGCCCTGAACCAGGCCGCGCGCCGCCACCCGGATAAGGTTGAGAGGCTACTGGACACCTTCCGCAGGATGCAGAAGCCTGGATCGGCGGCCGATTTCCGGGAAGCCTCCTCTGAGCGACACGCCGCGGTGAAGGCGTTGGTCGATTCGACAGCCGAGATTCTCGAAGGCGCCGGTCATCCGGCCGGTGGACCGGTGATCGAGAAGGTTACCCGCACGCTGTTGGCCGCCGCTACAGATGAACAGGCGCAGCATGCCCTGGCGCATGGGCGCCTGGAACGAGAGCTCGAGCCCAGCCAGTTTGGATTTGGGATGCCACCACCGCCGGCAGACCAGATCAAAGCCAGGCCCGACAAGGATGATCGTGAGCTGGTGCGAGCCCGAAAACGGGCAGAGCAGCTCGGTGCTGAGGTGGCCGACCTGGTGGCAAGCGCCCGGCAGCTCGAGGTGGCGGCAAGGGACGCGGAGCTCAAGCTCGATCTGGCAAGGCAGGCGGCAGAGCGGACCAGGGAAAGAGCCGAGCGAGCAAGCGGGAGGGCGGCCCGGAAGCGGCATGAGCTAGATGAGGCTCTGGCACAGGTGGCAGAGTTGGAAAATCAAATCCTTGGGTAAGGTTCCCGGAACCACCTGACCTGCCCGCGGGCATTGCGTCATCGAGCCTAAGGACTATGTATGAACAAACAACCTTCCCGGCACGCCGGTGTCCTGTTCGACATCGACGGTACGCTGATCGACTCGAACTACCTTCACGCCCTTGCGTGGTGGAGAGCCCTGAAGGACTCGGGACATCGCGTCCCGATGTACAGGATTCACCGGCTCATAGGTATGGGCTCCGACAAGCTGCTGCAGGAGTTGTTGGGTGAGTACTCCGAGGACGTAAGCGAGATCTACTCCGAATACTTCCGCCCATTGAGAGAGGAAGTCGTTAGGTTCGAGGGCGTCCACGACCTGCTGCGGGAGGTGCATAGCCGGGGCGTAATGGTGGTTCTGGCTACATCCGCCAAGAAGGAGGACCTGGACGTCTTCATGAAGGTGCTGGATGCAGACGACGCTATCGACCACGTCACCTCGTCGGCCGATGTGGATGAGTCGAAGCCTTCCCCAGACGTATTCGAGACTGCGCTGAAAGCCACCGGCTTGCCCAAGGACAATGTAGTCGCCGTAGGTGACACGGTCTGGGACGTAAAGGCCGCTGGTGAGCTGGGTATCGAGTGCATTTGCGTCGAAACCGGCGGAATAGCTCGTCAGGAACTGGAAGAGGCGGGGGCCGTGGCAGTATTCCGGGATGTGCGGGAGCTCCTAGACAACCTAGAAGCCGGCCCAATGGGGAAGCTCTTCGGGGGCGCCCGGGTCAGGTAATTCAGGTGCTGATCAACAGTTATGTTTTGCGACGTTTCAGTTGGTGAAACCGGGTATATGTTGACGCAAGATCAATCTGACAACGCTACAAGGAGGCGCGCATGGAGGACCAGGAAGAGGCAGCCGGAGCTGGAGCAGGTGGAGCTGGAGAAGAGGCCGAAGTCGAATACCCGACAATCGAGGCACCGGAGGACAGCTCACTACCTTTTGCTCCTCCTGGATCCGAGGATCAGTCCGCGGGAGAGAGCGAGTAGCAAGGCTGGGGCAACAGTTCTAAGGCTCTCTGGGAACACTCGGGGGGCGCCCACTCAAGCAACTAACCAAAGCAAAGATCCAGTAGCACTGGCGCGCGTGAAGCTCCCGAGCTTGCCGCCAGCTATTGAATGCCTCGATTAGATTTTTGCGGGCCGAGAATGGCAGGGTATACGCGGTCGTAACTCTTGGTCACCAACTTCCAGGGAGACGGTAGAGGGTGAGGGGCCTTCGGCAGGAATCTAGGCACGTTCTTCGTGTTCTGCCTTTGGCCTTTCTCACTGCGTGTGCGGTAGAAGATGCCCCGTCGATCCTCGAGCCCGCCGGACCCGCCGCCGCCAGAGTAGAAGGACTGTGGTGGTTCCTCTTCTGGATCTCGGTGGTGGTTTTCCTTGTGGTCCTGGCGCTCATGATGATGGCGCTGAGGCGGCGAGGCCGTATAGAGGACCCAATCGTCGAGGACGAGCCTCGATGGGGAGAGCCGTTTGTGGCGCTCTCAGGCGTTGTGATCCCGTGGATCATCCTTACGATTGCCTTCGTCATATCCCTTGGGGTGATGAGGCAGATCGCCACCGCTGAGGAGGCGGCGGATCTCACCATAGAGGTCAAGGGCCGCATGTGGTGGTGGGAGGTGAGGTACCCAAACGGAGCGGTTACCTCTACCGAGATCCACATCCCGGTTGGAGAGCGGGTGGACGTGAGGCTGACCAGCGCCGACGTGATCCACAGCTTCTGGGTTCCGGAGCTTCAGGTCAAGATCGATCAAATCCCTGGTAGAGAGAACTCGCTCTGGCTGCAGGCAGACAAGCCGGGGCGTTACCGGGGCCAGTGCGCGGAGTTCTGCGGCCTTCAGCACGCCAACATGATCTTCACGGTCATAGCCGAGCCCCGTGAGGATTTCGAGGCCTGGGTGGCAAACGAGGCCCAACGCGCCCGTGAGCCCACGGGGACGGGCCTTCGGGGCAGAGACGTCTTCATGGACAACTCCTGCGTCGGCTGCCATGCGATCAGAGGAACCGACGCGGCGGCGGAGCTGGGCCCTGATCTGACCCACCTTGCCAGCCGATCCACGCTTGGCTCGGCGATCCTCCCTAACACAAGAGAGAATCTGAGCCGCCTGATCACCGAGCCGCAGAGGGTCAAGCCGGGAGTAACCATGCCGCCGACATCTCTGAGCAGGCAAGACCTCAATGCTCTGCTCGACTACCTCGGGCAGTTGGAGTAAGGAGCACCATGGCGACCGTTGCAGAACGTCTAGAGGAAATCTGGGGGGAAAAACCCGGCCTTGCCACCTGGCTTATGACGGTGGATCACAAGAAGATCGGCATCAAGTACCTCTACACGGGTTTCATCTTCTTTGTGCTCGGCGGCATCGAGAGCCTTCTCATGCGCACCCAGCTCATGAAAGCCAACATGGAGATTCTCCAGCCCGAGACCTACAACCAGCTGTTCTCGATGCATGGGGTAACGATGATGTTCCTGTTCGCCACCCCCGTTCTGTCAGGCTTCGGCAACTACTTCGTGCCGCTGATGATCGGCGCACGTGACATGGCGTTCCCGCGGCTCAACGCCTTCGGCTACTGGGTTTTCCTGGCGGCAGGTATCTTCATGTACTCGGCCTTCCTGATAGGGCAAGCACCAAATGACGGCTGGTTCAACTACGTTCCGCTGGCCAACAAGGAGTTCACGCCGGGCCTAAACATCGACTTCTACGCCCTGGGCCTCATCTTTATGGGTGTGTCGACCACCGGTGGCGCCATTAACTTCATCGTCACCTCGTTCAAGATGCGCGCCCCTGGCATGACGCTGAACCGAATTCCCATCTTCGTCTGGGGCGAGCTGGCCTTTGCAATCCAGGTGATCTTCGCACTGCCACTGCTGACTCTGGCCAGTGTGCTACTCGTGCTCGAGCGCAAGTTCGACTTCGTCTTCTACAACACCGAAGGGGGCGGCGATCCCTTGCTCTGGCAGCACCTTTTCTGGATCTTCGGTCACCCGGAGGTTTACATCGTCGTCCTTCCCGCATTCGGCTTGGTGTCGGCAATCATCCCGACGTTCGCACGGCGGCGGATGATCGGCTACACGTACATCGTTCTTGCTGAGCTCGCCGTGGCGATCATCGGCTTCGGCGTGTGGGTGCACCACATGTTCTCCACCGGTGTCCCGCAGATGTCGATGAGCTTCATCTCGGCGGCAAGCTTCATGGTGGCCATACCCAGTGGGGTACAGGTCTTCGCATGGCTGGCCACCCTGGTGTCGGGAAGACCCGTGCTTAGAACACCGATGCTCTTCGTCCTTGGGTTTATCTTCACCTTCGTGATCGGGGGTCTAACCGGGGCGATGTTGTCGGCAATACCCTTCGACCAGGCCACCACCGATTCCAACTTCGTCGTAGCCCACCTGCACTACGTGTTGTTTGGGGGGGCGGTGTTTCCCATGTTCGCCGGCCTGTACTTCTGGCTGCCGAAAATGACCGGCAGGCTGCTTGACGAGCGGCAGGGGAAGCTGAGCTTCTGGCTGATCTTTATCGGATTCAACCTCAACATGTTTCCGCTCCACATCGCCGGGCTGCTCGGCCAGCCTCGGAGGCTTTACACCTACGAAGAGGGGTTGGGGTGGGATATTCACAACTTCCTCTCAACGATCGGCGCCTTCATGCTCGCGGTGGGGATCTTGCTGACCTTCATAAACTGGGCCCGGAGCATGTCCCGGGGGGAACCGGCCGGCAATGACCCTTGGAACGGCGAAACCCTCGAGTGGGCCACTACATCCCCGCCGCCCTCCTACAATTTCGGCGCCATCCCCACAGTAAGGAGCAGGGAGCCCGTGTGGGACCAGCCCGAGCTCAGGGAAGGGCCCCAGCCTCCAGAGGACGGAGGCTACCCCCTCGCCGAGGGCCACGTGACACTGGCGACCACCATGCTCGATGCCCGGCCGGAGGCCGCGGTCCACATGGCACATGAGTCGATATGGCCGTTTATGTTGACCGTCTCGCTGACCGTTTTGTTCTACGGATTTCTAATTGAAGCCGTTCCTCTGGCCGCCCTGGGGCTTGCGGCTTCCTTTGCTAGCGTTCTGGGGTGGTTCTGGCCTCGCGGGGAGACCCAGGAAACATGAGCGTCGACGAGGAGGTCTTGGCCCCCGTGCAAGAGCCAGGGGCGGACCTTCCGCATCACACCTCGGGCCCACAGTCCTTTGCCTGGTGGGGAATGGTGCTGTTGATTGCGACTGAGGCAACACTGTTCGCCGGCCTGCTCGCCACCTACTTCTACCTTCGTTTCAAGTCCGGTCCGGCTTGGCCGCCCGACCACATTGAGAAGCCCACGCTAGAGCTGCCGCTGATAATGAGCGCCATCCTTCTGTCCTCCAGCATTCCCGTTCATATGGCCGATGCCGGGATCAAGAAAGGGAACGTCAGGCGGCTCAAGTGGGGCCTGGCGGCTGGCTTCCTTCTGGGAGCAATATTCCTGTACATGACCTGGGGAGTGGAGTGGCCGGAGAAGCTCCACGAGTTCACCCCCAGCACCAACTCCTACGGGTCGCTCTTCTACACGATCACGGGCTTCCACAGCCTGCACGTCCTCGTCGGACTGATAATGAGCGCCTGGTCTCAGGTCCGAGCGTGGCGAGGCGCCTTCGATGCCGAGCGCCACCTTACGGTCCAGCTCTTCGGTATGTACTGGCATTTCGTGGACGTGATCTGGGTCTTCGTGCTGGCAACTCTTTACATCTCTCCGCACCTGTGATGGAAGTCAACGAGTCGCAGCAGGGCGGCATTTCAAGCACGAGCTGGAAAGACGACTTACTCCTATGGACTGGAATAATCGTCCCGCCGACGGCCTGGATGATCCAGCTGTTCGCCCTCTACATGCTCGAGGATTTCATCTCGTGCACGCCGGCATCTCAGACTCCGGGATCCATTCTGGGCTTGGGGGTTAGACCCCTGGCGATACTAATCACCATAGTGCTTTCCGCTGCGACGGTCGCCGCAGGCAGCATCTCCTACCGCTACTGGCAAAGGATGAGGACGGAGACATCCGACGGAGCTGCCGCAGGACGGGCTCGATGGATGGCCTTGGCCGGAATAATGAGCACCCTTTTGTTCCTGGCAATCATCGTTATCAAGATTGCTCCTCCGCTGCTCATCGGGGTGTGTCAGGCGCCACTGTGAGATCGATCGTGCTGCCGGACCAAGTGTGGAGCGCGTGGAGCCTGCACCCGCCGGCGATCGCGCTGCTTGGGTTTGGCGCCTTGGCCTATTCAGTGGGAATCCGACGCTTATCGACGGAGCAGTCCGATGCCTTTCGGCACCGGCATGTGACAGCATTCTATGGTGGCTTGGCCGCACTAGCTGTAGCCCTTATCTCACCGCTGGACCGGGTAGCCGGCACCATATTCTCCGGGCACATGGTGCAGCATCTGGTGCTCATCTCCATCGCCGCTCCACTGCTGGTGTACGGGCGACCCGGGCTCCCGATGTTCTTGGCCCTTCCGGCTGATCTCCGCCACAGCTTGAAAGCTATCGCCATGAATTTGGCGTGGACCCGGCGGGTCGGCCGGCTCATCCTCAACCCGATCTTGGTGGCGGGATTCCACGCAGTGGTGCTCTGGGCCTGGCATCTCCCTGGCCCCTACCAGGCCGCTCTGGCCCACGATGGACTGCACATTGCTGAGCACGTCAGCTTTATTGCCACCGCAATCTTGCTGTGGAGCCTGATCATCGGCCGTGGCGAGAGAAGAAGGTTGGGTTATGCACCCGCCGTAATGCTCGTTTTCGTCACCTCCCTTCAGAGTGGGGCTTTGGGAGCAATCCTCACCTTTGCAATGAGCGAGCTCTACCCTCTCCACCGGGGGGGAGCCGCCGCCTGGGGTCTGACATCACTGGAGGACCAGCAGCTGGCCGGAGGCATCATGTGGATTCCCCAGGGGATGCTCTATTTGGCAGCAATGGCAATCCTTCTGTGGAAAGCCTTCGCCGAGGTGGAGGCTCGCGTGCTACGGGAGGAAGCGGCCGATAAGACCAGGGCCGCCGCGCTGGGCCTGGGCGGGCAGCCGTGAGACGGGCCGCCTTCGGATCCCTCCTTATAGCGCTGTTTCTTTCCAGCTGCGCGTACTTCCGCGACCGGCCAGCTCCTTACCGTCCCCCCGCGGTGGCGCAGATGGATCCGACGGACGATGGGCAGACCCTCTACATGAGGGACTGTGCGTGGTGCCATGGGAACCAGGGGCAGGGCACCGAGCGGGGACCAAATCTCACCACAGGGACCAACGGCCCGGCGATGATGGACTTCGTTCTCACCACCGGCCGCATGCCCCTTCACCGTCCAGATCAGCGGGTTTCCCGCCAGGAGTCCCTCTACACCTCCCGCGAAATCGACGCGATGGTCGAATACACGAAAACCTTTGGCGCGAGGGGACCCGATATCCCGGAACCCGATCCGGCTAAGGGAGATCTGGGAGAGGGCGCGGAGCTGTACCAGGACAACTGCGCGGCCTGCCACGCCTCCACAGGGATCGGAGGAGCCCTCAGCGTGGGAGGCAGCCCCTCGAAGGCGACCGCCATAGCACCCCCCCTAAACGAGGCCACGCCTCGTGAGGTGGCCGAGTCCATGCTCGTAGGTCCCGGCACCATGCCGGTGTTCGGCCCGGAGACCTTTACTCCGGAGGAAGTGGACTCGATCGTGCGCTACGTCGAGTACCTACAGGAGCCAAACAACAGAGGCGGGCTCCCAATGGGTAGGATCGGGCCCTGGTCGGAGGGTGCCGCGGGCTGGCTCGTCGGGGTTCTCCCACTGATTCTGCTCGTTATGTGGATCGGCAAGAAGGAATAGGTATGTCTACGGGTAACGGCAGCCGCCGGAGCGTCCGCTCAATCACCTTTGCCTTTGGTGTAAGCGCCATTTCCTCGCTCGGCCTCGCCGTTGTCTACCTTCTGGGAGGACAGCCACAGGTGGAAGGCGTGCTTCTGGGCGGCTCCCTTGGAGGGATCTCCGTTGCGTTGGTCCTCTGGGCCAGGCACCTGATGCCCGAAGGTCCCGAGGTACAGGATCGCGAGGTCACGCCCAAGGCGGCCGAGGAGCGGCCCCAGGCAGAGAGGGCGTTGAAAGCTGGAGCGCAGGCCATCGAGAGACGAAGTTTTCTGACCAAGATGGTGGGCGCCGCCTTTGGCGCACTGGGCATTGCGCTGTTGTTCCCCATCCGCTCACTCGGAGAGGCGCCCGCCCGGGCGCTGTTCCGGACTGCCTGGCGCCCGGGAGCCCGGATGGTACGGCCCGATGGCTCCCCGGTCAGGCCCGAAGACTTGGCTATCGATGGCATCCTGACGGTCTTCCCCGAGGAGCATGCGGATGAGGCCGACTCCCAAACCCTTCTGATTCGACTGCCCGACGACGTCGAAGCGCCCGGACCCGCTGGATGGTCACATGAGGGATTCGTGGCCTTCTCCAAGATCTGTACCCATGCCGGATGTCCCGTGGGACTCTACGAGGCTACAAGCAGGAAGCTCTTCTGCCCCTGTCACCAATCAGTCTTCGACGTTCTCCAGGCAGCTAAGCCCACCGAGGGACCAGCTACCAGAGCCCTCCCCCAGCTTCCGATTTCGATCGACGGCGAGGGCTTCCTCGTGGCACAGAAGGACTTTGACGAGCCCGTCGGGCCAGGTTACTGGAATAGGGGCCGCGATGATTAAGCGCATTACCCAGTGGGTGGACGACCGCCTCGGCGCATCGAACTTTGCCAGAGAGGCGCTCAACAAGGTCTTCCCCGACCACTGGTCCTTCCTTCTAGGGGAGATTGCTCTCTACTCCTTCGTCGTCCTGGTCCTGACCGGCATCTTCTTAAGCTTTTTCTTCGAACCCAGCGTGAGTGAGACCGTCTACGAAGGCTCGTACCGGCCACTCCGCGGCGTCACCGTCTCACACGCATTCAAGTCGGTGCTCGACCTCAGCTTCGAGGTGCGTGCGGGTCTCGTCATGCGCCAGATGCATCACTGGGCGGCTCTCATTTTCGTCGGGGCTATCGTTGTGCACCTGCTGCGGATCTTCTTTACCGGGGCGTTCAAGCGGCCGAGGGAGATCAACTGGATCATCGGAATAACCCTTCTGCAGCTCGCCATGTTCAACGGATTCAGCGGCTACTCCCTGCCTGACGACCTGCTGTCTGGCACCGGGCTCCGAATCGCCTACTCCATCGCACTATCGATTCCTCTTCTCGGTACGTGGTTGGCGTT
>DATACZ010000060.1:0-4152 GCA_036258795.1 Actinomycetota bacterium
AGAACCGGAGTCGTCCCGTTGAACATTTCGAGACGAAGATCGAAGTGGAGCCGGCGGGCATGGTGCTGGTGGATCACAAAGCTGCTACCGGGCCTTGCCGTGCCGGGGTTGACGTCACCCGCCACCTCTGGGGCCGGCTCCGGGGTCCTGTCGAAGGCCCGCTTGCCGGCATAGTCGGAGACCACCGGCTCAGCCCGTGCTGCGCCGGTTCCTCGAGGCCACGACCCAGATGGCGACGGCGAAGGCAACGGAGACCAGAGCCAGCGCCACGTGAACCGCCTTGAAGGTGGCGCTCCTTGATTCATCCCCCAAGATGTTGGCGATCCTGGTGCCCCACACCCAAAGGGTCCACAACGCGGCAGCGCGAAGAATCACTGCGTCAAGTCTCGTCATGTCGCCCAATGGTACCGGCCGTGGCGCCCCAATGAGCCGAACGCCGCTCCTGGAGGAGGTTTATCCCTCAGGAGTCGAAGGTGGGGGCGACTCGAATAGCTCGAGCATGTTGCCAGCAGGGTCTTTGACGAAGGAGCGGCGAGCACCCCACAGGTCGCGGTGCGCCTCAGGCGTGAAACCCTCTGCGCGCAGAGCCTCGAGCACCCGGTCGTAATCCTCTTCCCCTCCCAGGTCCACGGCAAAGTGGGCAGGTTCCGCCACGGGCGGGCCAAGCACCAGGTGTACCTGCGTATCCCCAAATCCCAGCCAAGCTCCCGGCGTGTCGCGCTGCAGCGCCTCGGGCCGGACAAGGGGAACGCCCCCGAGAATGGAGTAGAACCGCTCCACGGACGGCAGCCCCGTCCGGTCGGGAACTGTGATCGTCACATGCTGGATTCGCGGTGCCTTTGCCACAACGTCCCTTCTTACCAAGCCCCCTTGAGTCTACGCGAGAGCGGGGTGTGAAAATGGAGGCGGAAGTGCCCGCAAAGACTGGGGGGAGGAGCGTGGAGGAGCAGCTGGTCGCCGTGCGGGTGGACCGAATCATGGAATCTATAAGCGGGTTCATCGAGGTCATCAGCCACCCCGAGCTTGGTGTCGCAGCGGCCGACCCTGATCTTTGTGACTTCCTGGCAGGAAACCCTCAGGAGATCGCATCCGCCCAGTACGTCGAGACACTGAAAAGGTGGGCGCAGCCTGCCGACAAGGATTGGTTCGCTTACAAGTCCGGCCATCGTCCTGCTCAGGTAGCCGCGGCCAGAGGCTTGCGGACCGAACTCGGCATGGAATTCGACCCGGAGGACATCATCCTGACGCGCGGAGCCCACGGAGGCCTCGGGGCCGCTCTCCACGCTCTGGTCGACCCGGGGGACGAGGTTATCTATATCTCGCCGCCCTGGTTCTTCTATGAGGCGCTCATCCTCGGAGCGAGCGGTACCCCGGTGAAGGTGAAGCTGAGCCCCTCGAGCTTCGACCTGGATCTAGAAGCGATCACGGCAGCTGTCACGCCTCAAACCAGGGTGGTGCTGATCAACACTCCCCACAACCCCACGGGGCGGATCTTTCCCGCCGGGCAGCTCGAGAGACTCGGGCAGATTCTCGACGATGCCTCATTGCTGCACGGAAGGCCGATTTACATCCTCTCCGACGAGGCCTACAGCCGGATCCTTTTCGACGGCAACCGCATGATCTCGCCCGCAGCCTTCTACTCGCGGACCATCATGGTCCATACCTACAGCAAGAGCGCTCTGGCACCGGGTCAGCGGATTGGCTTCATCGCTTTTCCTCCGGAGATGCCCGGGCGAGAGCGCCTTCGTCTGGCGTTTATCGCCGTCGGCGCCGCCACGGGAAACTGGCTTCCCGACGCAGTGATGCAGTACGCCCTGCCGGATATCGAGCTGATGTCTCCCGACTTGGCCGCGCTGCAGAGGAAGAGGGACCGCATGGTGGATGCTCTCCTCGACCAGGGGTACGAGCTTCGCCCTCCGGAAGCGACCTTTTACCTGCTCCCTCGCTGCCCCATCCCGGATGACTTGGACTTCGCCCTGCGGCTCAGAAGGGACAATGTCCTGGTCCTTCCGGGTAGGTCGCTAGACATGCCCGGCTACTTCAGGATCTCGCTTACCGCGACCGACGACATGATCGACAGGGCCCTGCCGGTCTTCGCCGGCGTGATGGCCGACTGCGTGAGAGCCTGATTGCCTGAGCTTCCGGAGGTAGAGGTCGTCTCACGCCTGCTGGGACAGGCCTTGAGCAACGCGACGGTTGAGTCGGTGATTCCGACCGGAGTTAGCACCCTCAAGTCTTTCGACCCGCCGATAAGCCAGATCGCCGGGCACAGCATCGAGTCCGTGCGCCGCCGGGGCAAGCATCTCATCATCGACTTCGATGATGGGTTGTCGCTCTTGTTACACCTCATGTCCGCCGGTCGACTACAACTCTTCGACAAGCACGGATCCCTGAGAGACAAGACCTCCCGGCTACTAATCCGATTGGGTGACGGCAGGGAGCTTCGGCTAAGGGAGTTTGGCACCAGGCAGTCTTCCTGGGCCAAGCTCCTCGTGACTAGCCGGCTGGACAGCGACGAGGCAATTGCCACACTGGGTCCGGAGGCATGGCCCGACCCTCCGCCATTCGAGGAGCTCTTGAAAGCTCCCAGGCCTCTCAACTCCCTGATACGCGACCAACAGGTGATTGCAGGCATCGGCCGGTCCTGGGCGGACGAAATACTCCACCAGGCGATGCTCTCGCCCTTCAAGAGAGGCGACGATCTCACCGACAGCCAGGCGGACGACCTGCGGACTGCGACCATAGAGCGGCTGGGCTCGGCAATCGAGCACTACGAGCAGGCGGTTCAACTGCCGATCCCAGACAAGCTGCCGATGCCGCTCCAGGTTCATCGCCGCGCCGGGCTGCCGTGCCCGCGGTGCGGCAGCGACATCCGCGCCGTTTACTTCGAGGGCCATGAGATGTGCTACTGCCCCCAATGCCAAACCGAGGGGAGGGTCCTCAAGGACCGGAGGCTCTCTCGCCTCGTAAAGTAGAAGGACCTTGACGAGTGGCGCTAGCGAGTGACAGATCCGGTGTCTGGGTAAGGACAGCCCTATGTCTCAGAGAGTTGTAGCCGGCCGTTTCGTCCTTCAGGAGCCCCTAGGCCAGGGGGGGATGGGGACGGTCTGGCGAGCCCAAGACCAGATCTTGGGGCGTACGGTCGCCCTGAAGGAGGTAAGTCTCCCGCCCTCCGTTCCCCAAGAGGAGCGTCAGGCCATGCGCCAACGGGTGCTGAGAGAGGCCAGGGCGGCGGCCAAGCTGAACCATCCCGCCGCAGTTACGGTCTTCGACGTAATCGAAGAGGGCGACAACACCTTTATCGCGATGGAGATCGTGGAGTCGCCTACCCTCGCGCAGCTGGTGACCGAGGAAGGCACCCTCAGCCCGGATAGGGCTGCGTCGATTGGCCTCAGGGTCCTCGAGGCGCTCGAGGCAGCTCACGGCCACGGCATAGTTCACCGGGACGTCAAGCCGGCAAACGTGATCGTGGGTGAGGAACACGTGAAGCTGGCCGACTTCGGTGTGGCATCGGTCAAAGGCGATCCGCGCCTGACCGCCACGGGTCTTCTGCTCGGATCGCCCTCCTATATGTCGCCTGAGCAGGTCGAGGGCAAGGCTGCCGGCCCGCCCAGCGATCTCTGGGCGTTGGGAGCAACGATGTACTTCGCGGTGGAAGGACGCGGGCCATTCGACCGGCCCGGGCCTCTGCCGACTCTCATGGCGATCTCCAAAGAAGATCTGACCCCTCCGGAACATGCCGGTCCGTTGACCCGCGTCATCGTGTCGCTGCTCAACAAAGATCCTGACCGTAGACCGCTGGCCGGAAGGCTCCGCATCATGCTCGAGGACGTCATTGAGACGTCGCTGCCTGCGGCCGAGGGCGCTTACTTCGAGAAACCGGATCGCAAGCTGGGAGCGGCGGCCGGTGTTGCGGCCGCCGGGGTGGGCGCATCCACCGAGGCCATGGCCCCCGAGCCAGAGGCCATCGTCGCCAAACCAAAGCCCGTGGTGCCCGGGCCCGAGGCGCAGCTTTTGAAACCCGGACCTTCAGAGACCGCGGAACCCGCAGAGCCCAGCCCAGCTGCGGCCGAGGTCGAGGTGCTTGCAGGCATCAACGAGCAGGACACCGAAACCTGGCCAGACGAGCTGCCCGAAACCGCTGCACTAACC
>DATACZ010000061.1:0-4452 GCA_036258795.1 Actinomycetota bacterium
CGCCGCCAGTTCCGCGGTGGCCACCAACAGGCGGGTCTTGCCGATGCCCGGCTCTCCCTCAAAGGTCACCGCCGCAAGCTGCCCCGTCTTTGCCGAAGCAAGCTCTCTCTCGGCTGCAGCCAGCTCAGCTGGCCGCCCGACGACAGAGCCGGTGACCCTCCGCATCTGGAGGTTCAGCGGAGATAGCGGCGGCATCGTCAGAGTTTCGGCCTGGAGGCCGGTGGAGTCCTGCATGATCCTCGCTCCGAACTAGCGACAGGCGCATTCGAGTGCGCCCATTCTTCATGCAGCTTAACGTCTTCTTCGGGGCCTATCTGGGGAAAGTCCGGAGGGAACGGGCGCCTAGTCTTGCTTGCGCGCGATCGCCTTGCCCAGCTCCATCTTGTTCATGCGGGATCGACCCTTGATTCCCAGCTTTTTAGCCCGCTCGTAGAGCTCTTCCTTGCTGTTACCGATGACGTCGACACCGCCCGCAGTTTCTCTGTAGGTATTGCGCCCTCCCTTAGCTTGGGGGTCAGATGGGCCTTTTTCGTCCTTTGGCTCCCAGTGGTCACCAACCTTCTCAAAGGAGTGCTTGAGGGCTGAGTAGGCGGTGCGGTGCGCCCGTTCCTCGTCGTCGTACTGCTCGTGAGCGGACTCGAGCGCCTTGGCGTACGTGCGCCGAGCCTTCTTGGGGGAACGCTGGATGGTCCCAGGCAGATCCTCCTTGGCGTCCTTGGGCACAGGAAGCCTCCTTTCAGCCGTACAGAAGCCTCACCTCATTGTTTCCCAATGATCGTTGATCGAAAAACGACTCGGGTGTCAGGACGTCCGGCCCAGCAATGCCCACTGGCTAATGATGGCCACCAAGGACGCCGTCATCCAGGCCGTTAGGTACAGGAAGGCGACACGGGGAGAAAAGGCGGACCACAGAAGGCCCGCCACCCCGCTCGCCGCCAGATTACCGACGCTCTGAACCCCGGCCAGGACACCAAATACCGATGCTCTGGCCTCCTGCGGAGCCATGGCCGCGACCGCGGCGTGCTCGGAAGTCTCTACGCACCCAATCCCGATGCCTGCCGCCACGAAAAAAGACCCCAGGGCCGCAATCCCTCCACCGGCAGCAAAGCCGAGGTAGGCGACTGCGAACGACGTGACGCCGGCGGCAAGGATGAAGGGGGTTCCCAGTCTGTCGCCGAGACGTCCTGCCGGGATGCTCACCAGGGCGGCGGAGAGGTTATAGACAACGTAGAGCGTAAGAGCAATCTGCGTGGCCCCCTGCCGGCCGTGGGCTCCCTCCAGAACTTCCGTCGCCCGAAGTATCAGCAAGGTGGCTGCGATGTTGCCCACCTCGAAGGCGCCGATTCCGATCATCAGGCGGCCGAGAGGGCCCTTGGTGGCGGGACGGAATTGAAGACGGAGTGGGTGGCGATCACGCCGGGCATCCCGGGGAGCCTGGCGAACCGCGTAAACAATCGCAGCTGCGGCCAGCAAGCCCGGGATGACGGACAGCCCGATCATGGTTCGCACGCCGAACGTGGCGACCAGCGCCAGGGTCACCGCGGGTCCCACGATCGCACCCAGATTGTCCATGGCTCGTTCAAAGCCAAACGCTCGGCCGTACGCTGCGCCGGGAGCGATATCCGCCAACAGAGCGTTTCGGGCCGGAACGCGGAGGCCCCGGGCGGTCCAAGCCCCGGCTCTTAGGATCCCGACCTGCCAGACCGCCGCGGCAAAGGCGATGAGACCCGAAAGCACCGCCGTGGCTGAATACCCACCGACCACGAGCCTACGGCGGCGCTTGGGATCGTCAGCCAACGCGCCTCCTAAAAGGCGCGCTCCTCCGGCCAGGCCGTCGGAGATACCTTCGATCAGGCCAAGGGCCGCGGCAGGCGCCCCCAGCGTCACAGTCAACAGGTTTGGAAGGACAGATGTGACGATTTCGTGGCCGGCGTCAGATAAGAAGCTGGCAAGCCCGATGCCGGTCACGCCCGGCGTAAGCCAGCGGGACCTGGGTTTCACCCGCTAGATCCACCCGCAGGCATAACGGCCACAATCGAACGCTCTCAGCCACATCAGCCGGAGCCACAGATCGTAGGGGATGGGGACTGCAGTAAGAACGACAAAGAAGATAAGAAGCATCACGCCCACCCCGATGATCAGGTAGGCGGTCACGAACCTGCGACTCTTCTTGCCACGACGGCGTAGGGCGCTTAGCGACGCGGCCAGGGAGATCATCATGAAAGGCACGACCGGGGTCATGTAAAAGAAGAAGAGTGGACGGGCCACCAGCACCCACGGAAGGTACTGAGCAGCCCAGGCCAGCGCTATCACCCTCTCGGGCCGCCACCTCCGACGGCTCCTGATCAAAAGCCATCCGGCGGAGATGAGAGCGCCGTACCAGGTGGCGACGTTGCCGATCCCGATGATCTCGGTGGCTTTCCCCTCCACCGAAGAGTAGTAGTAGGCAATGGGCCTGAGTACCAGGGGCCAAGTCCACGCTTTGGACTGGTAGGGGTGCGTAGCCTTGAGCGTCAGATGGTACTCGGCCACCCGTTCGTGAAGATCCGCAAAGCTCATGGCGACACCGAGCACTCCCTGGACGCAGAAACCCTGCTCATATCCCAAGAACCCTTCGCCCAGGATTCGCTCATCGCTTTTGGGAGGAACGACGAACGAACAGGTCTCGGCCTGCCGTTCCACAAAGTAGTGGGCATAGGAGGCCAGATAGACCAATCCGGGGATCACCAGGAACGCGGCCATGGTTCCGACGACTACACGGCCAAAACGGTCCCGCCGCGCCGGCTCGTTCTGGCCGCCAGCTTCAGATGTAGTTCGGCCCAGCCTGCGAAGCCCCCGAGACCATGCCACCGCCAGGCCTAGAGCTGCCAACAGGGCAAACAGAGCGGACCACTTGACCGCCAGTGCAAGGCCGAATGAGGCTCCGGCTGCGTAGCGGTACCTGAGACGGTAGAGAGCATGACGGCCGGCCGGCTCCGTATGCAGATACTCCCGAACGCGTAGAACCTCACTGCGATCGAGAGCCATGAAAAAAAAGCCCAGCACAACGAAGAAGGCAAGGAAGATGTCCAGCATCGAGATCCGGCTCTGCACGATCATGAGAAAGTCCGTGGCTACCAGCAGGCCCGCCACCCCGGCAGTCCATCGGTCATGGAACATCTGCCGGGCCAGCAGGAACACCACGACGCCCAAGGCAGTGCCGAAGACCGCCGCCATGAAGCGCCATCCCAGCGAGGAAAACCCGAATAGCTTTATGCCGCCCGCTAAGAGCCACTTACCGAGCGGCGGGTGTACGTACGACTGTTCGGTTTCCTGCGTAAGCATGCAGGTCTCGGGTTGATATCCGAGGTAGAGGCAAGAGTCCTTGGCGTAGTAGGTCTCGTCGAAGACCAGCTCCGCCGGCTCGGATAACCTCACGAAACGAACAAGGGCGGAGATCAGGATCAGGAGCAGCAGCACTTGTGTATCGCGCCGCCGCCATGCCTTCTCCGACCCGGCAGGTTGGTTGATCGAAGAATCTCCTGTCGGTCAGAAGTTGAGTCAGTATAGAAACTAGGTAGTTGGGGATCCCTGGAGGAACCGATGCGGATGACCGATCCCGGTCGGCCGGAGGTCTTGGTTGAGGTGGCTGAAGCTCGTGGGTTCCTTGGGAGGGCCAAGGGCCTTCTCGGATCTTCCGAGGTGGGCACGGGGCGGGGGCTGCTGATTCGCGCCAAGCAGGTCCACACCTTGGGAATGCGCTATGCGATCGACACGGTCTACCTAGACGCGTCGGGTCGGATAATTCGAGTGGACACGCTCAAGCCAGGTCGAGTTGGTCCGTTGGTGCTTCCCGCTCGATGGGTGCTCGAGCTAGATGCGGGCGAAGCCAATCGGTTAGGCATAGCTGCGGGCGGCATGCTAGTACCGCAAGCATAGGTAACGGAACGTGCCCGGCCGCCTGTTCGTCTGTGGGACCCCCATCGGCAACCTCGAGGACGCCACGCTGCGCCTTCTGCGGATTCTGGGGGAGGTCGACTTGATCGCGGCTGAAGACACCCGTCGCACTCGGAAGCTCCTCACCCACCACGGCATCCGGGCGAAGCTGGTCTCCTATCATCAGGCCAACGAGCGGCAGCAGACCGGGCGCCTCATCCAGCTGCTCAAGGGAGGGAGCCGCATCGCCCTGGTAAGCGACGGGGGTATGCCGGCTATATCCGATCCGGGTTACCGGCTGGTACGAGAAGCCATTGCCGCCGGGGTGGCGCTAGAGGTAATTCCGGGGCCCTCGGCCATCCTTTCAGCCCTGGTGGCGTCCGGGCTGCCTACCGCGCGGTTTTCCTTCGAGGGTTTTCTCCCCCGAGGTTCCGGAGAGAAAGCCAGGCGTCTGGAGGCCGTGTCCCACGACGACCGTACTCTCATATTCTTCGAATCTCCGTCCCGGGTGAGGGCGACCCTTCAGGCCATGCACGC
>DATACZ010000062.1:0-3249 GCA_036258795.1 Actinomycetota bacterium
CCAGCGTGATCCTGGAGGCGCAGGAGGAGATCACCTCATGGATCGATGAACGATCCAAGGGATCCTCGGCCGCCAGTTCGTGCGGGTGAGCCGAGGGACTCGGTTGCCCCTAATTCCCAAGGACCTGCTCATACAGGTCCATGGTCTCGCGGTCGAATAGGACAAACCGGACCACCCGAACCTTGGTGCCGGCATCACGGACGGCGTGGACGGCTATGGGAGCCGCCAGGTGTTTCGGGAAGCCATAGACTCCGGTGGAGATGGCCGGGAAGGCAATGCTGGAGACGCCCAGCTCATCTGCAACTTCAAGGCAGCGGCGGTAGCAGGAGGCCAACAAAGCGGCCTCTCCTCGCTCACCGCCCTGCCAAACCGGGCCGACGGTGTGGATTACCCAATTGGCCGGCAGGCCGAAGCCCGGAGTGGCTTTGGCGTCACCGGTGTCGCAGCCACCGAGCAACCGGCAGGCCTCCAGAAGCTCCGGTCCTGCTGCCCGGTGGATCGCTCCATCCACCCCACCGCCACCCAGAAGGGACCGGTTGGCGGCATTGACGATCGCATCGACCTCCTGGACGGTAATGTCACCGCCCACCAGCTCGATGTGAACATCGTACGTGCTCTCCGATGTCATCCAAAACCTCACTGCTCCGAGGCTCAAAGTCCTCAAGGCCCGGTAGTCTTTTAGCAGATGGGATCTTCTCTTTCCTAAATGGACACACCCAGCATTCGTAGGGTATTCCTCGACTTCTTCGCTCAGCGGGGACACACCGTGGTGCCCTCATCGTCCCTCGTGCCCGACGATCCCACCCTCCTGCTTACCAACGCAGGGATGGTTCAGTTCAAGCCGTACTTTCTGGGGGAGAAGCCTCCTCCCCACCTCAGAGCCGCGTCGGTCCAAAAGTGCTTTCGGGAGATCGACCTGGAGGAAGTGGGAAAGACTGCCCGGCACCTAACGTTCTTCGAGATGCTCGGAAACTTCTCCTTCGGTGATTACTTCAAGCTCGACGCCTGCCGCTGGGCGTGGGAGCTGCTGACCACGGGCTACAACCTGGACCCGGACCGTATCTGGATAACGGTTCACGAAAGCGACGATGAGGCGGCTGCCATCTGGGAGCAGGAGGTTCGGGTCCCCCCAGAGCGGATTCTGAAAAGAACCCGGGAGCAGGGAAACTTCTGGGACATGGGGGTGGCCGGGCCCTGTGGCCCGTGCTCAGAGCTTCTTTACGATAGGGGAGAGGACTTTGGGGCCAAGTACCGGGGTGGCGAGCTCGATGAAGAGCGGTACCTCGAGGTGTGGAACTTGGTCTTCATGCAGCACATGCAGGATGACCGCGGCGTGATCGTCGGCGACCTGCCGAAGAAGAACGTGGACACGGGCATGGGTCTCGAGAGGCTGGCCGCCATCCTTCAAGACGTCCCCTCGGCATTCGAGATCGACTCTATGGCGCCGATGCTCCGCAGGGCCGAAGAGCTAACCGGCCACCGGTACGGAGCGTCGCACAGCGGCGACGTGGGCCTGAGGGTCCTGGCCGAGCACTCAAGGTCGATGGCGATGCTGATAGCCGACGGAGTGCTGCCTGGAAACACCGGGCGCGGGTATGTTCTGCGCCGGCTCATCCGCCGCGCCGCCCGCCATGCCCGGCTGCTGGGTGTCGAAGATCTGGTCCTGTCCCGCGTGACCGAGGTTGTGGTCGACACCTTTCAGGAGGTGTACCCGGAGGTTGGCAGGAACCGGGACCTCATCCAGAAGGTGGTGGAGAAGGAGGAGACGCGCTTCGAACAGACCCTGCGGCAGGGCCTTGGAATCTTGGAAGGAGAGATCACTCAACTGAGGAAGGCCGGGGAGAGGAAGATCCCCGGTGACCTGGTGTTCAAGCTACACGACACCTACGGGTTTCCCTTCGATCTTACGAGCGACATCGCCCGGGAAGAGGATCTGGAGGTGGATAGGCAGGAATTCGATGCCCTCATGAGCGAGCAGCGGCAGCGAGCGCGCGCCGCAAGAGCGGTGGAGGCGGAGGAAGGCCCTCAGGTCGACGTTCTCCAGCGAGTCCTGGAGAGCAGGGGCAAGACCGACTTCCTCGGCTATGAAAGGCTGGCTCTGGACACCACGGTTGTGGCACTGACCCAGGGTTTGGTAGGTGCTCAGGTCCTGGAGCCGGAAAGTGTTGGAGAGGTCGTTCTCGCCGAGACCCCCTTCTACCCCCGAGGGGGCGGCCAGATCGGAGACCGAGGCGAGATCAGGACCGATTCCGGAACCTTCCGAGTAGAAGACACTCGTTGGGGAATTCCCGGGGTCGTCATCCACTCGGGTACCGTGATTGCCGGCGAGATCGAGGTTGGCCAGGAAGCCCGCGCCATCGTCTCCCCGGCTCACCGCGAGGGTGTGAGACAGAGCCACACGGCCACGCACATGCTGCATTGGGCTCTTCGGAGCTTGCTGGGCGAGCACGCCCGGCAGAAGGGGTCTCTAGTGGAGCCGGGCAGGTTGCGATTCGACTTCAACCACTTCGAGCCGGTCTATCCCGACCGCCTGGCGGAGATCGAGGAGGAGATCAACCGCCGGGTCCTTTTCGACGACTCCGTCCATGCGTTCGAGACCACCTTCGACTTCGCCACGAGTATCGGCGCTCTGGCGCTGTTCGGGGAGAAGTACGGTGACCACGTCCGAGTGGTGGAGGTGGGTGACTACTCAAAGGAGCTCTGCGGGGGGACCCATGTGGCCCACACCGGCCAGATCGGCGTGATCAAGCTGACGCATGAGGGCTCCGTGGCGGCCGGCATCCGACGGGTGGAGGCTCTCACCGGCCTGGCCGGCCTCAATCATCTGAACGCCCAGGCCGAGCGTTTGAGGAAGGTTGCAGAGCGCCTCAAGACGGACCCCGAGCACGTGCTGGAGCGGCTGGACAGGACACTGGAGACGCTAGGAAGCCTCCAGGCCCAGCTCAGCCAGCGGGCGGCCCAGGGACATCGCGAGGAGGTCAAGGCCATTCTGGCCTCCGATGCGGTGAAGAGCCTCGACGGGGGTTACAGGGTGGTGGTGTCCCGCCGCGATAACGAGAGCGTGGATCAGCTCCGCAAGCTGGCGATCGCCCTGCGGGATGAACTGGGCTCCGGGGTGGTAGTCGTGGGCTCCGCCACCGACGGCAAGGCCAACCTCGTCGCCGCCACCTCCCGCGATCTGGTAGAAAAGGGCGTTACCTCCCAGGGCTTTCTTGCAGATGGCGCCGCCATCCTCGGCGGCGGGGGCGG
>DATACZ010000063.1:0-17726 GCA_036258795.1 Actinomycetota bacterium
CCACTGATTCAATCGTCCGCCGGCCTCCTCAAAGGCTTGTTCGGAGTCTGGAACCGGACCAAAGTGCGTGGGAAATACTCGCGCAGGCTCCAGCGCTCTCAGACGCCGGATCGTCTCCAGGGCCAATCCAAGGTCGAACTCGGGGGGCGGAGTCACCGGCCTGATGGCCCCGGTGCCAGGAAGCCGGATGCCGAGGGCGTCGCCCACGAATAGGTTCCCGTTGAGCGTGTCGAGCAGCGCCATCTGGTGCTTGGCGTGGCCGGCGGCGCCGGCGGGTCCAGGTGAATATGGGTCAGAACTATCCAGTCCAGGGTCCGGACGCCGGCCTCCTTCAGGCCCCGCAAAACCATTTCAACTGAGGAGCCGGGGCCCGTGTCGATGATCGCGGGGCTGGATCCCGGAAGGTAATAAACGGCCGTGGACTCCTCCCAACCGTGCATGTAGGTGTCGACTCCCAGGACCCCGCTCCCGTAGTCGTGGATCAACTGTCCTCTAGGTCCCTCATTACGAGGCCGCTGCGCGGCTTGGGCCAGAAGAGGGTGGTCTTGGGTGGCATTCGTTGTCCGGAAAGGGCCATATCGGCGACCAGGCTGAGTGGGACGCAGGCCATGATGAAGGCCGTCATCCCCTTGCTAATGCCCTTTTCGACCTCATCGAGGTCGTGCTCGTAGGTCACCTCTGCTCCGAGTGGTTGGAGGATGGCGTCTTCAAGGAACGCGGTATCCAGAGGTCCCTCCGAACCCAGGATCCAGCGACCATCGGCGGTGGCCACCCCGATCCGTCCACTCCCAAAGTCATTCACCGCGGCGACGAGCTCGTGGAGGTCTCCCCGGAAGGGCGACAGGCCTTTGAGATCTGAGACGATGATCCCAGTTGCCAGCCTGTGGGTGGGGAGTATTTCCGGTGCATACTCGACCGGGTCCGAGATCATTGCCAAGACTGAGTCCCAGGTGCCCGGGCCGTCGGAGCGGCGCCTCTCGTCCCTATAAACGAGCGCCGTCTCGTAGCGGTGATGGCCATCGGCGACCACAATCGGGACGGTCGTGAAGGCTTGAATCGTTTGAGCCGCGTTGTCCCCAATTCTCCAGAGACGGTGCCGAATCCCCTCAGCATCCGTTAGATCTGCCATGGCCGGCTGCCTGGCGGCATCCTCGACGAGCTTGCCGAATCCCGTGAGGTTCGTCGAGGCAAAGAACCACAGTGGCTCCAGGTTGGCGCGCGTGGCCCGCATGAGCGCAAGCCGGTCGGCCTTGGGGGCCGGGGTGGTCTGCTCATGCCCGAACACGCCTCCATCGCCGAGGGGCTCCAGGGCCAGGGCCGCGATGAGGCCCGCAGTGGTGCGAAAGGAGTCGCCATGTTGGGTGTCGAACCGGTAGAGGTAGTAGCTCTTGGCCTGGTCGAACACAAGGATTCCAGAAGATAGCCACTCCCTGAGGTACTCGGCCGCTTTCGTGTAACGGTCCGCGCGGTTGGCTCCCGTCAGGCCGACTCCTAGGGTGATTCGTACGATATTGTGGGGATGCGAAAGCTCAAGCCGGTCTGCCTCCTCCGGAGGAATGATGTCGTAGGGAGGAGCAGTTACTGAGGCCAGGTCCGTGCCGCCCGCGTAGCGGATAGCTCTGAAGGGAAAGATGTGGGGCACACTGGCTTATACCACGGCTACGCGAAGATAAGGCTGGCCGCGACAGCGCGGCGACTGCGGTAGGGGAGAGGCGGGATATGGATTCGACTGAGGCGTACGACCTGCTGACAAAGGGGCGTGAGCTTCTCGCCGGTAGGCGCAACCACCAAGCGGCTTTGATGCTCCAGCGCGCTTGTGAGCTCGAGCCGGCGAAGGGATCGATACGAGAAGCCTTTGCCCGAGCTCTCTACAACTGCGGCAGGACGCGCGACGCCGCCGACCAATTTGAGATGGCCCTCGAGCTGAACCCCGCGGACCATTACGCCTACTTTGGGCTGGCCCTGTGCCGGGCCAGGATGGGGGACAGGCCGCGGGCCGCGGGACTTCTGAAGATCGCCATCGCGATGCGTCCTCAGTCTGAGGACTACCGGCACGCACTTGACCGCCTCGCTGGTTGAGTGATCTGACCCCTCCGCTAGCGGCTGCGGGACATCTGCTGGAACGCTACTCAGCTTTCGCCGTTGATCTCGATGGCGTCATATGGCGAGGAGACGTGTTCCTGGATGGAGCAATTGATGGTCTGGCAGCCATCAGGGCTACCGGGAAGCCTCTGATAGTAATGACCAACAACGGCTCCTACCTGCCCGAAGAGATCGTCGAGCGGCTTGGGAATGCTGGCTTCGAGCTCGAAATTTCCGAAGTGCTCACCTCATCGTTGGTGGCAAGAAGATGGATAACCGAACAAGGTCTGGAGGGCGGATCCGGATTTATCCTGGGCCCTCACACCGTCGCCATACAGTTCGCGGACCTCCTGGAGCTCCTGCCCATCGAAGAGGGCTACTCCGCCGACGTGGTGTTGGTCGGGCGCGACGTCGACTTCACGTACGAGAGGCTCAGGGTCGCGGCGAACTCCATCAGAACCGGAGGACGCTTCCTCGCTCTGAATTGGGATCCCGTCATGCCGGTGCACGGCGGTAGGGTAGTCCCCGGCACGGGCTCGATCGTCGCGGCCATGGAAACCGCCTCCGGCGTAAAGCCCGTGGTGATGGGCAAGCCGAACCCTCCGATGATGGAGGCCGGTGCAAAGATCCTGGGACAGAGTCCGGTGCTGATGATCGGCGACAGGATAGAGGCAGACATCATGGGCGCCCGAAGCATGGGCTGGGGTGCGGCTCTGGCGCTAACCGGGCTGACCCAGTCTCCAAGCGGCGAGCCCGCACCCGACTACGTCCTCGAGTCGCTAGGGGCGCTGGCGAGGGTCCCCGAGAAGGACTCCACGCTCCGCTAGAAGCGGTAGGACGGCAGAGGCCGGTCGCGTTTTCGGAATCCCCCGAAAACGAAGATGAGGATGGCGCCGGCGATGAACCCGCCGACGTGTGCCACCCACGCCACCCCTCCTCCTTCAGGCTGCTGGCCCTGACCGACGAAGAACTGGGACAAAAACCACATGCCGAGCACTACCGCGGCCGGCAAGCGTATGCGTCCAAGGAGGAAGAACAGGATCGGTATAGGCACGATTGCGTGGACGCGGGCATGCGGGAACAGGACTATGTAGGCGCCAAGCAGCCCGGAGATGGCGCCACTCGCCCCCACGGTCGGCACCTCCGAGCTGGGGTTGGCCAAGACGTGAGCCAGCCCGCCGGCAATGCCGGCCAGCAGATAGAACAGGAGGTACTTGAACCGTCCCAGCCGGTCTTCGATGTTGTTGCCGAAGATCCACAGGAAGAGCATGTTTCCGGCCAGGTGGAAGAAGCCCCCATGTAAAAACATGGAGGTGAGGATCGAGCCGATGACGGATTTTTCCTCTAGCGGGTAGCCGGGGCAGACCTGACCGGTCAGCTGCTCGCCTTCCGATACCTCCTCGGGGACCATGCCCCATTTGAAGAAGAACTGCCCCACCTCGCAGTTCTGGGCCTGACATTGAATGGACCCGCGGGGGCATCGGAGCTCCTGGCCGAAGTTCGGCTCGAAGGCAAAGAAGATCACGACGTTGACCGCTATCAGCAATGCGGACAACCACGAGAAGGTCGCGGTGGGGTTCTCGTCGTGAATGGGTATGAGTGAGCTTCCGGGGAACATGGCATGCAGGATAGTCGTTCCACCCGACGGCTGTTACCCTTGACAACCCGCGTGGCGCTTGAGAACCTACGCCGGACTCATGCGCAGGACTTCACTTCCCCGCACCGCCACCGCTGCGCTGGTTGCGGCGGTGTTATTGCTATCCGGGCAGGCCGGTCAAGGCCTGGCCGCGGACTCTGCATCCACCCAAAAGGAGCTTGACGCCGTTGCTGCGGCCTACGAACGGGCGGCAACCCAGCTGGCAGCCACGGAGGCAAGGGAAGCGAAGCTCAGACAGGATCTCAAGGACGCCGACCGGATCATCGCCCAGAGGGCCGCAAGGGTGAAGGAGCGCGCAGAGTACGTGTACAAGAACGGCGGAGTCGGCACCTTCCTCAGCGACCTCCTCCTCGCTCCTGACATGAGCGCCTTTGTCAAGCGGATGTACTACCTGGAGCTCCTTGGTGACTATGACTCTAAGCTTGTCGAGGGGTTGCAGGTAACCCAGTCCAGAGCAGACGCCATCTGGCAAAACCTAGAGGCCACGAAAGCCAAGCAGAAAGCATTGGCTGAGGAGTTGAAAGAGAAGCGCCGGCAGCTGGAGGCCAGGTTTAAGGCAGTAAAGGGCGCCGACAAGGTAAAGAGACTGGGTAATTTCTCATCGTTCATTCTTCCCGTCTCACCAAGCGCATTCGCCAACACCTGGGGAGCGCGCAGATCGGGAGGCCGGCGTCACAAGGGCACTGACGTTATGGCGCCGTGCGGCGCTCCGGTTATTGCCGTGACCGACGGGGTCATCAGCAACCTGCACTCGGGAGGCAACGGCGGCATCATGGCCTATCTGCGCGCGAGCAACGGCGACGTGTTCTTCTACGCTCACTTGCGGAGGTACGCGCCTGGGGTGAGCACGGGCACCAGGGTCAGCGCCGGGGACCTTATCGCCTACAATGGAAACACCGGCAATGCCAGAGGGGGCGCCTGCCATGTCCACTTCGAGTGGCATCCGCGAGGCGGAGGTCCGGTCAATCCCTATCCCCTTCTGGCGGGAGCACGGTAAAACGGCTGGCTGACCGAGCCCTCAACTGAAGCCCTGTTCGAGATCTGGATTTCGTGAACGAACCATACAATCGAGAAGTGAACCAACCCGAAGCTCATGGACTGGATGAGGCCCTCGCCCGAGCCACTCTCGATGAGATTGCTGCCCAGCCCCTTGAGGACCGTGCGGATGCCGTTGAGGCCCTGGTCGCCCGCTTGGAGAGTGCACTCGACAGCACCTCCGTCTCCGACACCCAATCCGGCTCATAGGTCAGGCCGGTGAACAGACGTCGCCTTGACGCCGAGATGGTGGCGCAGGGTTTGGCCGGCGACCAGACAGAGGCGGCCAAGGCCATAGAGGACCGCCTTGTCGTCGTCGATGGCGCACCCGGGATGAAGCCCTCGACCCTCGTCGACAGGGGCATACCCATAAAGGTAGATCAGGTCAGGAGGTTCGTCTCCCGCGGTGGGGACAAGCTTCATGGGGCGTTGAAGGACTTCAACCTGGACGTCAGCGGCAAGCGGTGCCTTGACGCAGGTGCCGGCTCCGGGGGCTTTACCGACTGTCTTTTGAAAGCGGGCGCCGCCGAGGTCGTGGCAGTCGATGTTGGCTACGGTCAGTTCGACTGGACGCTGCGTATAGACCCCAGGGTGCGGCTGCTGGAGCGTACCAACGTTCGTCACCTGGTGGTTCCGGGCTTGGAGGGCTCCTTCGAGGTGATCGTGGCGGATCTCAGCTTCGTTCCCCTGCGGTCCCTCATTTCCACCTTGGCCAAGCTTGCCACTCCCCAGGCCACGATGGTCCTGCTGGTCAAGCCCCAGTTTGAAGTTTCACCCGAGCAGGTTGGACCCGGCGGGATTGTTACCGATCCCGCAGTCTGGCAGGCCGCACTCGAGTCCGTTGCCCGCGGGCTGGCCGACGCGGGGCTCGGAGTGGTTTCGGTGGCTCCGGGCAGTCCCCGCGGGGCCGAGGGAAATCAAGAGTTCTTTATTCATGCCAGACGTGGTGCCAGGACCTCTGCCGGTGTCATCTCTGCGGCGGTGGCATCGGTCAGTTGAAGACCCTGGGGCTGGTCGTTCACCCGACTAACCTGAGGGCCAAAGAAGCCGCCGATAGCATCCTGGGGCTCGCCACGGCCCAGAACCTCGCGGTGGTGGACGCAGCAGCGGGCTCAGCCGCGGACGTCGTGGTAGCTCTGGGCGGGGACGGGACGATTCTCAGAGCCGCCCAGTATGCGTGGGCCCTGGACGTGCCGTTGCTGGGAGTGAATCTTGGCAAGCTTGGCTTCCTCTCCACGATCAACATCGACCGCCTGCAGGAAGTCCTCGATGACCTGACTCAGAGCCGCTTCCGGATCGAATCACGGATGATGCTGGAGGCTGCCGCCTACAGCGGACACGACGTCACGAGGGTGATGGCGTTGAACGAGTTCGTCCTTGAGCGGGGCACGTTGTCCCGGGTGGTTGCCATAAGAGTGAGCGTGGGAGTGGAGGAGGTAGCCACCTACACCGCAGACGGGTTCATCGTGTCTACACCCACCGGGTCCACCGCGTACTCCCTGTCCGCGGGAGGTCCCGTGGTGGAGCCGGAGGTCCAGGCCATAATCCTTACCTCCGTGTGCGCCCACTATCCGCTATGGCGATCGATAGTGCTGGGCCCCGACCGTACGGTTGTGCTGGAGACTCCTCGCGATTCGGTGGCGTTTGCGGCCGATGGGCGGCCGGTGGGCACGCTGGGAGCGGGTAGCCGGGTAAGCATCTGCTCCCATGAGCGCCCGCTCAAGATGATGACGCTGGAGCACCCCAACTTCTACGACAAGCTGCGCTCCAGGTTTCACTTAGAGCCCGGTCATTAGACCGAAAACCCAAGTTGTCCCGGCGCGATGGATCTTCTCTCGCTACCGGCGCGCCGGCTAAACGATCGAGAGGCGGATGGCCCCCGGGTACAATCCTTGATTATGGTCTTCAGGTTCCGGCGCCGGCAGCAGGTGCACGTCGCCGGGGACCTGGAAGGTGTCGCCCGGTTGGGGCGGCGCACGAAGCGGTTGATCACCCGGATTCTTCCCGGCGAGATTGCAGTCATCGATCACCCGGACCTGGACCGGATTGCCGCAGAAGGCCTGGTTGAGAAGCAGGTGAAGGCGGTGATCAACGCTGCCTCCTCCTCGACGGGGCGTTACCCGAACCTTGGCCCTCTGGTCCTGTGCGCGGCGGGCATCCCACTGATCGATTCAGTCGGGACCGAGATCTTCGACCGCATCCGCGACGGCGACAAGATTCGGGTGGATGAGGGGCGGATCTTGTCCGGCGATGAAGTGATAGCCAAAGGCGAGGAGATCACGCTCGAGTCTGCTCAGGAGCTGTTGGACGCGACCAAGAAGGACATATCTGCCGCCCTGGAGAGCTTCGCCGAGAACACCCTCCAGTACATGGTCAACGAGCGGGATTTCCTTCTGGAGGCCATACGGCTGCCGACCATCAAGACGGACATGAGGGGAAAGCACGTCCTCGTGGTCGTCCGGGGGTACGGGTACAAGGAGGACCTCGCGTCGCTCCGCGGGTACATCCAGAGCTTCCGGCCGGTGCTGATCGGGGTAGATGGTGGGGCCGACGCCCTGCTCGATCTAAAGCTAGTGCCGGACATCATCATCGGGGACATGGATTCGGTCACGACCAGAGCGCTGATGTGCGGGGCCGAGGTGGTGCTTCACGCCTTTCAGGACGGGGCCGCTCCTGGACGCGAGCGCCTCGATCCTCTGGGCATCAAGTACTCCACGTTTGAGGCTCCCGGGACCAGCGAGGACGTGGCCCTGCTTCTGGCTCATGAGAAAGGCGCCGAACTGATCGTCGCCGTAGGCGCAAGGGCCAGCATGGTCGAATTCATGGACAAGGGCCGCAAGGGGATGGCTTCCACCTTCCTGGTCCGGCTGCGGGTCGGCCCCAAGCTGGTGGACGCCAAGGGAGTAAGCGAGCTGCACCGAAGCGGTCCCAGCAGGCTGGAGCTGTTCGGGTTGGTGCTGGCTGCGCTGTCTACCATGCTCGTAGTCGTCGCAATGTCGCAGCCCATGCAGCTAGTTATCGCCACGGCCGGCGATTGGTTCAGGGACCTCTGGTTCATGATTGGTCAAGCCATTGGTTAGTTGATCACCTTTCGCTATCACGTGGTCACGCTCGTGGCCGTTTTCCTGGCGCTGGGCGTTGGGGTGTTGTTCGGGGTTTCATTCATCGATCAGAGCACTGTCGAGGGACTCAAGAGCGCCCAGACACGCCTCGGTGCCAGGAATGAAACCCTGAGGGACCGAATAGTTGCTCTCGAGACGGAAGCCGAGGCTTATAGGGCCTACGTGTCGTCGAGCAGGGATTTGATCGTGCGTGGAGCTCTGAGGGACCATCCGGTTCTGATACTGGCGTTCGAGTCCACGCCCGTCGCGAGCGTTGATGCGGTGGTCCAGACAATTCAGCTTGCCGGTGCCCGGGTGGGAGGCCCCGTTACTCTCTCGGATCTGTTGGACCTCAAAACTGACGAGGGAAGGCGTAGGCTGTCGGCGCTGCTCGAATTGACTACCACCGACCCGCGGACACTCTCGGACACTCTGGTGGCTCAGCTGACCGCGGCAGTGACCGGCGGAGATTTCGGCCTTCTACAAAGGTTAGTCGACGGCGGCTTAGCCTCAGGACGGCCTCCTTCGCCGGCAGAAGGAACTCAGGCGGCTCCACCAGGACCGGCCCGGGCGGTGGTGATAGTTGGAGGGGAGAGCTCCAGGGAGTTGAACGACCGCCTGGCGTTGCCCCTCACCCGCGCCCTGGCGGGGGCCCCCGTGCTGGCCGCCGTCGTCGAAGCGCAGTCGAACTCCCTGAACCTGGTGGGGCCGCTAAGGCAGGCGGGCGATTTGAACGTAGTCACGGTGGACGGTATCGATACCCCATTGGGACAGGCCGCTCTGGCGGCCGGGCTACGTGCGGGTTTCGATGGGCAATTCGGAAACTACGGCTTGGGGCCCGGCGCCACCTCCGCCCTCCCGGCGGGTTAGCCCTGGCCGCCGGGAAGGAAGGCCCTGGGCGCCGGCGAGGCCGGTAAAGATGGAGGAGCCCTCGATGGGGTTAGGGCCTCCGGGGCTTTGTGGGACGCCGGGACTCCCGCATGGCAGACACCTGGTCGTAGACCTCACCCAAGCGGACGACGGATTCAAGTGGAGTTGGCAGCGTCCTTTCTCGCGCCTTGGTCATGAGTTGCCGGCGCAACTGGGGAGAGGCGATCAGCTGTCTCACGCTGCTAACAAAGGCCTCGGCGTCTTGAGGCTCTACCAGGATTCCGGCATCCTCAACCAACTCCGGAATAGCCCCGGTTCTGGTGGCAACCACCGGAAGGCCGGCCGCGACGGCCTCGAGGACGGCGAAGCCGTAGGACTCGGCTACGGCGGGAAGGGCGAAGATGTCGGCGGCTGCCAGCACCGATGCCACGTCCTCCTGGTGGCCCAGCAGCCGCACCCCCGTATCCTCCGCGGCAGCTTCGAGCCTCTCCCGTTCCGGCCCCTCTCCGGCGATCCAGCCCTCGGCCCCCGTCCCCTCTAGTGCCCGGATGAAAAGGTCCAGGGACTTGTCGGGGTGCAGCCTGGCCACGGCTAGAACGACTACTGTTTCTTCAGGCGTGTTCAGCTTCCGCCGGATAACTGCTCGCTGTTCGGTGTCGGGTCGGGGAAGATCGACGGCTGGGGGAATGGTGTAATCGGCGCGAACCTGCTCTGCCACCTCCCGCGAAACTGCAATCACCGCGTCTGCTCGGTGAATGATCCAGCGACCGAGCGTCCACAGCCCCATTTGCACGGGCAATAGCTGAGCCCCCGGCAGGGAGGAGCGGAGGGTTTGCCGCATCGACGTGTGAACGGTAACCACTACCGCCGGACGAGGCCGAAGACCCTTCCGGTAAACCCGGCCCCGGAGTGCAGCCAGTGCCGCGGTCAGGCCGTGGGCGTGCAACACATGGGGCTGGAGCGTCTCCCAGGGATGGAGACCCCTGGCGGGCACGAAGGCCATCTCGCCGAAGAAGTCTGACAAGGCTTCCGGACCCACTATTCCGGCGGTCTCGTACCCGCTGGGCGGGTGAGTTGCCAGGTAAAGGACATGCCGGCGTATCCCGCCCGAGGAAGGTCCCAGAAGGTGGACTACACGTCTCATGGCGGGGGCATGACTAGAATGAGGTCAGTTCTGCAGCGGCGTCCATGTCCACCATTTGAGCTCATGACCAACCTCGAAGATCCGAACGACGAGCGCGATCCCACCTTAGATGATGCCGTCCTGGGGGACGGCGCGGAACCGTCTCAATCGCAGCCCCAGGGCAAGGCATACGCCCTCTCTCGACTGGCGTTGCGGGTGGCCGGCGTTCTTCCCCCCGCCGTTCAGCGAACCATAAGGACCGGCTGGGCCGGGCCTTTGGCCCGCCGGATGCTCGATCTGGCGGCCCCTGCCGGCAGGTATGAGGTGCTCGAGGTCCGGTCAGGGCTGATGAAGGGAGCCTTGCTGCGGGTCGACGTTCGCAAGCAGCGTGAGATGATCGCGGGCTCCTACGAGTCGGAGGTTCAGGAAGCTCTGGCCAGGAGCCTGGGAAAGGGACAGGTCGTTTACGACGTCGGCGCCCACCTCGGGTTCTTCACGCTTCTGATGGCTCGATTGGTGGGCGATGAAGGCCGGGTGTTTGCCTTGGAGCCCGATCCATTCATGGGACCGGCACTCGAGGCCAACGTGCGTCTCAATGGCGTAACCAACGTCAGCATCATCAGGGCGGCGGCCGGCCGAAGCGCGGGGAAGCGGCGATTCTCTCCCGGCGGTGGATCGGGCATCGGCCATCTTGCCGACGAGGGCGAGCTGGCGGTGGAGGCCACCACCATCGATGATCTAAGCGGTAGCTTGGGTTCGCCGGACCTGATCAAGGTCGACGTGGAGGGTGGCGAGCTGGAGGTTCTGGAGGGCGCACGGGAAACGCTGGCGCAACGGAAGACGGTGTTGGTAGTCGAGCTGCACGGCCCTGAGTACGAGGTCGCCGCAACCGAGCTGCTTGCTGGCCTGGGATACAGCATTGACTTTGTCCAGGACGATCCAAGCCAGCGACGGCACCTAGTCGCCGCCCCGGCGGGCTAAAAACCTGACTCGTCGCTCCGCGGGCGGCCCTGTCGCCGAACGATCTCCATCAAGCCACAGCAGCGCACGCCACTTCCGCTCTGCCAATCCCCCCCGGCGGGAGGGTCTCTGATGCAAGCCACTGGCGCCACCAGGACACCTTCATCGGGCAGGGCTGCGTTCTTTGTGTCCGCAGTAACGCTCGCCGGCCGGGCAGTGGGCCTTGTGAGGACGCTGGTCCTTACGAGCATCCTGGGGATCACCTATCTCGGCAACACCTATGCCAGCGCCAATGCAGTGCCGAACCTTCTGTACGAGATCATCGCCGGAGGTGTTCTGGCCGCCTCCTTGTTGCCCGCAATAGCCGGACCAGCGTCGGAGAGGGACGAGGCAACGGTCGAACGCACTGCCAGCGCGGTGCTCAACCGAGCGCTTCTGATAATGACGCCCGTCGTCCTTCTCGGGATGGTCTTTCGGAAGCCTGTCGTATCGCTTCTGACCTCGGGGGTTGCCGACCCTGTCGTCAGGGCCATGGAACAGAGACTCGCCGCTTTCCTGCTGTTGATGTTTCTGCCCCAGATTTGGCTTTACGTGGTGGGGGTCGTTTTGACGGCCGTTCTCCACGGTTACCATCGGTTCACAGCACCGGCTCTTGCGCCTCTGCTGTCGAGCGTTGTGGTTACTGCTTCGTACCTTCTCTATGGGGTCATAGAGGGACCCAATGCAGACGATCTCGAGGCAGTTTCCCGGACCGGACAGCTGGTCCTCGGTCTGGGCACGACGTTGGGGGTTGCGGTTCTGTCCCTCTCATTGGTTCTCCCCGCGCAACGCTTGGGTTTGGCTTGGCGTCCGGTTCTCAGTGTGCCCGAGACCGCCCGCAGGAGGATCGGCCCTCTGCTCGTCCCGGCGGTCGTAACCGTCCTCTCACAGCAAGCCTTCCTAGCCGTGGTCCTGGTCGTGGCGAATAGGGTTGAAGGAGGGGTCGTCGCGTATCAGCTGGCGTTTACGCTACTCCTTGTCTTTTGGGCCGTCTTCCCCCTTCCGATGGCCACCACCACATTTCCCGGGCTCGCCGCGGTAGCGGTGCGAAATGACTCCGAGTTTGCTCGGCAGTGCGCCGAGGCGGGACGGAGAGTGGTCCTGATAGTTTTGGGCGCCGCCGCTTTGATGATATCGGTGGCCGACGCTGGTGCATCGCTGGTTCTGGCCCTCGGAGCAGGAGGCGGGGCACGTTCCAAGACGATGGTGGCGTGGACGGTTGCTGCCTTCGCTCTGGGACTGGTGGGGTACGGACTCCACGCGTATTACACCCGGGCCGCGTATGCCCTGGGAGACGGACGGTCCCCATCCGTGGCGGCGTTTGCCGGTTTCGGCCTCGCCACCGTGCTCGCCTTGATCGCTCCGGTCGTTTACTCAGGGGCTCAGTTGATTGCCGCTCTTGCGGGTGCCTTCTCAATCGGGATCATGGTTGGGGCGGCGTTGCTGCTCGCCATGTTTCGTCGCAAGGCGGGCCGGGCTTGCCTTGAAGGAATCGGCGCTGCGGCAGCAAGGGGCCTCGGCGCGGGAGTGGCGGCGGGGTTCACTGGGGTAGCGCTGGCTGCCTGGATTACCGGCGGCTCCTTGCTTCAGGAACTGCTCAGGACGGGAGTAGCCACGGTGGCGGCCGTCACGGTTTACATCCTGTTTCAAGCATTGCTCGGGGAGCGTGAGGTGGCCGGGCTCCTGATGCGCCTCCGCCGAACCGAAGCAGAGCATCCTTGAAAGAACAATCTTGACGTCGAGGATGCCCGGCTACCGAAGCGCCGGCCTGAAGCTCTTAGCGGTGATGCTGGCCGCGATTGCTTCTGTCCCTGCTCTGCCTGCCCCCGCCCTTGCGGCCATGCCAGCCGCGGCCACTCGGACTCCGGGCAAGGTCGTCATCGTCAGCATCCCATCGCTTGTGTGGGAAGACGTTGAGGCGGGCTATGCCCCGGCTCTTGCCCGGCTTGCGGCCGATGCATCGATAGGGGCCATGTCGGTCAGAACGGCCGGCGCCCGCACGGATCAAGCCTCTGCAATGGTCAGCATTGGGGCCGGGAACCGAGCGCGGGCCTACGGCGCCAGGCCGAGAGTCAGGGGTGACGCGGCCACGGCTCCCAACGCGGTGCCGGCCGAAGGTGGGGGGGCCGAAGTCAGGGGAATGTCCAACCTAATTAAGGACAACGCCGATCTGGACTTTGGGGCGATACCCGGTGCACTTGGCGACGAGCTCCACCGCCGTGGATTGACCACCGGAGTGGCCGGAAATGCCGACGGGGGGTTCCTATATCCGACGAGCGCTACGAGGACCGGTTCCGGGCGGGACAGAAGGCGGTTCGGCGCACTGGCACTGGCCGACAGATCCGGAAAGGTCGACATCGCAGTGGTTGCCGACGAAATGGCGATCCCGGATCCCGCCACGCTGAACGGCTATCGGACCAATGAGGGGGCGCTCCTGGATGCAGCTGCGCGGGTGATCTCCGCGGCCGACGTGAGCCTGATCGAGCTGTCTGATACGTATAGGGAGGGTCAGATCGCGTACGGTGTCCTTCGCGACCTTGACCCGGTCGAGGGGAGGTCTCGGGCGCTCCGTGAAGCAATCCGACGGGACGACTCGCTGCTCGGACAGATAGTCGATCGGATGGACCTCACCCGGGACACCCTCATCGTGCTCGGTACGGCAAACCTCGGCCCTACCGAGCCCGAAATCCTCACCCCGGCGCTCATGGCAGGAGTGGGTGCCCTGGACCATGGTTGGCTCACCTCGGCTACCACGCTTCGCAAGGGCTTGATCCAGGTCTCCGACATCGGCCCGGGCATACTTCGACTTCTAGGACACCGTGCCCCCAGGCAGATGTCCGGCCAGCCAGTTCACACCGCAGAAGGTCCGGAGAGCGGGAGGGTCGCCCAGCTGATTCGCCTGCAGGGCGACGCTGCATTTCACGGCCGGTGGGTCGGGACGTTTTTCCTCGTGTTCGTTTTGCTTCAGGTCCTGCTTTACTCCGCGGCTTGGGCCCGTCTTCGGAAACGGCCTCATCAGGCGATGCCCTGGGGGCGCCGGCTGACCTTGGGCTTCATGGCAGTGCCGGCTGCATCCTTGGTATTGATCGTCTTTCATGCCCACGAGTGGGGATGGGGTGGACCGCTTCTGGTGATGCTCGCCTTTTGCGCGGTGCTAACCTTCCTAGCCCTTAGGCCTCCATGGCGCAATCACCCCACGGGCCCTCCCGCTTTCATCTGCGCGGTCACCGGCGCTCTGATAGTCGGCGATCTGCTGACAGGGTCCCATCTGCAGCTTTCGAGCCTTCTCGGATACTCGCCTGTGGTTGCGGGACGCTTCTACGGGCTGGGAAATCTCTCCTTTGCCGTCCTGGCCACCTCCGCGGTGCTACTGGCTGCGGAAATCGGTAGCAGGTACGGGCGGTGGGGAATCCGCCTGGCTGCCCTCATAGGGCTCGTCACCATAGTTGCCGACGCAGGCAATAGGTTCGGGGCCGACTTCGGAGGGATCCTTGCCCTGGTGCCCGCTTTCGGGATCCTGCTTGCCATGCTCAGCGGGCGGCGGATATCCATGCTGCGGCTGGTTGCGCTCGCATCTGCGGCGGTAGCGGTCGCGCTTCTCGTAGGGGCACTGGACTCGCTCAGGCCTCCGGACGCCCAGACCCATATCGGGCGATTCGTCGGCAGGCTGGTCCAAGATGGACCCGGTGCCGTTCAAGATGTCATCGTAAGAAAGGCGCGAGCTAACTGGTCGCTTCTGACCCAGAGCGTCTTGAGCTGGTCGGTGCCTGTGGCGCTGGCGTTTCTGGCGATCATGCTCAGGCACCCGTACGGAAAGCTGAGGGTCGCATTGGAGACTCAGCCCGGGCTCCGCGAAGGGCTCGTGGCAGCGCTGGTCGTAAATACCCTGGGTTTTGCAGTCAACGACTCGGGAATAGCGATTCCGGCGATGGGGCTGTCAATAATCGCCCCATTCTGTCTGGCCACCATCCAGGGATTGACCGACCCATCCACCGGCCCGAACCTGGAGCAAAGCCAGGCCGTCGAGTCGGTCACGTAACCCGCAATAGGCTCCGGCGGGTAGAGATTCCCGTATCCTGACCGAGTGGTACTCCTTGCCGGGTTGATGGTGGCGGCTGCCCTTCCGGCTGGGGTTGTCACCAGAGCATGGCTTCTCCAGCATTCACCTCGGCGGCTTTCCACCACGAACTATAGGGGGCGTCAGGTCCCTGTAGTTGGGGGTATTGCCGTGATTGCTGGTCTGCTCTTCGCCGAGCTGATCGCGCTGGTGGCAGCGGCGTCCTGGCCGGGGGACGCAGACCTGACGGACGCATTCGCCCTCTCCGCCATGGAGGCCTTGACCGGAACGGTTCACCTGGCAGCACTCATCCTGGCGGTGGGTTTTTTCCTTCTGGGACTGGTGGATGATCTGGCGGCTGACCGCCAGAGCAAGGGGCTGGCGGGGCACCTGAAGGCGCTGATGCGAGGAACCGTCACCACGGGCACCATCAAAGCCGTCGGCGGTTTGGCCCTGGCCCTCGCCGTGGCGTGGTGGATCGAGGGGAGCGCCCTGGAAACCCTGTTGGACGCCTTGCTGATCGCTCTGGCGGCCAACCTGGTCAACCTCCTGGACCTGAGACCTGGAAGGGCCGTAAAGAGCTTCCTGATCCTGTGGCTTCCGGTTGTCGCCACGTTGCTTGCCAAAAACCACTCCCTGGCACCGGCCCTTGCCGCGGCGGGCTTCGCGGCTGTTGCATGGCTCCCTGCGGACCTCGGCGAGAGGGGGATGCTTGGGGACTCCGGCGCCAACATGCTGGGGGCGATTCTCGGCGCCGCGGTGGCATGGGCGTTCGACATGCCACTCAAGCTTGCGGTGCTGGCGGTTCTGGCGCTGACGACGCTTTCCTCCGAGCGATGGTCTTTTACCAAGGTGATAGAGCGGGTGGGGCCGCTCCGGTGGTTCGACGAGCTGGGGAGGGTGCCGGGCACCAGACAGTGGGAATAAATCTTTAGGGGACCTTTGCCTTAGCCGCGGGGTTGCGCCAGCGGTCTGCTACGCTTGGGTTCCGTGGCCAAGCACATCTTTGTGACCGGCGGAGTGGCATCGAGCCTCGGAAAAGGCCTCACCGCCGCCTCTCTGGGCCGCCTCCTCAAAAGCCGAGGACTTCGGGTCACGATGCAAAAGCTCGATCCCTACATCAACGTCGATCCCGGCACCATGAGCCCTTTCCAGCACGGCGAGGTTTTCGTAACCGACGACGGGGCGGAGACCGATCTCGACCTGGGGCACTATGAGAGGTTCATCGACGAGAACCTTCACCGAAATTCCAATGTCACGACTGGGGCCATTTACCAATCAGTTATCGCCAAGGAGCGCCGGGGGGACTTCCTGGGTGACACGGTCCAGGTAATACCCCACATCACGAATGAGATAAAGGACCGGATCCTCCGAGTCGGACAAGCGGCGGAGGCGGACATCGTCATCACCGAGGTTGGCGGGACTGTTGGTGACATCGAGAGCCTGCCCTTCCTGGAAGCGATTCGTCAGCTTCGCCTGGAGGTGGGACGGGAGAACGTCTGCTACGTTCACGTCACGCTTGCGCCGTACATCGGTCCCTCCGGAGAGCTCAAGACCAAGCCCACGCAGCACTCGGTCAGGGAGCTGCGAAGCATTGGAATCCAACCGGACGCACTCGTGCTGCGCTCTGACCGTCCCATCTCGGCCAACCTCAAGCGAAAGATCTCGCTGCTCTGCGACGTCGAGATGGGAGGGATCACCTCGGCCGTTGATACATCGAACATCTATGCCATTCCCCTGGTGATCTACGAGGAGGGCCTCGACGGGTTCGTGCTTAATCACCTTCAGCTGAGAACGCCTCCGCCCGATCTGACCGAGTGGCGGGCGCTTATCGATCGAGTAGAGCATCCTCAGTCCAGGGTTCGCATCGGGCTATTCGGCAAGTACGTGGACCTGCCGGATGCCTACCTGTCGGTCATAGAAGCCCTCAAGGCCGGCGGATATGCGGTGGGCGCCGAGGTTGAAATCGTTTGGATAGCAAGCGACGAGAACCACAGCGGAAACGGCGAGCCTTCGCCGGATGAGCTCGCCCGTAACCTTGCCTCTCACCTCACGTCGGGCGGGCCTGAGACGGTTAGAGGGCTGGACGGGATCCTGGTGCCGGGAGGATTCGGAATACGAGGCATCGAGGGGAAGATCGAGGCGGTCAGGGTGGCCCGGGAAGAGGGCATACCCTTCCTTGGGCTGTGTCTGGGGCTCCAGTGCGCGGTTATCGAGTTTGCGCGGAATGTGGCCGGACTCCAGGGAGCCAACTCGGTTGAGTTCGATGAGATGACCGCTCATCCGGTGATCGATCTAATGCCGGAGCAGGAGGAGATCTACGAGAAGGGTGGGTCCATGAGGCTGGGACTCTGGCCGGCCAGGTTGCGAGCCGGAAGCAAGGCCAGGGAGATCTACGGTGAGGAGGTCATATACGAACGGCATCGTCACCGCTATGAGGTCAACACCGCCTATCACTCGACTCTCCAGGATCATGGGATGGTTCTCAGCGGTACGTCTCCGGATGGCCGTCTGGTGGAGATCGTGGAGCTTTCCGGTCACCCATTCTTCATGGCGTGCCAGTTCCACCCTGAGTTCAAGTCCCGCCCCAACCGGGCGCATCCCCTATTTCGGCACTTCGTTGCGGCTGCGGTTAGACGGGCCGCCGAGCGGCCGGCAGAGCTGGGGTACCGCCCGGCCGAGGCCGGCCTCCGAAGCACGTAATCCGTAGCCACCACCACAGCTACTTCCCCGGCAAGGCACTAGGATCATAGGGTGAGCCACCCGGAGGTCTTGGAGTCGTCGACGCCTTTCGATGCAGGG
>DATACZ010000064.1:0-2295 GCA_036258795.1 Actinomycetota bacterium
AATTAGCTCGTAAAGCCGCTGCCGCGTTGGTTTGAGCTCACCGCTCCGCAGGTCGACCATCTCCCCGGTCAAACCATGGCGAGCTGCCGACCAGCGGTTCTCGTTGATTCGCCAAGAGGGGACCGGCGGGAAAGGTCCTGAGTCGTCATACCGTTTAGCCAGCCAAATAGCCACCCCGGCAACCACCGAGCAGACGGCTACGGCATCGGCAACCGTCGTCTGAGCGTCGGGAGCGCGGACCTCCAGCGTCCCCCACTGCACGTGAGGCCGCAGCTCCCACCACCACTCACCGGGCCTGGCCAGCCGGTGGCCGGCACGGCCCCATGCCAGCTCGTCCGCAAACTCCTGCCAGCTCTCGAGGGGTGGAGGCACTCCTTGGCGAGGAAGCATGCCCGAGATGATCGGCCGCATTGAGGCCATACCGGTGTCGCGACCATCGTAAATGGCGCCGTTGGCCGCCAGCGCGGAGAGCTCGGGCAGATAGCCGCGCATTTCGTTGTACACCGCCAGTACCCGGTCCGCGCCACTCAAGCCGAGGTGCACGTGAAGCCCACACACGAGCTGCTGTTGGGCGATCGCACCGTATTCGTTGCTCAGACGATGGTAGTGGGCGCCGGCACTCAGTTGTCCCGACCGCGAAGCGAAGGGATGAACGCCGGCCGCCGCCAGCCGAGCCGCTCCGGCGACGTGCCCGGCAAGCAGTTGCCGGGCATCCCACAGCTGATCGCCGAGATCGGCAATGCTCGATGTGAAGTGAGTGGCGATCTCGAGGTGTGATGCCGGGAGCTCTGTCTTGAAGCGCTCGTCTAGCGCGCCGCCATCGATGAGCTCCGATGCGCGGGGGAGAAGATCCAGGGAGTCCGGGTCGAGTAACATGATCTCCTCCTCCAACCCGATGGTTATCGGCCGGGAGTGTTCGAAGAGCGCCCTAAGGGATGCGCCGTCCACGCGTCGAGGCCAGCCCTGGTTCATCGATTACGACTGGCGTCTGCTGGGAAGAAGAGAGGGGCCGTGAAGCTGTTCCGCCTCCCCGGGGTGCACCGCCCGGTCAGCGATACCTGGATGCTGGCCGACGCCATGCGCCAGGAATCTCTGGACGGGGCCCATGTGGCCGACCTGTGTGCGGGAACGGGCGCTCTTGCAATCTGTGCCGCTCAAGCGGGTGCCGCCTCCGTCGTGGCGGTGGACCTGACCCTTCGCGCCGCCCTCAGCGCGTGGATCAATGCCCGGCTGCATCGTGCGGCCGTGCGGGTGATTCGAGGGAATCTCTTCGCTCCATTGATGGGTCAAACCTTCGATCTAATCGTCTCCAACCCACCCTACATTCCGGCGGAGTCTGATGAGCTGCCGCGACGCGGCTCCAAAGTACCCCTCGACGCAGGACAGGACGGCCGGGCTCTGCTCGACCGCATCTGCCATGAGGCTCCCGGGCACCTGCGCCCGGGGGGAGTCATCTTGCTGGTGCACTCCTCGATATGCGGGGACGAGCAGACCTGCAGGACCCTCAGGGCATCTGGGCTCGATGCCGAGGTTGTTGTTCGCCGGCGGGGCGCACTCGGGCCGGTGATGTCCGCCCGAGCTTCGATGTTGAGGGCCCGCGGACTACTAGGGCCGGTCGACGAGGAGGACATAGTAGTGGTGAGGGGAGCGCTCCCTGGGAAACGGCACGAGAACCTAGACATTGATGAGTACGTAATGAAACGTTGAGGTGGAAGGAGGCGAGATGAGAAGACTTCTAATCGCGGGGGTGCTGGCTGCGGTGATTGCGGCATCGTTCGCGGCCCCCGTTCAGGCGTATCACCTAGGTGGCCAACACTGGAGCGACTTCCACTGGGGAGGGGTCCGTCACAACGACATCCGGTATGTGATCGTGCTTGACCGTACCTCCGACGAGAACTCCTCGCTCGGTCTGCGGCGGTACATCGAGGCCATGGACCACCTGTGGGGGTTCGACCACCGCCTGCCGTACCTGGTCTATTACAACGACCGGGGCAACGCTGGAGGCTGCTACCCGACTGCCAGCGGTCAGTTCCCCGGCCACTCGCTGATCCTTGCGTGCAACAACCATCCGAGCGGGACTTTCGGTCGAGTCTCCTGGACTCGCGACGAACAAAACCACATGGTCGGCGAGGCCAATGCATGGGTGAGAGGCGGGTTGTCCGTGGGCCGGGCCTACTCGGCCTGCTGGAGGGAGATCGGGCGAACGATCGGTTTCTCGGCGCCCTCCACGGAGGCCTCCTCCTGTTTGAAGCCGACCATCGACGCGGACTGGCTCGGCTACACCGGCGTGGACAT
>DATACZ010000065.1:0-4410 GCA_036258795.1 Actinomycetota bacterium
AGATGGAGGCCGCGTGAGACGAGCGACAACCGACGGCAACGGCAGAGCCACCCAGACAATGCATGACGATGGCACCCTCCCACACGTATCCCACCTGATCCTAGATCCGGAGGAGACCTCTGCTTGGGAGCAGGTGAAGCCTCGCCGGATTCCATTGGAGAAGTGGAACAAGTTCAAGGGCTACATGGCCGAAATCTTCGAGGATCTTGGCATGGACCTCAACACACCCGGCACCCTCAACACCCCGGAGAGGTTCTTGACGGCAATGTTCGACTCGACGGTGGGCTACGAAGGCGATGCAAAGTTGCTGACGGCCTTCCCCACTGAGTGCCGCGGTGGGCCCGATTGCACCATCAGCCAGCTCATAGAAGGGCCAATCTCCTTCTTCGCCCTGTGCGAGCATCACGCACTGCCTTTCTTCGGAAGGGCCCACATCGGATACGTGGCCCACGAGCAGATAATCGGAATATCCAAGCTCACCAGGCTGGTGCGAGTCTTCGCCCGGCGATTCACCGTCCAGGAGCGGATCGGTCAAGAGATCGCGGACACCCTGGTACGGCTGCTCGAGCCGCACGGCGTGGCGGTGCATTTGGAAGCTGTTCACCTGTGCACCCAGATGCGGGGAGTCCGGGAGGAGCAATCCCGCACCTGGACGTCATTCTGGCGGGGGAACTACGAGAATGACCCCTCCATGCGTGAGGAGTTCCTGGAAGTCTGCCGCCAGTCATCCCCTGTGGGCAGTAGGTAACCCATACCTCAAGAACAGCTGCGAGCCCTTTTGCTTTACGCCGAGCAGGTCCGCCTGCTTCAAAGCTGAAGGGTGAAGGGCATGTCCCTCCACCAGCCCGAGCCGGTACCTTCCGGGTTCCCTTCCCGCGACAACCGGAGCCAGCGTCATGAACACCTCGGCGACGACCTGAGCCTCGAGCAGCTTACCCATCAGATTAGGGCCACCCTCGCTGAGGATCGAACGGCACCCCTCCCGCCGTAACACGTCGATCACTTTAGATACGGCTACCTCGGAACCGCGGGAGACCACTGCAGTTGCCGCCGGCAACTTACCCTTCAGCCTAGACTTGCCGGAGTCGGTGGTGATCACCAAAGCGCCGGCCTGCAGGGCGCGAATCGATGGATCCAGATCGCCACTTTGGGTCAGAACCACTAGATTGGGCGATTCGGGCAGTCGGAGGGTTGCCCGAAGCTTGGAAAAGCTCTCGGCCATGTCCGGAAAGACCGTCTCCGGATGCCAAAGGTGCTTCGGCTCGCTGCGCAGAGTGCTGGCCCCGATCACGATGGTGTCGGCGCAGGCTCGAAGCAGGCCCATGACGAAGCGATCCGCGGCGCTTCCTCCGCTGATGGCTGAAGGCGGTGTCCGGTCGTCGAAGGCAACCACGCCGTCAATAGATGCCACGAAGTTGGAGTACAGCGTGGGTAGGTCGAATCCCAGCTCACCGTCATAGGCATAGCGGAGCGGGCTGGGCAGGTCGAAGGCCGGAAGGCCCGGCGCCTCAAAGAGGGTTTTGAGCCGGAGAATTCCGGCGGCGCCGCCTTCTTCCTCAGGTTTGCCCGTAGGAGTTCCTTTTAGCCCGAGGCTCCGATGATCCGGCGCACCTCGACCTTGTCTCCGACAACCCGGGCTTCCCAGAGCGGCTGAGGTGCGGTGGCAGGCCCACGCACGATCTTCCCAGTTTTAAGCTCGAACTCACTGGCATGCCACGGACAGATCACGGTCTCTGTGGATGGATCAACCTCCCCCTCATGCAGGGGTCCTCCGCGGTGGCTGCATTTGTCGGCGATGGCATGAATATTGTCCGCATCGCGGTAAAGCAGCACGGCGGTTCCACCCGCGTCCGCCACGGATGGTACACGTTCCGACAGCTCGGCGGCCGGCAAGACTTCGGTCCAGTCCTCGGGGGCTTCGTCGAAACGAGTGCGATCCACGCCCGCCCCCAGGCGGTAGGACAGGTGGCCACCGAGGTATGCAGCAGCGGTCAGTGCACCCGCGCCCAGGAGGGACATAACCAAACCCTCTCCACGGCTTCCCCGCTTGCGAGCCAGGTAGGAACGGGCATAAAGCAGTGTGGCGGTCACGTTGCCGATGGCGTGGACGAAGCCCACCCTCCGCTCCTCCTCGATCGTATCGATCCAGTCCGCCACGCCGGTGATGGCAGTAGGCACCGCGCAAATGACACCCCAACCGATGAGCGTGTCGGCGGCCTTACTGGCCGCCTTCCCCCCCAGAACGTCGAGCAGCAGCGCACTCATCCACATGCCGATCGGCAGGTCGGTCAGCACGGGGTGCATCGGGTGGCCAAACCAGGTTCCGGTCAAGGCATCTTTCAAGGGCCCCTGGCGCAGGACCTTCGAAGCAGCGGTCGCGACGCCCTCCGCAGGGCCCTCGAGGACCTGGGCTTGCTCTATCGAGGTAACGGGATTCTTCATTCGCGTACTCCTCTGAACCATCGTGTAGCGCACTAGTTACCCTCGGAGGTGCCGGCAAAACCGCGTTACAACGCGAGCTTCACGGCCTGGTCGAGCTCACTTTTGATGCTGCCGATATGCTCGAGGGTCTGCGCTTCGAGGTATCCAGGATCGACCCCTTTGAGGCGTTCCGATTGAACTAGCTGCCCGAGAGCCTGCCAAAGCATGAGCCGCATGTGGCTCACCAGGTAGAGGCCCTCGAGCTCCACTACACGGCTAAGTGGTGAGTATCTGAGGAGCCGGCCATTGAGCTTTAGGCGTCCGAGCCTCTCGCCAAGGCGAACGGCAGCCACCTTAACCCGGCTCGGGGACATTTCGTTTTCGTGCATCACCCGCTCCAGCACATCCTTCTGCCCTTCGATTTCCAACACCAGCCGCTGGAGAAGCTCACCCAGGGACCCGTGCGGATTTGACTTCAGGGCCCGGCGAGCAAGGTCGACTCCGCCGGTCGCCGCGGCAAAGTGATCGTTTAGGTAGATCGCAAGGAATCTAGAGATCCGTCACCCCTATGACTTGAACGGTTGGAACGAACGCTATGGCGGCGGTCGGCGAAGTTTAGTTCCCCCCTGCCCGGGTAGGCAGAGGTCGGGTAAGAAGAAAATCCCCTTTCTGTAATACGAACTGTAATACAAGAAAGTGTCGGCCTGGCGTGGGGGTAAGGGCTTGAGGGGGCTTTATTGAAGGCTGGTCAAATGGCCGGGAATCCAATCGTGGCCTGGCCCGGCCGGTATGGGGGCTGGACGAACCGCATAGCGCTCGTTAGTGAACATGCCTCACCCCTGGGGAAGCTCGGCGGGGTGGACGGGGGTGGACAGAACCTATACGTAGGCCAACTTGCTCGACAGCTGGCCGCGATGGGCTTCGAGGTCGATATCTTCACCAGGCGCGACAGCGACCTTTTCCCGTCGGTCTCCTCCTGGTCGCATGGGGTACGGATCGTTCACGTCCCGGCAGGCCCACCGGAGACGGTGCCCAAGGAGGAGCTGCTTCCTTACATGGAGCAGTTCACCTCTCACGTCATGAGATGGTGCCGGCGCCGCCGTGGCTACGATCTGATCCACGCCAACTTCTGGATGTCGGCCATGACGGCAGTCGAGATCAAGCGCCGGCTTGGTATTCCGTTCGTGGTCACCTTCCACGCTCTTGGGAGGGTCCGCCGCCTTCACCAGGGCGCCGCGGATCGCTTTCCTGACGAGCGGTTTGCGATTGAGGACCTGGCGGTCAGGGAGGCTGACCAGATCATCGCCGAGTGCCCGGAGGACGAGGAGAACCTCATTCGGCTGTACAACGCCGACCCCTCCCGGATAACCACCATCCCCTGCGGATTCGACCAGACCGAATTCTGGCCAATCAGCAAGCCGCTGGCACGGGCCAGGCTGGGCCTTGATCCCGAGGAGAAGATCCTCCTTCACCTGGGCAGACTGGTGCCCCGCAAGGGAGCGGACAACATCATTCGGGCCCTGGGCCGGCTGGAGCGTGACCATGATCTGAAGCCGAGATTGCTAATCGTGGGAGGGGAGTCCGAGGGGCCCGACCCCGGGATCACGCCGGAGATTGGACGTCTCCAGGAAATTGCGGAGGCCGAGGGAGTTGCTGATCGAACGGTGTTCGTGGGACAGCGCGGCCGCGAAGCTCTCAAGTACTACTACAACGCCGCGGATATCTTCGTCACAACTCCCTGGTACGAGCCCTTCGGCATAACGCCGGTTGAGGCGATGGCCTGCGGCACGCCGGTGGTTGGCTCCAGCGTAGGAGGGGTCAAGTTCACCGTCCGGGACAATGAGACCGGATACCTGGTAGACCCCAGGGATCCTGATGCACTCGCTGAGAGGATCGCCCACCTCTACAAGCATCCAAAGCTGATGACATTGCTCGGCCGGCAGGCCATCAAGAGGGCGAACACCCTCTTCACCTGGGAGAGGGTGGCGT
>DATACZ010000066.1:0-6100 GCA_036258795.1 Actinomycetota bacterium
CCTACCCAGGCGGCCAGTACCAGGACGGAGGCAAAAAAGATACGCATGGCCCGGGTGACGCCGGCACCGGCCCCCAGCTCATAACGAAAGGCCAGAGCGATGATGACTACATTTACCGCGGCGCTCGCCAGGGCCATGCGCATCTTTTTTGCCTCCGTTTTGGTACTGGCCGCCTGGGTAGGCTTTTGGGGTTTCTTGGCACCCCTCCGAGTAGACAAGGCGCTGCCCTTCCTAGTTCCTCCCCTTCACGCCCGGATCTTGGGCGCGATGTACTGGTCCGGCGCCGTCTTCATGCTCGCCAGCGTTTCGGCCAAGAAGTGGGACGAGATTCGAGTCATAACCCCGATGGTCGCGATCTGGACCGGGATGCTCGGGATCGTCTCGCTCCTCCACCTTGGGCTCTTCAGCTGGGCCCTTTCCCAAACGTGGATCTGGTTTGGCGCCTATCTTGTTTTTCCGGCGATGGCTGCATGGATCACGTGGCGGCAGCGGTTCCAGGACACTGAAGCCGAGGGTCCTGCCATCCCGGCTGCCTTGCGCGCCTACCTATACACACAGGGCACCCTGGTCACCCTGTTGGCCGGCCTGCTCCTTCTCGCTCCGTCGTTCATGACCAGAGTGTGGCCGTGGCAGATAGTGCCGGAGCTGGCGCAGATCTACAGCGCGCCGTTCCTCGCTTACGGGCTCGGCAGCCTGCTCGCCGCTCGGCAGCGCAGCTGGGCCGAGGCGCGCATTGCCGTCTACGGGACGCTGGTCTTCGGCGTGCTCGTGCTCATTGCGTCGTTCGTACATTCCTCTCTGTTCGACTTCGGGCAACCGGCGACGTGGGTTTGGTTTGGCGGGTTCATCTTGGCCACCGGTGCACTGGCAATCGCGACCTTGGCCCTGCCACCCAGACCACCCGAACCGGCGGGATGAAGACTCGTCAAGCCGGGTTAGAGAAGAGCTCGACCACGCCGATCTGGTGGCCCCTTCGGATTTGGATGGGGGTGGAGGTTGCTTTTGGGCTGGCCGCGATCGGAGCGATATTTCTCCGTCCTCAGGACACCCAAGAAAACTTCGCCTGGCCGATCCAACCGGTGGTGATGGCGGCGTTTCTGGGAGGTTTCTACTTTGCCTCGGCGTTTCTCTTCGTGCCCGCGATATTCGCCCGCACGTGGCAGGAGGTGCGCGCGATCATCATCCCGGCTGCCGTCTTCACGACGGTGATGCTGGTGGCGACGGTCATTCACTGGGATCGGTTCTCAGTGGGAACCCTTCCGTTCTACGTCTGGCTTGCCAGCTACCTTCTGCCGCCGCCTGTCTTTGCTGCCCTTTACCTATGGCATCAGAAGCGCTCTTCACCCGTGGGGTCGGAAATTGTCTCTTCATTGCCTCCTTGGGTTCGCAACTTCCTTGGGACTAACGGACTGGTTCTCACTGCCCTGGCAGCCCTGATGTTCGTGGTTCCCTCGCTGCTCCAGAAAATCGGCCCGTGGGACTTCACCCCCTTGACGGTGCGCACACTCTGCGGCTGGCTGATGGCGGTGGGCCTGTTGCAGTTTTGGATGAGCCGGGAGAACGACTGGGACCGGGTGAAGCTCCCCTCGGTAATGCTCATGCTCCTGCCAGCGGCCCTGATCTTTCAGCTGCTCCGGTTCAGGGATCAGGTCGTGTGGGCTAACGCCGGACTATGGGTCTTCCTTGCGGATCTTGCCGTTGTGGCGGTGATCCTTGCCTTTCTTTGGAAGCCGCGTCCTCAAGTACATCTCCGTGAGGACGGCTGAGCCCGTACTGCTGATTCTGGATCAAGAGGGGGCTTCCGGCGCCAGGCCGAGCTGACCAAGGAAATCCATTTGGTCGTAATAGAAGTGGTGGCTGGTGATGACCCCGTTCTCCACGGTCGCTATGTCGCATTCGCGCACCCGGATGGATTTCCCGGTTGCTGGGATGCTTTCACCCGATGGCAGGGGGATAGGTCCTGTGTTCGTACCGACGATGTATCCCTCATCGATTGCTGTGTTGCCCGACTCGTGCTCGTGTAGCGGCTCCCACTGGAGATCGGGGAATGCATCGTTGAATCCCTTGAGGTACTCGACGATGTTCTCGGCACCCTTGATTTCTCCAACACTGGGATCGACAGCAACGGACTCCGGTCCATAAAGGCTTGACATGGTCTCGTAATCCTTGTTCACCACGGCGTTGGTGAGACGATCCATGATGTCTCGTGCCTCTCCCGTCGACCTCTCCTTTCCTTGGCGCCCAACTCAATGGGTCGGAAACGAATCATAAATGGCTTGCAGTAATGGGAGTCCGGCTGCACCTTGGAGTTAATCGAGAGTTAATGATTAGCGATTCATTTGGCTGGGGATTGGTCAAATGAACCGCAGATCGGTCTCCTCCTCGTCTTCGACCATCCGGGAGCAGGTCGGACAGTACCAGCGGTGCTCCAGGGGGGTGCCGCAGGTGGCATGCCAGGCGGCCTCGGCAAGACCCGCTCGGCGCGCTCCCCAGTCGGCAAGTAGCCTGAGGGCGCCGGCGAGATCTCTCCCGGCAGCGGTGAGCTCGTAGGCCAGACGGGGCGGCCGCTCAGAGTATGGCCGGGCGCTCACCACACCCTCCCGCTCCAGGTGCTTGAGCCGCTGCGAGAGGATGTTCGGGGCGATGCCCGACACTGCCTCGAGGATGTCGTTGAAGCGGCGGGGCCCGGCCAGTAGCGCCTCGACCACCAGCAGGCTCCAGCGGTCCCCGACGCGCGAGGTCGCCTCGGCGAGCGGTGAGTCGTCAGCAGGCATCGCAGTCATCGTACTAGTGTCCCAACTCAAGGCCATGCCTTCCGTCGTTCAATTGTCCTCCCAGAGTATGAGTGCTAACTTGTATATTGCAAGTTACAAGGAGGACTGCGATGGGGGTATTGGAAGAAATCCAAGAGTCGGTGGAGGGTATCGCCGGCCAGCTCGAGGGCTCCGTGGTTGGCATCGGACACCGCTGGGCTCACGGGTCCGGGATCATAATTTCTGACGGCAGGGTTGTGACGAACGCGCACAACGTTCATGGCGAGGAGGTCACCGTCTCCTTTGGCGACGGCCGAAGCTTGCCCGGGAAGGTGGCGGGCACCGACGCCGACGGCGACCTCGCCGTGATCACCGTTGACACAGGGGAGTCCCGCCCCCTGGAGTGGGGAGACCCAGGGTCGATTTCGATCGGACGCCCCGTCTTCGCGGCCTCCAATCCGGGTGGCCGTGGGCTGCGCGTCACCTTTGGACTCGTCTCGGCGGTGCAGCGGAGCTTCCGAGGGCCTCGGGGCCGGATGATTCGCGGCGCTATCGAGCACACCGCCCCTTTGCTGCCCGGTTCATCGGGAGGGCCTCTTGTGGACACAGACGGCCGCCTGCTTGCGATAAACACCAACCGGCTGGGTGAGGGCTTCTATTTGGCGCTACCCGCCGATGAATCCCTGCAGGGCAAGGTCGATGCTCTCGGCCGGGGCCAGACTCAGCGCCGGCCCCGCCTGGGAATCGGGATCGCTCCTTCGCATGTGGCCAAGGGTCTTCGACGGGCCGTTGGGCTCCCGGAGGCCGATGGGTTGCTCGTCCGCCACGTCGAGGACGACACGCCCGCCGCGGCGGCGGGGCTAAGCGAAGGAGACTTGATCGTCGAGGCGGGGGGCCGGACCCTCGCCAGTGTCGACGAGCTTTATGAGGTGCTCGATACGGCGGGTCCTGAGCTCGACGTCACGGTGCTGCACGGCACAGAGGAGCGCCGGCTAAAGATTGCCCTCGGGGGCAAGAGCGAGGAATAGCTCGGATCCAGGGGAGGACTAATTCGATGAGCATCGTTGCGAACGAACGGGCGTTGCCTCCGCTGCCGGACCAGGAGGAGGAGGCGTTCGACGCCTACTCCAGGACCGTCACCTCGGTGGCCGAACGGCTTATCCCGTCGGTTGCCAGCTTGAGGGTCATCGAGCGCGTACGGGGAGGCCGGCGGCCCATAGGGGCCGGCGCTGCCGTGGTGGTGACCGAGGACGGATTCTTACTCACTTCGGCCCACGTCGTGAGCGCGGGCAGCGGAGGCGTTGCCGTCTTTCCCGATGGGCGGGAGTTCGACTTCGAAATCATCGGTGCGGACCCTCTATCAGACTTGGCCGTGATCCGCGTAGGGGCGTCTGGCCTTGTCGCGGCCACGCTTGGGGATGCAGAGGCTCTGAAGGTCGGTCAGCTGGTCGTCGCAATCGGCAGCCCGCTCGGCTTTGCGGGGTCGGTGACGGCGGGAGTCGTCAGCGCCCTGGGCAGGTCGATCCCGACTCGCTCGGGCGCCCAGGTGCGCCTTGTCGAGAACGTCATCCAAACCGACGCCGCCTTGCATCCCGGCAACTCGGGCGGCGCCCTATCGGATAGCCGGGGCCGCGTAGTCGGCATCAACACCGCGGTGGTCGGGCCTTGGGTCGGTCAGGGGCTCGGGCTTGCGGTTCCTATCAACTCCACCACCCGGCGCCTCATCGCCCAGCTCATGAATGAAGGACGGGTCCGGCGAGCTTACCTCGGCGTCGCCGTGGGCCCCCGCCCCCTGCCGCCCAGAGCCGCCCGCGAGCTCGGCCGGACGCAGGGGGCCGAGGTCGTGCAGATCGTTGAGGGAAGCCCGGCGGCCAGGGCCGGATTGCGGCGGGAGGACATCCTTGTCGATCTGGAGGGCTTCCGCGTCGAGGACGGAGGAGACCTTCAGCGGATCATGACCTCTGAGATGATCGGCCGTCCGGTGCAGATCCAGGTGCTGCGCGGCGGGGAGCTGCTGACCCTTCAAGTGACGCCTGTGGAGCTCGTCGGCTAACGCCGGTATGGCACCGACGTGCCCTCGAACTACGGCAAGGGCGCTGACATGGGCTGATGACGCCGGCTCCACTCTCGAAGAGCGATCAGTTGATCGCAGATCCGGGTGCGCAGGTCCTCGTCGACAAGCCTCAGGTGTTCGTCAAAGTGATCTTTAGCGTTTCCAATCTGGATGACCGGCCTTTGCAGGACATAGCTATTGGTGGCCAGTAGGTTCTGGCGAAGCTGAAGCTGGCCACGACCAGTGCCCGACATTCCCTTTGACGCACCGGCAAGGGCAATCGGCTTTTGGTTAAGGGGTGAGGCGCCCGCAGGACGTGACAGCCAATCAATCGCGTTCTTCAATACTCCCGATGGGCCCCAGTTGTACTCGGGCGTGGTCAGCAACAACGCGTCGGCTTGCTCGACAGCCGCCCGGAGATCCCTAACGGCGTCGGGGTATGGACCTCCGTCCACGCTTTCATCGAGATCCGCGTTGTAGAGAGGTACCGGGCTCAGATCGAAGGTGTCAATTGATATACCGTCCGGGGCCAGCTCAGCCATGGCCTGAAGCAGAGCGCGGTTGAAAGAGCCGGATCTCAAGCTTCCCGCCATGCCTACGATCGCGAAGGCGTCGGAGTCCAACATCGACCGATCTCTACCCCTGCCGATGCCTGGATAAGCGCCAAGGAATGACCGGCATACCTAGCGGGTATATCGCGGTTGATCTAGAAGGCTTTGGGGCCTCACGCCCACTGTTGCATGGGGGGTGTGCCGATGTTGATCATCAACACCTCTGCCTTGCCTATCTATACCTGGGCGCCCGATCTAGAGGAGGGAGCCCTCCGCCAAGCATCTAACTGTGCCGACTTGCCGGTGGCTTTCCACCACGTTGCCGTCATGGCCGACGGTCATCAGGGCTACGGCGTACCCATCGGAGCCGTGCTGCCTCTAAGCCAGGCCCTCTCCCCCTATGCCGTCGGGAATGACATCGGATGCGGTATGGGCCTGCTCCCCACCAAACTAAGCCGAGAAGACCTAATGGCGCCGGTCAAGACCAAGACCGGCGGCTCAGGGCCCGCAGCCCGGGATGAAATCATGGGTTGGGTGCAGTCGACCGTACCTGCCGGCGCAGGCTCCTCGAGCGCTGCCCCCCTACCTAATGAAATTGAGCGCCTTCTGCATTCTGCGTTTGATGCCATGGAAGAGGCCGCTGAGGCAACGGGGGTGGACCTTAGTACCACGCAGTCCTTCAAGCCAGGTGCCGGCAAGCCTCTGACCCGTGAAGAATTTCTAGCGCGGGGCCGAGCCCACGC
>DATACZ010000067.1:0-3844 GCA_036258795.1 Actinomycetota bacterium
GGCCTGACGGCGACGTCTTCGGCTGCCTTGCTCGCGGCCTGTGCCCGGGAGGAAGAACCTGAAGCCAGTCCTCAGGCCAGCCCCACCGAGGCGAGCCCGACTTCCACTGCGACGCCTGCTTCGCCCTCTCCAGGAGTTCCCACCGAAGCCATCACCTTCCGGGGCCCCTCCGGAACGCTTCAAGGAGCATGGGCCAATGCCGCCAACCCCAAGGGGACCGTGCTGGTCATCCACGAGAACCGTGGTCTCAACGACCATATCCGCTCGGTTGCGGGCCGGCTGGCTGCCGCCGGGTACTCTGCTCTGGCGATCGATCTGCTTTCCGAGGAGGGCGGCACGGCTTCCCTCGGCGATCCGGCCAACGCCATGGCGGCTCTGGGCCGGGTTGCTCCCGAGCGCTTCATCGCTGATATGCGGGCGGGGCTGGATGAGATGGCTCGCCGCACCCCTAACCTCAAGCTGGGAATGACTGGATTCTGCTTTGGGGGAGGCCAGGTATGGAGCTTGTTGAACGCCGGCGAGCCGCGCCTTGCCGCCGCGATTCCGTTTTACGGACCTGCGCCCGAGAATCCAGACTTCTCCCGCTCAAAGGCAGCGGTGCTGGCCATCTACGCCGAGATGGACCAGAGGGTAAACGCCACTCGGGACGCCGCAGTGGCCGCGCTTAGGCGAGCAGGTCTGACGCATGAGGTGATCACTTATCCTGGCGCCGATCACGCCTTCTTCAACGACACCGGGCCCCGGTACAACGCCAGCGCGGCTTCCCAAGCCTATAGAGCTGTGCTCGACTGGTACGGACGCCATCTAGGCTAGAAGAACCCTCTTCGGAGGGGCCGATCGGCTATCCATACAGGGCTATCATTGAGTATGGCTAAGCCACTACGCAGATCACGCACAAACCGCATGATCGGCGGGGTGTGTGGGGGCATTGCCGAAGCGATGGGGTGGAGCCCCGGTGTGGTCCGGCTCCTATTTGTGTTGATCTCGATTTTCTCGGCCGGATTTCCCGGTACCATCGTTTATCTCGTACTCTGGGTGGTCATCCCCGAGGAAGGGCAAGGCTGAAGTACCTCTAGGCAAGTGCCTGAGCTACTGCCCCCTTAGCTCAGTCGGCAGAGCGACGCCATGGTAAGGCGTAGGTCCGCGGTTCGATTCCGCGAGGGGGCTCCGGAGCAAACGGGGATAATTGTTAGCATCTGGCGGCGTAGCTCAGAGGCAGAGCAAGCGGCTCATAATCGCTGTGTCGGCGGTTCGATTCCGCCCGCCGCTACGGATCGGGTTAATCTTCTTACAACCGTAAGCCGAAACGATGAGGGTTCTCTAGAACCTCATGAAGCACCTGAAAGTGGATGAAAAGGCTCGAGATACTGAGCCGAAAGGGGATTGGGCATGGCTAAGGCAAAATTCGAGCGGAACAAGCCGCATCTCAACATCGGGACCATCGGTCACATCGACCACGGCAAGACCACGCTCACGGCGGCCATCACCAAGGTACTAACCGACAGGGGACTAGGTAACTTCTTTACTCCTTTCGACCAGATCGACAAGGCGCCGGAAGAAAAGGCCCGCGGCATCACCATCACCATTGCCCACGTGGAGTACGAAACCGAGAAGCGCCACTACGCCCACGTCGACTGCCCAGGTCACGCCGACTACATCAAGAACATGATCACGGGGGCCGCTCAAATGGACGGCGCCATCCTCGTCGTCTCTGCCGCGGACGGTCCGATGCCCCAGACCAGAGAGCACGTGCTGCTGGCACGCCAGGTTGGAGTGCCGTACATCGTCGTGGCGATGAACAAGGTGGACATGGTCGACGATCCCGAGATCCTCGATCTCGTGGAGCTGGAGGTTCGCGAGCTTCTGAACACTTACGAGTTTCCGGGCGACGACCTTCCGGTCGTCCGGGTCTCAGCCCTCAAGGCCCTCGAGGGGGACGCAGAAGCTACCGAACAGATCATGGAGCTGATGGACGCGGTCGATGCCTCCATTCCGGAGCCCGTTAGGGACGTCGACAAGCCGTTCCTGATGCCAATCGAAGACGTCTTCTCGATCACGGGTCGGGGCACCGTCGTGACCGGCCGAGTGGAGCGGGGCAAGATCAAGGTTGGGGACCCCATTGAGATCGTGGGTATCCGCGAAAAAACCCGTCAGACCGTTTGCACCGGGGTGGAGATGTTCCGCAAGCTTTTGGACTCAGGGCAGGCCGGCGACAACATCGGGGCACTGCTCCGGGGCATCGACAAGAATGAGGTGGAGCGTGGCCAGGTGCTCGCGGCTCCAGGATCCATCACCCCGCACACCGAGTTCCAGGCCCAGGTCTATGTCCTGGGAAAGGATGAAGGTGGGCGTCACACCCCCTTCTTCAACAACTACCGGCCTCAGTTCTACTTCCGCACCACCGACGTCACGGGAGCCGTTACTCTGCCGGAAGGTGTTGAGATGGTCATGCCGGGTGACAACACCGTAATGAACGTGGTCCTGATCCAGCCGATCGCCATGGACGAAGGGCTGGAGTTCGCCATCCGGGAGGGCGGCCGAACCGTGGGGGCCGGCCGAGTGATCAAGATACAGAAGTAGGAGTCGATGGCATCGGACAAGCGTCCCCACGTCATTCTGGCGTGCGGGGAGTGTAAGCGGCGCAACTACATAACCACCAAGAACCGGCAGAAGCAGACCAACCGTCTGGAGCTGAAGAAGTATTGCCGGTGGTGCCGTACGCGCACGCCCCACAGGGAAACCAGGTAGCCGCCTGACGATCGCCGGAGCTCCGGCATCGAATTCAGCGGCGATGGGTAACCCACCGTCGAAGCCACGATCGTTCACCGCTTACCCCGATGGGGCACCCGGTAACGTTCGAGGAGAACACCGCGTCCAACAGTTAGCTCAAAGGAGTCTCTTGGAGGTTCCGTCAGAGGTCATCGAGGGCTGCAAGGCAGGTGACCAAGAGTCGTTCAAGGAGCTGATCAGGCTGACGCACCGGGCGGTTTATTCGCTCGCCCTCAGAATGGTAGGCGACCCCGAGGACGCTGCGGATGTCTCCCAAGAGACCTACCTGAAGCTTATAAGGGCGATCAAGCAGTTTCGAGGGGAGGCCAAGTTCTCCACATGGCTCTACAGGGTTACGTCATCGGTGGCAATCTCGAGCCTGAGAAAAAAGTCTCGGCGGCGCGCCGATGTGCCGATAGATTCCGAGGACCTTACGCGGCTTCCCGCAGTGGCGACGGCGGACCCGGCGGTTTCGAGTGAGCAGCGCTTTCTCATGGAACGGCTGGACAAGGCCCTGCAGCAGCTCCCTGCAAGCTACCGGGTCGTGGCGGTCATGAAGGATGTTTACGGCTTAAGCTTTGAGGAGATCGCCGACCAACTTGCCATCAACGAAGGGACCGCAAGAGTGCGGCTACACAGGGCGCGAAGGCGGCTGAGGGAGCTGTTATCCGAAGATGCATTGGAGGAGCCGGGCGCGTGAGGATTTGGACAAGATGAAGTGCAGTGAGGTTGGCGAATACCTGATCACCCACGATGACGGGGTGGTCCTAGATTTGCCTTCCGACATCGCGGAGCATCTGGATACCTGTGCCAGATGCCGTCTCGAGTTTGAGCAAAACCGCAACTTGGCGGCCAGTCTTCGCTGGCTGGGAGAGCAGGAGGTGGAGGCGCCCGTTTGGCTTGCAGCCACTCTGACCGAGGCCACACTCGAGAGGCTTCGCCGCCGGGAGACCATCAGGGCCACGAGCAGGCAGCTGGCCAAGCCACGAGTGCTCGGAGGGGCGCTCATCCTCGCCGGCGTGGCAGGACTGGTGGTCAGGGGACGAATGAAGCGCAAGCTTCCCGTGCGCGAGGC
>DATACZ010000068.1:0-7691 GCA_036258795.1 Actinomycetota bacterium
CGCCGAGTGCCCGGAGGACGAGGAGAACCTCATTCGGCTGTACAACGCCGACCCCTCCCGGATAACCACCATCCCCTGCGGATTCGACCAGACCGAATTCTGGCCAATCAGCAAGCCGCTGGCACGGGCCAGGCTAGGCCTTGATCCCGAGGAGAAGATCCTCCTTCACCTGGGCAGGCTGGTGCCCCGCAAGGGAGCGGACAACATCATTCGGGCCCTGGGCCGGCTGGAGCGTGACCATGACCTGAAGCCGAGATTGCTAATCGTGGGAGGGGAGTCCGAGGGGCCCGACCCCGGGATCACCCCGGAGATTGGACGTCTCCAGGAAATTGCGGAGGCCGAGGGAGTTGCTGATCGGACGGTGTTCGTGGGACAGCGCGGCCGCGAAGCTCTCAAGTACTACTACAACGCCGCGGATATCTTCGTCACAACCCCTTGGTACGAGCCCTTCGGCATAACGCCGGTCGAGGCGATGGCCTGCGGCACGCCGGTGGTCGGCTCCAGCGTAGGAGGGGTCAAGTTCACCGTCCGGGACAACGAGACCGGATACCTGGTAGACCCCAGGGATCCTGATGCACTAGCTGAGAGGATCGCCCACCTCTACAAGCATCCAAAGCTGATGACATTGCTCGGCCGGCAGGCCATCAAGAGGGCGAACACCCTCTTCACCTGGGAGAGGGTGGCGTGGGCGGTTGCCGGCCTGTACGAGCGGGTGCTCTCGGAGCACAGGGCCGGTCGCACCGGCCGATCGGAGCAGCTGGCCGTCGTCGACACAGGCTTCGAGGCGGTGATCGCCACTCTGGAGGAGTCCCATCGCCGCCTCCGTGCGTCCATCGTCGTTGCCGCCGACGCCATCGCGGAATCCTTTGAGGGGGGCGGCAAGCTTCTCATCTGTGGCAACGGAGGCAGCGCCGCCGACGCTCAGCACCTCGCCGCGGAGTTCGTGGGGCGCTTCAAGAACCCGGACCGGCCGGGGCTGCCTGCACTTGCTCTCTCAGCCGACGCCGCGGTCATGACTGCCTGGGCTAACGACGCCGGATTCGAGAAGGTGTTCGCGCGCCAGATTGAGGCTCTTGGCCGCCCTGGAGACGTCGTTCTGGCGCTAAGCACCAGCGGCAGGTCACTCAACCTCGTTCAGGCTCTGGAGTCCTCCAGAGTGCGCAACCTCCGCTCAATCGCCCTTCTGGGAGGAGATGGGGGGTTTGTTCGCCAGCTAGCGGACATTCCGATAGTCGTTCCATCCTCGGATCCGCAACACATACAGGAGATCCACATGGTGATCCTTCACCTGGTATGTGCGCTGGTCGAGACGCGGCTGAGCACGCACGCCAAGGTCAGCGATCCGGCCAGGCAGCGAAGCACTCCCTTGCATGCATCACCGGACCGGGTTTCCAATCTGCCAGCCGCTTCGGAGACAGGGAGCAATTGAGGAGGATGGAGTGACGTCACTAAAGGAGAACGTTGTCCTTATAACCGGAGCGGGACGGGGACTGGGCGCGGCGACGGCCCGGGTACTTGGCGAAGCTGGCGCCACGGTCATCGCCGCCGATATCGACGGGCCGGCCGTGGAGGCATTGGCAGCCGAGATACAGGAACAGGGAGGAGTCGCCGAAGCACGGCTGGTGGACATCTGCGACGAGAACATGGCGGAGGGCGTGGTCCAAGGTGTCGTCGAGGCCCACGGGAGGATCGACGCTCTGGTAAACAACGCAGGTATCGATGTGACGGTCTCCGTGGAGGAGCTCACTGTGGCTCAGTGGGACCGGATCGTGGGCGTCAACCTAAGGGCTCCCTTCGTGCTGTCCAGGGCCGCGTTCCCCCTGATGCGCCGGGCCGGCGGTGGGCACATCGTCAACGTCTGCTCAACCGCATCAAAAAGAAGCTGGGCGAATGCCTCTGCCTACAACGCCACAAAGTGGGGACTGCTTGGCTTCTCCCATGCCCTTCACGTGGAGGGAAGGGAGGCCAACATAAAGGTGACCGCCCTGGTGGTGGGAGGCATGCGAACCCCCTTCCTGCTGGACCGGTTCCCTGACATCGACCTGAACGTACTTCAGGACCCCCACAACGTCGCGGAGGCGGTCCGGTTTGTGCTGACCCAGCCTGAAGGGACGGTCATCCCGGAGATGATGGTTCTGCCGGTGCGGGAGGGCTCATGGCCGTAGTCCTTGGCGTAAATGCGGTCTTTCACGATCCCGCCGCAGCGCTGGTGGTCGATGGCAAGATCGTAGCCGCCGCAGAGGAGGAGCGGTTCTCCAGGCGGAAGCACGGCAAGGAGCCTGTTCCCTTCTCCACCTGGGAGGTACCGGAGCAATCTGCGAGGTGGTGCCTGGATCATGCCGGGATTCGGCCGGAGGACCTTACGGCGGTCGCTTACTCCTACGATCCCGGGCTCGCCCGTCCCATGACTGCGGACATCACCACTGGGAACTGGGAGTCTCTTAGGACTCTGTACGCCTGGCGGGCCCCGTTCTTTCTGGAGACCGCCCTGCCCGGGCTGGATCCCGCCTCGGTCAGGTTCGTACCTCACCACGTCGCCCACGCCGCCTCCGCCTACCTCGGATCGTCCTTTGACTCCTCGAGCGTCATGGTTCTGGATGGCCGGGGTGAGCACGCCTCCTACCTGGCCGGCAGATGCACCGGCGGCGCCCTACAGGTACTGGCCACGCAGGACCTTCCTCACTCGCTTGGGCTCATGTACGAAGAGGTCACATCCCACCTGGGGTTCAAGCGCGCCTCGGACGAGTACAAGGTCATGGCCCTCGCTTCCTACGGCGAGCCTTCCTTTCTTCCCGAGCTCCGACGGGCAGTCCGCACGGATTCCGAGGGAGGGTTCCAGGTGAACACCATCGAGTGGGGGACCCTGGTCAAGGGACGCCGGCAGGATGAACCGTGGACGCAAGAGCACGCCGACCTGGCCTGCAGCGTCCAGCGGCGGTTGGAGGAGGTGCTGCTGGAGCTCGCGTTTTGGCTCTATGAGCAGACGGGGGAATCGCGGCTTACCATGGCCGGCGGGGTGGCACTCAACTGCGTTGCCAACTCGTATCTCAGCCGTAACGGGCCCTTTGACGATATCTGGGTACAACCGGCATCCGGCGACGCGGGAACCGCACTCGGCGCCGCGCTCTACCTGGCTCGAGAGCTCGGTGATGAGACCAAGCCCATGACCACCGCGGCCCTGGGACGCGGTTGGACGGACGAAGAGCTGCAGGATTTTCTTGACTCGGCGGCAATCCGGTACGAGAAGCCTAGGGATTTAGCGGGGGCGGTGGCCGAAGCGCTCTCCCGGGACGCGGTCGTGGCCTGGTTCCAGGGCAGGAGCGAGTACGGCCCCAGGGCTCTGGGCCACCGGAGCCTCCTTGCCCACCCCGCCATGCCGGGCAACCTCGACCGGATAAACCGGATCAAGGGGAGGGAGGAGTTCCGGCCTGTGGCGCCCATGGTTCTCGCGGAACGAGCTGGCGAGGTCTTCGAGGGTCCGCTGCCCTCCCCCTACATGCTGTTCACCCATACAGTCCGTTCCGAGTGGCGAAGCCGCATCCCGGCGGTGGTCCACATCGACGGCACATCACGAATACAGACCGTCGATAGCTCAACAGAGCCTATGGTGGCCCGGCTGCTGCAGGAATTTGATCGAAGAACTGACCTGCCCGTGTTGGTGAACACCAGCTTGAACACCGCCGGCCGTCCGATGGTCGACCATCCTCGTGACGTCCTGGAGTGCTTTGGCTCCGCTCCCGTTGACCTTCTTGCGCTAGGCCCCTACCTGGTCACCAGACCCTCCCTCGGTGAATAGTGAGCGCAGCACCGCACTTCGATCTCGTCGTCCCCACCGTCGGTCGCCCGTCGCTCAGCCGGCTGATGCGCTCCCTTGCCGAATGTGAGGGCCCGGCACCCGCCCGCCTTCTCATAGTCGACGACCGGACACGTCGGGGGCAGCATGTGCTCGAAGGCTCCGTCACACCCGGCTGGGATGTGGAGGTGCTCACCGGATCGGGGAAGGGTCCCGCAGCCGCAAGAAACACCGGCTGGCGGGCTGCCAGGTCAGAGTGGGTGGCCTTTCTAGACGACGACGTCGTCGTCACGGACACCTGGCTCAAAGACCTGGCGAACGATCTGCTTGGTTTGGACCCCGATGTCGCCGGCAGTCAGGGGCGGATCATCGTCCCCCTGCCACAACACCGGCCCCCCACCGACTGGGAAAGCAACGTCAAGGGCCTGGAGGAAGCCCGCTGGGCCACCGCCGACATGGCCTACCACCGAAGCGTCCTATCCAAGCTCGGAGGCTTCGACGAGCGTTTCCGGCGGGCCTATCGGGAGGACTCGGATCTCGGCCTCAGAGTCACCTCCGCGGGACACAAGATCGTGCCGGGGAACCGAAGAGTGCTTCACCCTCCCGGCCCCGAGCGGTTCTGGGCCAGCGTCAGGCTTCAGGCCGGAAACGCCGACGACGCCCTCATGAGACACATCCACGGCCCTGACTGGCGGATGCGAGCGGGCGCTCCACAGGGCCGGTTTCAGCATCATGCGGCCATCACTGTGGCGGGGGTCGCAGCCGTCGCGGGAGCTCTCGCCGGACGGCGCTGGCTTGCCTTTGGGGCAGGGGTGGCCTGGCTGGCCAGCTCGGCGGAGTTCGCCTGGGCCCGGATCTCGCCTGGACCCCGGTCTGCGGCCGAAGTTGCAAAGATGGTCGTGACCAGCGCGGTCATTCCACCCGCCGCCGTCACTCACCGGCTCTGGGGCACCCTTCGGTGCAGGGCGGAGCCATCGGTCAAGCCGGCCGGCGTACTTATCGACAGGGACGGGACTCTGGTGGTGGACGTGCCCTATAACGGAGATCCCGGCCTGGTTCAGCCCATGGAGGGAGCCAGATCAGCCCTGGACCGGCTTCGAAGGGCCGGGATACCGATCGCGGTGGTGTCAAACCAGAGCGGCGTTGCGAGAGGCATGCTGTCCATGGACCAGGTGGAAGCGGTCAACCGCAGAATCGAGGACCTGCTGGGACCCCTGGGGCCTTGGGTGATCTGCCCCCATGGGCCGGAGGACGGCTGCAATTGCCGCAAGCCTTTGCCCGGCCTGGTCTTCCAGGCGGCCAGCGTTTTGAACGTGAAGCCAGAGGATTGCACGCTGATCGGAGACATCGGCGCCGATGTGGCCGCGGCCAGAGCGGCGGGGGCCAGGGCAATTCTCGTCCCGGGGCCGGCAACTCTGTCGGAGGAGATCGAATCGGCGCCGGAAGTTGCTCCCAACCTCGATGCCGCGGTGGATCTCATTCTGGGAGCAGGACGGAACCTCAGGGGCATGTGAGTGCTTCGGTGAACGAAATCTGGCGACCCAACGTACTGGTGGTACGGCAAGACAGCGAAGGAGACGTCTTGTTGATGGGGCCGGCCATCCGAGCGGTGGCGGCGTCAGCTTCCAAGGTGACCCTGCTTTGCGGAGAGCGCGGATTCCAGTCAGGCTCCCTCCTGCCGGGCGTCGATGAGGTGATGGTCCACACCGCCTGCTGGATCGACCCGGACCCAGGCCCGCTCGACACCGCAGCCACCCTGGATCTGGTCCGCAAGTTGCGTGACCGCCGGTTCGATCAAGGTGTGATCTTCACGTCATTTCATCAAAGCCCTCTGCCCACCGCGCTGCTTCTGCGCATGGCGGCGATCCCGACGCTCGCCGCCATCAGCGTTGACTACCCGGGATCCTTGTTGGACGTTCGCCACCGTGTTTCCGACGACATCCACGAGGTGGAGAGAGCCCTATCGCTGGCCTCCACCCTCGGGTACCGCCTGCCACCGGGAGACGACGGAAGCCTTCGGATCCGGCGCCCGGCCAGCCCATCCGTACGCATCGATTGGGCATCGTACGTGGTGGTCCATCCGGGAACTTCCGTGCCGGCTCGTGCCTGGGGCCCCGGACGGCACGCGGAGCTGGTCCGCAAGCTTGTATCCGTCGGCCACAAGGTTGTTGTCACCGGCAGCCCGAGCGAGCGCGAGCTTACCGCTAGGGTTTCGTGTGTCGCCGATTCCCCACATCCGGCGATCCTGGATTTAGGAGGCCGGACCTCATGGGCCGAGCTCGCCGAGGTGCTCGCCGGGGCGCAGGTGGTGGTAGTTGGAAATACAGGGCCGGCGCACCTGGCTGCTGCGGTAGGGACTCCGATCGTATCCCTCTTTGCTCCCACGGTGCCGGCAGCCAGGTGGAGACCCTGGAAGGTCCCCCACACCCTCCTGGGCGACCAGACCATCGCCTGCGCCGGGTGCCGGGCAACGGACTGCCCCATACCTGGTCACCCGTGCCTTTCGTCGGTAGCGGTGGAGGAGGTCGCCGCAGCGGTCATAGGATTGGCCGCCCCCTCGCCCGGTCGTACAACGGCGGCAATCAGGCCGTGAGGATCCTCATCTGGCACATCCACGGGTCGTGGACGACCGCGTTCGTGCAGGGAGGGCACGAGTACATAGTGCCTGTCCTTCCGGACCGCGGGGCAGACGGACGGGGCAGGGCGGACACCTGGGATTGGCCCGACTCGGTGGTCGAGCTCTCCCCGAAGGAACTGGCCGGCGCGCCAGTCGACGTCGTGGTCCTCCAACGGCCCGAGGAGCTCGAGCTCGTCCCAGCATGGCTGGGAGGCCGCCGACCAGGGATCGACATACCTGCGGTCTATCTGGAGCACAACGCACCGCAGGGCCGGATCAATGAGATGCGTCACGCGATAGCCGGCCGCACGGACCTCACCCTGGTCCACGTGACGCACTTCAACGACCTGTTCTGGGACGCCGGATCGACGCCGACCAGGGTGATCAACCATGGGATCCCTGATCCCGGATTGCGGTATACGGGCCAGCTTCCCCGGATCGCGGTGGCGATCAACGAGCCCATCCGGAGGGCCCGGGTAACGGGCACGGACCTACTCTCTCGGTTTCAAGCCGCCGCGCCCATCGATTTGTTCGGAATGGGGGCGGGCCGGCTGGGTGGCTACGAGAACCTCAAGCAGGAAAAGATGCACGACGAGATGGCCAAGCGGCGGGTGTATCTGCATCCCATTCGATGGACGTCTTTGGGGCTATCGCTAATCGAGGCAATGCACCTAGGCATGCCGGTGGTCGCCCTGGCCACCACCGAGGTGGTGGAAGCAGTCCCTCCCGAGGCCGGCATCGTGTCGACGAATGTGGATCGCCTGGTCCAAGCCCTTCGTGATCTGATCTCGGACCCCGAGCAGGCCAGGCTGTGCGGAAAGGCAGCCCGGGCCGCGGCACTCGAGCGGTTCGGTCTCAGACGGTTCTTGGATGAGTGGGATGAGCTGCTGACCGAGGTGGCGGGGTGAGTGGGCCCCTCGTCGTGGTGGGCGATGCCCTCCTGGATAGGGACATCGAGGGACGGGCAGACCGGCTTTCTCCCGAGGGACTGGCGCCGGTCCTGGAGGACCTCGAGGAGAGGACCCGGCCGGGCGGAGCGGCGCTGGCTGCAGCCCTGGCCGCCTCGGCGGGCCATGAGGTGGTTCTTGTAACCGCGCTCTCGGACGACTCGCCCGGGGTTGAGCTTCGCCGCCTGATCGAAACCTTCGGAGTAAGAACGGCAGCTCTGCAGCTGCGGGGGGCCACGCCTCAGAAGATCCGGGTGCGTTCAGCCGGTCGGTCTCTGGTTCGCATGGATAAGGGCTGCGGAGAGGCCGGGATAGGCCCTTGCACCAAGGAAGC
>DATACZ010000069.1:0-4872 GCA_036258795.1 Actinomycetota bacterium
AATCACCGCAACCTGGAAGTAGCGGTACTGGATCGCAACCGAGAACGTCGTAAGTTCGCACGTCTGAGCAGTGGTCAGATCGGCGAGATCGTAGCCCAAGGATGACCCGGTGACGCCCCTCGAGCTTGTTGTTCCCTCACCGGCAACCGGCGGCTCAGCGCCCTCCTGAGGGGTTCTTAAATGGAGAGGCGCATCTTCGGGCTCGAGAATGAATACGGGGTTACCTGCACGTTCAGGGGCCAGCGGCGGCTATCGCCAGATGAGGTCGCTAGGTACCTATTCCGCAGGGTGGTCTCTTGGGGCCGTTCGTCTAACGTGTTTCTCGAAAACGGGGCCCGCCTCTACTTGGACGTGGGTTCACACCCTGAGTACGCCACCCCGGAGTGCGACGACATAAGGCAGCTCATCGCACACGACAAAGCAGGAGAGCGAATCCTCGAAGCGCTTGTCAATGCCGCGGAGATGCGGCTTCGAGAGGAAGGAATCGCGGGCCAGGTCTACCTGTTCAAGAACAACACCGACTCGGCGGGGAATTCGTACGGATGCCACGAGAACTACCTGGTCTCGAGGTACGGAGAGTTCGGGAAGCTAGCCGAGCACCTGATCCCGTTCTTCGTGTCCCGGCAGATCTTCACCGGCGCCGGCAAGGTGCTTCAGACCGCCAGGGGCGCCCTGTACTGCATCTCACAAAGAGCGGAGCACATCTGGGAAGGGGTTTCCTCCGCCACCACGCGTTCCCGTCCGATCATCAACACGCGTGACGAGCCCCACGCCGATGCGGAGAAGTATCGGCGGCTTCACGTCATCGTCGGAGACTCCAGCATGAGCGAGTACTCCGCGTGGATAAAGATTGCCACCACCGCCGTACTTCTTCGCATGCTCGAGGAGGGTGCCGTGATGCGCGACCTCACGCTCGAAAATCCGATCCGAGCCATTCGGGAGATATCCCACGACATCACGTGCCGGCGCAGGGTAAGGCTAGCCAACGGGAGGGAAGCGTCGGCTATCGAGTTGCAGTGGGAATACCTCAGCAGAGCGGCGCGGTACGTCGACAGGCGCGACGACCCGGAGATGAAGGAGGCGGTGAGGGCCTGGGAGGAGTGCCTTGTGATGCTCGAGGATGACTTCACCCAGCTGGATACCAAAGTTGATTGGGTAATGAAGTACCGGATGCTTCAGAGCTACCGCGCCAAACATGGGCTGGGGCTTGGTCACCCCAAGCTGGCACTTATGGATCTTGCTTATCACGACGTGAGCCGCCGCAGGGGCCTCTACTACCTTCTGGAGAGAAACGGGCTGGCAGAGCGATACGTGACCGATGCAGAGATCGACACCGCCAAGCTGGAGCCCCCGCAGACCACCAGAGCCAAGCTACGGGGAGAGTTCATCCGCACCGCCAAACGGCGACGCCGTGACTTCACCGTCGACTGGGTACACCTCAAGTTGAACGACCAGGCGCAGCGTACGCTTCTTTGCAAAGATCCGTTCAAGCACACCGACGAGCGAGTCGCCCGCCTGATTGCGTCACTCTAGAATCGAGCCAATGGTTGAGCAACCGAAGGGAGCGAATCCAAGCCTTGCCTTTTCCGGGCCTCCGAGCGACTGAAAGGAGCGAGTGAGGCCCGTGCCTTCCTTTGACACCGGGGTCGTATCCGAGGTGGTGGAGCCCAGGGACGGGCTCACCTTCGTAAACGTTAAGGTAGGGCGTGCCAAGCGTAGGGCTGTTGCTTTTACCTCGCTGATCGGCGACGTGGCAGTTGGGGACCGGGTCGTCATCAACACCACCGCCGTAGATCTGAAGCTCGGAACCGGCGGTCACGATTTCGTGCTCTGGAACTTAGAGCGGACAAAGCACAAGTCGCGCTCTGGGGGCCACATCATGAAGCTGAGGTATACCCCCTGGCAGATCGACACCCTCACAGCTGAAGCTCCCGAAAGCAAGCATCACGAGACTCTTCAGGAAGCTTCTTCACTGGACGGGATGCCGGTGGTGGCTTGCGGTCTGCATTCCCAGGTCGGTCCGGTCGCCGCCATGCTGAAACGCCTGGACCCAGATCTTCGTATCGCCTATCTCATGACCGATGGGGGCGCCCTGCCCATTGCGAACAGCGAACTGGTCAGAAGCCTAAAGGACAAGAACCTCATTGACGCCACGATCACCTGTGGACACGCCTTCGGGGGCGAACTTGAGTGCGTCAACGTCTTTAGCGGGCTGGTAACCGCGAGTGAGGTGGCAGCAGCGGACGCCACCATAGTCTCCATCGGCCCCGGCATCGTCGGCACAGGGACGTTGCTAGGCCACACCGCGATGGAGCAAGGGCAGGTCATCTCAGCCGCGGGAGCGCTCGGAGGACGGCCGGTGGCGGCCCTAAGGATCTCATTTGCCGACGAACGTCCACGGCATCGCGGCGTCAGCCGGCAAACTCTGGCAGCGCTCCGGTTCGCCGCCGTGGCGCGCTGCACCATGGCGGTTCCGGACCTGGAGATCGAACACCTCAGTACCGTTATGCAGGATCTGATCGGCTACGGGTTAACCGAGATGCACGACGTGAACATAGTCGATGCCTGGGAGACGCAGGAGGCGCTGGCACAGTTCGGGCTTGATCCGACGACCATGGGCCGGTCGGTCAAGGAGGACCCAGACTTCTTCGAGGCTGCCGGGGCTGCGGGGCTTCTGGCGGGGCAACTCATCTACCAGACGGAGTAGTGTTCAGGCCCCGATCGATCGAGCTCATCATGAGAGCGTAGGAGCCGAGCCGTGGTGCGCAAATCAGAGCGGCTTTTGAACCTGATTGTGATGCTCCTGGAGACATCCCGGCCGGTCACGGCCAAGCAGATCCATCAAACCATTCCCGGATACGGCCAGGATCAGTGGGACTCATTCAAGCGCATGTTCGAGCGAGACAAGGAGGAGCTGCGCGAGATGGGAATCCCGGTAGAACTGGCCAGTACCGATGCGTGGGATGCAGAGCAGGGATACCGGATTCCCAAAGACCGCTATTACCTTCCCGACCTGAAGCTCGAGCCGGACGAGGTGGCAGCGCTGTCACTTGCAGCGGGACTTCTCAGAATGGGTGACTCGGGAACCGTCAGAACGGCTCTAATGAAGCTTTCGGACGACGCGCCGGCCCCGCAAAAAGAGAATGTTTCATGGTTGGCCGCCGACTTCGGGCTTGCCGCTCCCAACCTCCCCACAGTGCTTGAGTCGGTCGCGGAGCGTAAGAGGGTAACCATCAATTACCGAAGCCGGGACGCCGTCAAAAGCCGTACCGTCGAACCCTTCGGACTGATCCACCGCCGAGGGAGGTGGTACCTGGTCGGCAATGACCTGCTGAGCGGGGAGGTGAGGTCCTTTCGGTTAGACCGGGTCGATGGGGCTGTCCACGTAGCCGATCCCAGCCGGCCGGGCCCGGAGTTCGAGGTCCCTCCGGACTTCGATCTCCAAGCTTCGGTGGAGCTGCCTCCCTTTGCCAAGGGCGAGCAGCCCTTCCGCGCCACCGTGCGCTTCGACCCTTCCACGGCATGGTGGGTCACGCGGAACTCACCGTGGATGCGTCTCGAGACAAACGAGGACATGAGCGCCGAAGCCAGCGTCGAGGTGACCGACGAGGACGGCTTTATCTCCTGGCTCCTCGGGTTCGGAGAGGGGGCGGAAGTTCTTGACCCTCCCCGCTTGCGAGATAAGGCACGGGAGCGTCTGGAGGAGCTCATCGATTGAACGAGCACCGCGATGGGTCGGGCGGAGGATGAGAGGCGTGGCCGGGACAGCAAATAGCAGCGGAGCCAAAGCGTGAGTGACCTTGAAGAAAGGTTTCGCCGGTTGCTCCTGCTGGTCCCATACGTGATCCGCCGCTCAGGAGCACCGGTCAAGGAGGTGTGCGAGCGATTCGGCATCAAGCGAAGTGAGCTGCTCGCGGACCTGAATCTGTTGTTCATGTGCGGTCTGCCGGGGTACGGGCCAGGTGATCTGATGGAGGCTTACATCGACGGTGACCAGGTGTGGATAAGCATGGCCGACTACTTCTCCCGTCCCATGAGGCTCACGCCTGCCGAGGGCCTGATGCTCTACGCAGGGGGCAAGGCCCTTGCTGCAGTGGGGGGTGAAGATCCCGCCCTTCAGCGGGCGATGGACCAGCTCAAACAGGCTCTAAGGCCCGGTGCCCTGGAGCGTGTCAGCGTGGGGCTGGACGCGCCGGAGGGGCTTGCGGAGGTCAGGCAGGCTCTCGAGAACAACCGCCGGATACACATCGTCTATCAGTCTCATTCCAAGGATGAGGTCACCGAGCGAGGGGTTGACCCATGGGCGCTGCTTTTCTCCGAAGGCCACTGGTACCTGGTGGGATGGTGCCATCGGGTGAACGACGAACGCATCTTCCGGGTCGACCGGATGCGTCGGGTAACAATTTTGTCGAATGAATCCCATCCTCCGCAGGACCTGGACCTGTCGCGTTACGAGTCCGTCTACTTCGAGAGTGCGCAGGCCGTACCCGTGACGATTGACCTCTCCCCTCGGGCCGCTTGGGTCTTGGACTACTACCCCCTCGTCTCCAAGGAGCCGCTGGAAGACGGCTGGATCAGGATCACACTCAAAGCGGGAGGTTTAGCCTGGGTTGAGAGGTTGCTGCTTCGCCTGGGAAGACAGGCCCGGGTCGTCGAGCCCGCCTACCTGAAGGAAAGGGTGAGAGCCACCGCATCCCGGCTGGCGGCCCGCTACAGCTAGACCTCTGGAGGAATTCCTCGAAAGATAAGGCCCGGCTACGGGAAGCGGGCCGGTGATGACATAGGTCAGGCAGACTTCCCAAGCATGCGGGTGACCTTGGTGCCGCAAACGGGACAGGTTCCTTGAGCAGCCATCCGGCCGTTGGGCAAGTT
>DATACZ010000070.1:0-9951 GCA_036258795.1 Actinomycetota bacterium
CGCGGCATGTCTGCTGCGCTCTTGCCGCTGGTAGTTGCGGTACTTGGTGTAGTGGCCTCGTTCTCCATCCCGGAGCCCTGCGACGTTGAGACTGCCTACCACTGCGCCCGGGTAGTGCCTGACCCCATACGCGATACCGGCCGTACCCTCCAGCTCGACACCTTGCCCCACTCCTACGTCGACTTGGCCGACCCTACCTACCTTCAGTACTCATATATCCGTGCCTTTGCGTCCGTGGTGGATGCGGTACGAGCGCCGGGGGAGGCACTCAGTGCTCTCCACCTCGGCGGAGGCGGGCTAACCTTTCCCCGCTATCTGGCCGAGACGCGGCCCGGTGCCGATAGCTTGGTGCTGGAGATTGACGGCGGGGTAATCGACCTGGACGTAGCCGAGCTTGGATTAAGGCTGGGACGGGGCATTCAAGTAGATGTTCAGGATGCCCGGGTGGGTCTCGCCGCACAACCGGCCAGACGACGTGACGTCGTCGTGGGGGATGCCTTTGGTGGCCTGGCGGTGCCGTGGCACCTGACGACCCGGGAGACCGTCGCAGATATTCGCCGTGTCCTGCGGCCGGACGGCTTGTACATGGTAAACGTTATCGATTATCCGCCTCTCAGCTTCGCCCGGGCCAAGGTGGCGACGGTCGCGGCGCTTTTCAGGCATGTGGCAGTCGTGGCGCGCCCCTCGGTCCTGGACGGGCAAGACGGTGGAAATCTCGTAATCGTGGGATCGAACCGGCCGCTACCCACCGACGCTATAGGAGCGCAACTTCAGAGCCGAGCTCCGGAGCTGGACCTGATTTTCCGTGAAGGGCAGATCACTTCCTTTGCCGGTGGGGCGCGGGTTCTGACCGACGACTTTGCGCCGGTCGACCAACTGGTGACGCCTTTCGCAAAGCGCTCCTAAAGCTGAAATAAGGCCGCCAGCGAGCGACTTGGTATCGGAGCGACGCCGGCGGGACGCCCTACCGGGATAGGGACATCTGACCCTCGTAAGGCCCGCGTCCGGTGAGGGCTGCTGCGCCGCAGCGGGCCGCCAGGGCGACGGCCTCTTCGGGTCCGTACCCTACGCCCAAGGCATAGGTAAGCCCGGCCGCGAAGGAGTCCCCGCAACCGTAGCTGTCCTCCACCGGACCGGGTACAGGGGCGGGAGAGAACTCTTGCTCCGGTCCTCCCGCGATCTGAAATGTTCCTCCAGAGCCTCCGGCAGTGCGAACCACGAGCCGGGGCGGGGGCTCGAGATCGCCGTCCTGGTACCGCTCGGATGGATCCCGGGCGCTGCCGACGATGGCGTCCAGCGGCACCCCGCTCTCCGCCAGTAGAGGAAGGACGCGGGAGGTCGCCACCAGCACGCGGGCTTGCCGAGCGAGACGGAGAGCATCAGGATCGCCGGCCGTGAAGTACACCGCGCCTGCTTGCGACAGCGATTCCCAGGGGAGGCCGTCTGCCGAGTTGGGTGCAAGCCGTTCACCCAGGACGATTATGGTCCTCTCTCCTTTGGCGTCGATCAAGGTAATGGCACGGCGCTGGGCGGTTGGCTTGAAGGTCGCCTCCACCGCTAGCCCAGTACGCGACAGCTCCTCGTAGGCTCTGTGCCCAAGGCCATCGTCGCTCAGCGCGGTGAATAGCGTGGCTCGCTCCGCCAGCTTGGCCAGCTGAACCGCGGAGACCGCCCCGCCACCCCCCGGCTCCTCCCACGCCTCCAGTGCGTGGATGATCTCTCCGGCCGCCGGAATCCGCTCGATGCGGACGAAATCGATCCACTCGACATGGCCCACCACCGCGGCGAACATCTGCCTACCCTGCCACCGCGGGAAGGCGGATGGGAGAGGTCACGATATGTGAGGGGAGGCCAGCAGCGGGCTAGGGGGTGCCTTTTACTCTTGGGCCACGTAAGTGGTGATGCGCCGCCACGCCTCTTGTGCGGCGCTTTGATGTCCTCGGATCCGATGCCGCCCCAGTGCGATCTCTTCCAGCATCTCATAGGCTTCCAGGCAGACGGCTTTCCAGACGCCCCGGATGGTTCCATCCGATCCCACGTCACCCTTCTGGGCGGTGGCGTCTAAAGCGTGCCGATCATGCCCTTCGTCCACCCTGCTACCGCTCCCTGTGCTTAGCCTCATCGCCCTCCCGGTCGGTTAGATGAGGCCTGCCACGATTCTGCCAAGCGGCTCCTGCACTCGGCCGGTGCTTTCAGGTACCCGCGCGGAGTCGGCCTCAAACCGCGCCGGAGCCCTAAGGAAGCAATGGAGTAAGCCACGCGTCCCGTCGGGATGGAAGGGGTGATGGTACATTTCAGGGGCGGCACCCTTGGTTCGAGGAACAGTCGCACGGCGGGCACCTACCACATCCGGCAATAGCGGAGGAACTCAAATGCAAGGAGAGCAGGTGTTCCAAAGTCCCCGTATAGGTGACGCTCTACTCCGGGAGCTGGTGTCACATCTTAGGCAGAACCGCACCCAGCTACGGGAAGAGTGGGCTCGCCGCATCACGGATGCGCAGCTGCTCACCGCCATGACCCCGGAGGAGATCTTCTCCGAAGCCACCTCGGTGTACGACAACTACGTGGAAGTGCTCGAGACCGGAAGCGTGGAGGCTCTGCAGGACTACGCCCGCAACCTGTCCGAGCGGATCATCCCGCGGGGAGTCGAAACCCACGAGGTGCTCGGTATCGTTCTTCTGCTGCGTGACGTTCTGGCCCGTTCGCTCTTCGAGAAGTATCAAGGGGACTTCGAGCTGCTCAACAGTGTCCTAGATGCATACGAGCCGGCCGCCAACCGAATCGCCAACACGGTAGGCGTGAGCTTTGTCCAGGAGCGGGAACGGGTCATCCGGGAGCAGCAGGAGGCCATTCGGGAGTTATCGACCCCAGTCCTGCAGGTTAGGGAGAGGCTGCTCATCCTGCCCATCATCGGCGTGCTCGACTCTCAGCGTGCCCGGCAGGTTACCGAGCAGCTGCTCAGGGGAATCCGAAACAATCGAGCCAAGGTCGTAGTCATCGACATCACCGGTGTTCCCCAAATCGACTCCACAGTGGCCAACAACCTCGTCCAAACGGTGGAGGCATCGCGCCTCATGGGCGCCAATGTGATCATCACCGGGCTCTCGTCAGAGATCGCTCAAACCCTGGTTACCATCGGAGTGGACCTGAGCAAGATGAATGCCGTCGGAGACCTTCAAGGCGGTATCGAGGAGGCCGAACGCCTGCTCGGTTATGAGGTTAGGCGCCAGGAGTCACCAGCAGTCGAGCTTCGTTAGAGCTAGAGCCTATGGCGGTACCAATTCTGAAGCAGGGCGAGTACCTCATCGCCTCCATCCAGGCGGCCCTGACCGACAGCGACATGCTGACCCTGCGCGATGACCTGATGACGCAGGTGGGCAAGTTTCGGTCGAGAGGGATCATCATCGACGTCACCGCCCTGGACGTCATGGATTCCTTTGCGTCGCGCTCGCTGCGCAACATCGCCTACATGACCAAGCTGCGAGGCGCGGAGACCGTCCTGGTGGGCATTCAGCCGGAGGTTGCCTTTGCCATGGTGCAGCTTGGTACGAGCCTGGAGGAAGTGAACACCGCTCTTGACCTGGAGGAGGGCCTTTCGTTCCTGAATCAGCGCATCAAAGACCTCCGGTAGTGGAGGAGCACCTCGTTGTCGCCGTGAGAACGGATGGCGATGTCCTACTGGCACGCCAGACTGGGAGAAGGGTGGCCGAGCGGCTTGGCTTTGCCGGGAGCGACCTCACTGTGATCTCAACCGCGATCTCGGAGTTGGCTCGCAACATCATTCAGTACGCCGGCGATGGGGAGATCATGGTGGGTCCGGCAAACGAGAAGGGCAGGACTGGTATTCAGGTGGTTGCAACCGATTCGGGGCCGGGCATTCGGGATATCGAGCTCGCCATGCGGGATGGCTACTCCACCGGGGTCGGAATGGGTCTCGGACTTCCCGGAGCCCGCCGTCTGATGGACGAGTTTGCCATCTCATCCGAGGTAGCCAAGGGCACCACCGTGGTGATGAAGAAGTGGGTCCGCGGGCATGGATAGAGAGGCTATTCCCAGAATCATCGACTGGGGCATTGCGGAGTGCTCACTGCCGGGCGAGGCAAAGTCAGGGGATGCGAGCATCGTGGTTCAGGTGCCCGATGGGGCGGTGATTGCCGTCATCGACGGGCTCGGACACGGGGTCGAAGCAGCCCACGCCGCCGGTGCGGCGGCCGCCGTGGTCAAAGAGCACGCCCGAGAGCCGCTCATTCCTCTTATTGAGCGTTGCCACCAAGCTCTGCGATACTCGCGCGGGGCAACCATGACGGTGGCCCAGGTGAACGCGGTAAGTCAAACCCTTACCTGGTTGGGAGTGGGCAATGTGGAGGGTAGATTGTTACGTTCCTACCCATCCAAGGAGTTGACCGCAGAGTCGCCCATGCTTCGGGGAGGTGTGGTTGGTCACAAGCTGCCCCCGCTCCACCCTTCTTCAGCGAGACTTAGCAGAGGCGATCTCATCATCATGACCACCGACGGAGTAGGGGGACTTGTCGATCGCCTGGCTCCTCAGGGAACGCCACAGGGAATAGCCGACAATATCTTGCAGCGTCACTGGAGGGGAAACGACGACGCTTTGGTCCTGGTGGCTAGGTACCTTGGTGGGCCCGCCACCGATCCCAATCTAAGGATTCCATAGGATGCCTCGACGGGACCCGATCTCCGATCCAGAGCTCAACCTCGCGTCCCCCGGCTCTACTGCGCCGGGGACCCTGCCCGAGAGGTTTCTGCGGGGTGTTTTCCGTCACACCACAGACGCCGTTTTGGTATTCGATCCGGGCACCGATCAGATCATCGAAGTGAACCAGGGGGCGTCGGAGTTGCTCGGCTACAGCCGGGAGGAGCTGCTTGCGATGCCCATATCGTCGATCTACCCCAACGATATGGGCTCGTTGCTGGAGTTTGCCCACTCAATTTTTGCCAAGGGCCATGGACAGATGGACGGCCTGAGGTGCCGCCACAAGAGCGGCAAGCATCTAACGGTGAAGGTTTCAGCCTTCTCCGGAGAGTTGGCCGGCCGCCGCTGTCTTGTGGCGATGCTCAGCGACATGTCGGAGCGCAGGGAGGCGGAGGCTCAGCTCGCCCGGAGCGAGCGGCGTTTCCAGATGATCTTTGAGCGCTCGGGCGACGGCATTCTGCTCATGAGCTCAACCGGCACCATCCTTTATGCCAGCCCATCCAACACCAGCCTCCTCGGTTTTCAAGATGAAGAGCTGCTCGGCCAAAGCTTGCTTGACCTGGTACACCCAATCGAACGGCAGCCTGCCGAGGCCTTGCTACAGGAAGTGGTCGCCAAATCAGACCTCGTCCGCACCGGCCGATTTCGCTTGTCGCACCAGGATGGATCGTGGCGGTGGATCGAAGCCACGCTGAGCAACCTTCTGGGGGAGCTGAGCGTGGGTGCGGTTCTGGCCACCCTGCGAGACATTACCGATCTCAAGCGCGAAGAAGAGGCTCAGAGGAAAATCAGCGAGTCGGTCGAGATCTCGCGCAGCCGGGCGGCGGTGGCAGAAGAGCGGTACAAGTTCCTCCTGCAGGCAAGCACCATGCTGTCCTCGGCGCTGGACTCAACCTCCGCCCTCGACGTTCTGGCACAGGCCGCCGTCCCGGCCCTGGCCGACCTGTGCATGGTCGACATGGTCAATGAGGAGGGTGACCTGGAGAGGATCGCCGTCCACGGAGAAGAGGGAGCCAAGGAGATCGTTGACCGGTTGCATGACTGGCCTCCCGACCCTCAGAGCGGGCATCCGGCCATCACGGTTCTCCGTTCGGGGGAGCCGGAACTGGTTCCGGAAGCATCCGATGAGCTGTTGAGAGCGCTCTCACCGGATGAAGCCTGCTACAAGGTGTTGAAGGCGTCCGGTTTGAACTCCTGCCTTTGCGTACCGATAGTTGCCCGCTCTTGGCTGGGCACACTGACCCTTCTGGCCAGAAGCAGCTCCGGCCGCCGATACGGGGAGCCCGGACTTGCTCTGGCTCAGGACCTGGCTCGCAGGGCGGCTTTGGCTCTCGACAATGCCAGGTTGTTCGAGGCCAGCAACCAGCTTGCCCTCACTCTGCAAAAGAGCCTCCTTCCCTCGGCAATACCCAGGATCGCCGGCGCCGAGGTCGCGGCTCGCTACCACGCTGCCGGGGAGGGGAATCAGGTAGGTGGCGACTTCTATGACCTGTTCGAGGCGGGCGACTCCGGGTGGGCCGCAGTTATCGGGGATGTGTGCGGCAAGGGGGCAGAGGCCGCCGCCCTTACTGCGCTCGCTCGTCACACCATCCGAGCCGCCAAGATGCAGCTGAGGAAGCCGAGACGGATCCTGGCCTTCCTGAACCAGGTCGTCATCCAAAGCCGCCATAGCGAGCGTTTCATGACCGTGGCTTACTGCCGGCTTCGGCTAAGCGGTAACGGGATGAAGGTAACCATTGGGCGGGCGGGACACCCTGCGCCCCTGGTTCTGCGGCGAGATGGAACGGTCAAGGCCGAGGGTCGTCCGGGAAGCCTTATCGGGGTGCTGACCCACCCTGACCTATCCGACCGGGTGCTGGAGCTTGGTCCGGGGGACTCGCTGATCCTTTACACCGACGGGGTGACCGAGGCGCGAGGCGCGGATGGAAGGTTCGGGCAAGCGCGCTTGATCGCTCTGTTAAAGCAGTGCACCGCGCTGGACGCCGAGGCGATTGCTTCCCGGATTGAGCAGGAGGTTCTCCGGTTTCAGGTCGGAAAGCTTCGTGACGACATGGCTTTGATGGTCATCAGGATCCCGGAACCGACGGCGGGGCCAGGTCAGCCCACGAGCGCTAACGTGCCGCTAGGGAGCTCCTCCGGCCGCTGAGAGGTGATCATCGGCCTCCCGGCCGGGCAGCGGTAACTCTCCACCCCGCTGTGCTCTGGTGATTACGTCCTGGAACACCTGCTCGTACTCAGACACCATTCTTGGAAGGTCGAAGCGGGACAGGGCCTGCTCCCGGCAGGTATTTGGGTCAATACCCTTGGCCTCGGTGATTCCCTCGGCGAGCTCGTCGGGGTGCTCGCAGATGATTCCGGTCACGCCATGCTCCAACACCTCGGGAACCGAGCCTCGACGCAGAGCCACAACGGGCGTACCGGAGGCCATTGCCTCGCACATTACGATTCCGAAGGGCTCCTCCCACTGGATGGGAAAAACCAAGCACCTGGCTCGGGCGAGAAGGTCCTTCTTGGTTGCCGTGTCGGCCTCTCCGATCCAGTGCACGTCCGGTCCCAGCCTCGGCTTCACCTCGGCGTCGAAGTAGGCCCGTTCCGGAGCCTCATTGCACTTGGCCGCAACCACGATGGGGTGCCCCGCATCCCTTGCAGCCTCTATGGCGAGGTGGGCGCCTTTGTCAGCGTTCATCCGTCCCAGGAAGAGAACGAAGTCTTCCTTGTCCTGCATCATGGTGTACTCCTTCACCGGGATGGCGTTGTGAATGGTTCCAATCCAAGGGAGGTCGGGCGTTCCCTGTCGCTGGGACTCTGAGATGGACACCAGTGAGACGTAGTCGTAGAGGGTCCGGTAATAGTCGGCTATATCGGGGTGGATGGGTCCATGGGCCGTCAGCACCGTGGGCGCATACCCAGCAAGGCTCAGCAGGGGTCCGGACAGGGTGTGATCGTGAACGACGTCGAATGTTTTGGACCGAAGGACCTCGGCGGCCCTGGCCGTGTGGATTAGCTCCAGCAGCTGCTCTCCCAAACGAGCGCTGGGAGGCTCTTCGTAGGTTGATACGAAGTTAGCACTGACGCCTTTTTCTCCGGCCCCGATGACGGTCACGTCATGGCCCCTGGCTACGAGACCCTCCACCAGCCAGTAGCAGATCCACTCGATGCCGCCGTAGCCTGGAGGCGGCAGCTGAAACCAGGGCGGCGCCACTATGGCAATGCTCAGTCGAGACTTACCCGCGTCCTTTAGATATCTCTTGCTGGTAATGATCGAGCTCCCTCATTCGGGGTCGGTCGGCGGTATTCGTACAGCTTTACCCCTCCCAGCGGTACAAAAACCGCTGGGAAAAGTTTTTAGTTTTATTTAGTGACTAGATTTACCACTGTGAGAAGTCTTCAAACTTCATACAGTGGTCATTATTCGGCCCTTCCGACCGACCGGTTTGCTCTTTGCCTTCGAATAGAAGAGTCTCAACCGGCGAAGACCCTCATTGATTAGGATAACAGTTAACTCTGTGGTGGGAAAGATTGGAATGCATTTTTGTTTTATTAGAGTTCGATTGATGCAAGCCGCCGGGCACCTTTGACAGCAAGGATCCAGATTCGACGTTCCGGCGGCAGAGTTTTCTGCTCGAATGGGTCGGGTAAGTGAATAAAGACACCGAGCAAGGAGGTTACTCATGACTGAGGGTGACCAGGCGCCGCAGTCAGGGGAGTCAGAGCGGGATGATGTCGCGCCCGGCAGCATCTATTCAGTTCCCGTTACGAGCGAGCAAGGAGAGGACGTGTCCCAGCCTGCGACGTCCAAGAATGCCGAGGACAACGCAGACCCTATGCAGAAGTAACGTAAGTCCGCGCTCTCGAAGGAGGGATTGTTCCATGGCCAACGTTGAAGGTCAGCTCCCGACCGGTGACACGAGGGACGAGGTCCCACCAGGGGGAGCTTTCTCCGCCCCTGTGGAGTCCGAGGAAGGGCAGGATGCGGGCCGGCCGGCCCCGGAGAGCCTCGAGGATGTAGAGAAGCAAAAGGAGAGGCTGGAAGAGGCTAGGCAGGCGATGTGGAAGGACGATCAGGGCGACATTCCGGGAGCCGGAGTCCAGGAGGAGGAGACGGCCAGGGTTGCCGAATCAATCGCCTTTCCCGGTACGGGAGTACGGGAGTTCAAGGACGCCTCGAATAAGGAAGAGCTGGAGGAGGCTGTCCAGAAGCTCAGAGTAGAGCAAGAGGAGGCGGAGTCCGCCACCGAGAATTCCGACCGGATACCTCCCGCCGAGTGGCCGCCCAAGGGTGAGTCGGCGGGCTAGCCTCTAACCGTAGCGCCAATAGCAGCCGCGTAAGTTCAGCCCCGTCCGTTATGTCGGGATGTGTTCTTCGCACGCCTCCGACGTAGAGCCGTCGCGGCTTCCGGCGGAAAGGCAGTAGACGCTGTAGGCCTGTCCGATGACCGGCTGAGATACATTGCGCACCGGGATTCCCCTGGGCGTGGTTCCTCTTTCCCTGCCCCTGTGAGCATGTCCATGCAGGATCAGGTGGGCGCCTAGGCGGTCGATGGGCTCCGCGAGAAGATAGCTGCCGAGAAAAGGAAAGATCTGTGGTGGCTCCCCATGCAGGGTTTCGCGGATCGGCGAGTAGTGAAGGAGGACGAGAACCAGATCTGCACTGTCGAGACTCTCTAAAGCCGCTTCGAGCCGGGCCGCCTGAAGCTTGGTATGGCGGATGAATGCCTTCATCTCGGGCTCTCCGAAATCGGCGCCCGATGCATCGATGAATCCCCCGCCGAAGCCCTTGATGCCGGCAATCCCTACCCGCGCCCCCGCCAACTGCAGCGAAGTGGACTCGCCCTCCAGAACCGTAACCCCCCTCTTAACCAGGCTGGCGGTTACCGCTTCCGGCTTTCCGTAGTGGTAATCGTGATTTCCGAGGACGGAAATTACAGGAACCGGGAGGTCCTCCAGCTCATCGGCAATTACCTCAGCCTCATCCGGATGCCCGTGCCTGGTTAGATCGCCGGCTACCAACAGCACGTCCGCGCTGTCCTTCAGCTGTTCCAGGTGCGGCCGGAGAGTTCCGGATGAGTCCGTACCGAAGTGGACGTCACCCACTGCGGCCACTCGAATCAAGGCAGGACCTCGGCCTCAGTGTGAGGGTGGACCTCAATTACCGAGGTGGCGTTCGTAAACCGGTATCCCTTCGCAATCTCATGCACCACCTCCCGAATCCCATCCTGCCGCTCGGGGGTCGACAC
>DATACZ010000071.1:0-2606 GCA_036258795.1 Actinomycetota bacterium
ATCGTGAAGCGATGCTCCCTTGCGGGCTGCCTGTTTACCCTTGGCCTGTTGCTGGTCGCGTGCAACGGAGGCCCGGCGGCGGTCGGACCGTCGGAGCCGGCAACGATTGTCGTCTCCGAGGTGGGTAGTGCCACGGCACCCCCGGACACGCTGACCGTGAACTTCGGGATCAACACGCGGGCGGCGTCGGCCTCCGAGGCTCTCGGCTTGAACAATCAGCGAAAGGACGCCTTGATAAGGGTGCTGAGGGACCGGGGCGTGGAGGAGACGAGTGTGGATCCTCGTCAGCTTTCGGTGTATCCGAACAGCGACCCCAGCCAGACTCAGATAACCGAGTACGAGGCAGTCAATCAGGTCGTCGCCAAATCCAAGAAGCTCACCGACGCAGGTCCGCTGATAGATGCCGCAGTTGCGGTAGCCCCGGAGGCGATAAGGGTTCTGGGCATCACTCACGAAGTCGACAGCAAGAGCGCGGTGTACGCGTCGGCACGCAAAGACGCCCTAACGCGTGCCAGGGAAAGGGCGGAGTCACTGGCAAGCGCCGCCGGCGTGAAGCTCGGACGGCTGGTGGCCGTCAAGGAGACCGAAGGAGAGTTCCCGGTACCTCCCTTCTACGAGGATAGGCAGCCTACCGAGGAGGGGGAGGAGAAAGCGCCGGAGGACCCTGGGGCCGGCGGGGGCAGTGAGACCGAGATCACGCTCCAGCTGACCGCGGTCTACGAGATCGAAGACTAGTCTTGCCGTGCGCCTTCGCTTCTTGGGGACGGGTGGCCCAATAGTCCCGGTAGTCGGGCAGGGAACCTGGCAGATCGAACGAGATCCAACCCGCTCCATTCGAGCATTGCGGCTGGGGCTCGACCTCGGCATGACCCACATTGACACGGCGGAGATGTATGGGGCCGGCCGGGCGGAGGAGATAGTGGGTGAGGCCATCGGGTGGCGGCGGGAAGAGGTTTTTCTTGCCTCGAAGGTCACCCCGTCCAACGCCTCGGCCAAACGAACCATCGAGGCCTGCGAGCGAAGCCTGAGGCGGCTCGGGACTGACCGGTTGGATCTGTACTTGCTCCACTGGCCCAGCAGGCACCGGCTGGAAGAGACCATCGCCGCCTTCGAGAATCTGGTGCAGGCCGGCAAGATCAGGGCATACGGCCTGTCGAACTTCGGCGTGGATGGGCTCGAACATGCCGTCAGGATTGCCGGACACGGGCGAATTGCCTGCAACCAGGTGCTATACCACCTGAAGGAGAGAGGCATTGAACACGCGGTTCTGCCCTTCTGCGAGCGCAACGGCATAGCCGTGGTCGGCTACAGTCCCTTTGGCCAGGGGGACTTCCCGGAAGGCAACCCCGAGCTACTCGACATCGCAAAGCGCCACGGGGTTAGCCCCCGCCAGGTAGCGCTGGCGTTTCTGATAAGCCGACCGAGCCTCTTTACGATTCCCAAGGCCTCTCAGCCTTCACACGTAGAAGACAATGCCGGAGCTGGGAGCCTGGTGTTGAGCGAGGTTGAGCTTGGCCGGATCGACGCCGCATTCCCCATCGGCCCTCGCCCGCGGCATTTGCCAACCCTTTAGAGTTCCGACAGCATGCCCAGGGATAGCAAGGAGACCGAGAGGCAGACCGACCGCTGGATTCGGTTGGCCGAAGACGCGATCTATCTGAGCGTCGCCGGGCTTTTGATCATTGGCGGCCTGATTCTCCTCGGCAAAGCCGGCTACGACCTGTTCACGAAGATCAGCGAGGGCGTTGAGGAGGCGATCAAGCAAAGCCTCAACACCCTCCTTCTGGTCTTCATCGTCGTAGAGCTCCTGAGCGCAGTTAAGACGACGATTGTGGAGAGAAAGCTCCTGGCTGAACCCTTTCTGCTCGTTGGAATGATCGCCTCGATCAAGGAGATCATTCTGGTCACGACCGAAGTGGAGTTCCGGGTCCGTGGAGAGCAGTTCGAGCGGGGGATGATCGAGTTGGGTTTGCTCGGCGGTCTTGTCCTGGCCCTCAGCGTCGCGACGCTGATGCTGCGACGGAAGGAGCGGGAGCCAAGAGAGTAACGCTCAAGCCGTGTCCGAGCCTCCCGTCAGGTCGCGAGTTATGGCGGCGAACTCCTCACGACTGATCTCGCCCCGGGCGTAGCGCATTCTGACTTCTTCCATGGCCGGGTCCACCCGCGTGGTCGGTACTGTTTCGCTGGTCTGACTCGGCCGCGGAGTTGTAGCTGTCGCGGTCCCAGAATCCCTCGTGCCCTGGTAACGGCCGGGAAACTGCACCCAGCCCCTTCGGATGTTGATGATGAGCATGACCAGGATTGCTACCAGCAACCCAATCACGAGAAGACCCACCAAACTTGCCAGAAAGTGGCCTCCACCAAAGAACATGAAGCCCCGTCCCTCCGGGTGGTACCTGTACATCACCCTGCTCCTTTCGCGACCTAACCCTTCATGGGTCGGTTAACCGTCCGGCGGCGGCCGCAGCTCAACCTCGACGGTTCGAGTTTCCTCGCCCCTCTTATGGACGAGGGTCACCCTGTCGCCCACCTTGAAGCGCCTCAGCACCGAAACCACGTCATCCATGGACCCGATCTTGGTGCCCTCGACCTCGATGATTACGTCA
>DATACZ010000072.1:0-4340 GCA_036258795.1 Actinomycetota bacterium
TCGTTACCTTGCCGAACGCGGGCTCGTCCCAGGCACCGACGTGAAGGTAGAGTCGGTGGAGCCTTTTGGCGGGCCACTGACCCTGCAAGCGGGCAAAAGGCAAGCCATCAGCCGCCAGGTGGCCGAGCAGATCCTGGTGGAGCCGGTCGGGGAGGCGACAGGGCAGTGAAGCGACCTGTCGCTCTAGCTCTACTGCTTTTCAGTCTTGTGGCCTGTAGCCGGGCCGAGACGGACCTTTCCGAGCGCAAGATCCGAGCTGTAACTACTACGGGCATGATCGGAGACGCCGTCGCAAGAGTCGGGGGTGAACGGGTGAACGTTTCCTCCCTCATGGGCCCCGGGGTGGACCCTCACCTGTACAGGGCGAGCGCGGGCGACGTGCGCCGCTTGAACGAGGCCGACATCGTTTTCTACAACGGGCTGCATCTGGAGGCCGCCATGGCCGATGTGTTGCAGAAGACCACCCGAGTCAAGACGGTGGCGGTCAGCGAGGGCATAGACGAGGACAGGCTCCTCCAACCTCCGGAGTTCAAGGGTCAGTTCGACCCGCACATTTGGTTCGACGTGGAGCTGTGGAGCTCGACCGTCAAAACGATCTCCGAAGCCCTGATCGACCTGGACCCCGAGAGTGCTGAGACCTACCGGAGCAACACTGATAGATATTTGGTGGAGCTCGACCAGCTCCACCAGTACGTTCGGGAAAGGGCCGCCTCCATCGATCCTGCCAAGCGAGTGATCGTCACCGCGCACGACGCCTTCAACTACTTTGGGCGGGCCTACGGCCTCGAGGTGCGAGGTCTCCAGGGCATCAGCACGGCGTCCGAGGCTGGCGCCCGGGACGTGCGGGAGCTTGCGGCCTTCATCGCAGAGCGACGAATTCCGGCGATATTCGTGGAGTCCTCGGTGCCTACCAGGGCCATCGAGGCCGTACAGGCCGCAGTGAGGGCGAACGGGTTCGACGTTGCGATCGGCGGTGAGCTGTACTCCGATGCCATGGGCGACGCCGGTACGGAGGAAGGCACATACATCGGGATGGTCCGGCATAACGTCGACACCATCGCCACCGCTTTGTCTAGGCAGGTCTGAGGTGGACTCACAGCTAGCCATCCAGGTCGAGGACCTCACCGTCGCGTACAACGAGGCGGCGGTCCTATGGGATGTCGATCTTGATGTCCCGGCCGGCGCTCTCATGGCAATCGTCGGACCCAACGGCGCCGGCAAGACCACCTTGATTCTTTCCATCCTGGGACTTGTCCGGCCGGCTGCCGGCAGAATCTCGATTGCCGGTCGCCCGGCGTCGGAGGCCCGGCGACTGGTTGGGTACGTGCCGCAACGGGGGTCGGTGGACTGGGACTTTCCCACCACGGTTCTCGACGTGGTGGTGATGGGCCGCTACGGTGCCCTGGGGTGGATCAAGCGCCCCGGCAAGGTGGAGCGTGAGCTGGCCCTCGAGGCGCTGGCGCAGGTCGGCATGGAGGGCTTCACCGACCGCCACATAAGCGAGCTCTCGGGGGGACAGCGGCAGCGGGTCTTCCTAGCAAGGGCCCTGGTGCAGGATGCAAGCGTCTACCTCATGGATGAGCCATTCCAGGGCGTCGACGCGGCCACGGAGAAGACGATCGTCGACCTGCTGCGGGGCTTCAAGGCTCAGGGCAAGACGGTGGTTTGTGTCCACCACGACCTTCAGACCGTCGAGGAATACTTCGATTACGTGATGCTGCTGAACGTCCGGCGAGTCGCCTCTGGTCCAGTCTCAGAGGTTTTCACCCACGAGAATCTCCGACTGACCTACGGCGGAAGGCTGGCCTTCAGGCGGCGGGAGGAGTCGACCTCCGAACCGGCGCGTTAAGGAGCTATAGATGTTCGAGGTGCTATTCGGCTGGGTTAGCGACTACACCTTAAGGACAGTCGCGCTGGGCTCGGCCACCCTTGGCGTCGTCAGCGGCGTGCTCGGGAGCTTCGCCCTGCTTCGGCGCCAAAGCCTGCTCGGGGACGCTTTATCGCATGCCGCGCTGCCGGGGATCGCGGCGGCATTCCTGCTCACACACAGCAAGGCCCCCCTGGTTCTGATCCTAGGAGCCGGCATAGCAGCCTGGCTGGGCGCCCTTTTGATCAACGGCGTCGTCTCTACCACCCGAATCAAAACCGACGCCGCCATGGGGGTAGTCCTCTCGGTCTTCTTTGGGGCCGGGGTGGTGCTGCTCACCTACATCCAGCGGCTCCCGGACGCCGGGAAGGCGGGGCTGGACAAGTTCCTATTCGGCCAAGCCGCAGCGCTCCTGGGCCGGGACGTGGTGGCCATGGCACTGCTGAGCGCCGCCGTTCTTCTGACGGTTGGCCTTACCTGGAAGGAGCTGAAGCTGTTGACCTTCGACCCCGGGTTTGCCGCCTCGCTCGGATTCCCCGTTCGGGCTTTGGAGGCCATGCTTACGACTCTGCTGGTGGTGGCCATAGTGATAGGGCTGCAAGCGGTAGGGGTTGTGCTCATGAGCGCCCTGGTGGTCGCTCCGGCCGCCGCAGCCCGCCAGTGGACCGACCGCTTCGGGGTCATGGTCCTCATCTCTGCAGTCGTGGGAGCGTTTGCCGGGGTGGCGGGAGCGCTTCTCAGCTCCACGGTTGAGCGGCTGCCCACGGGACCCACGATCGTCTTGATGGCGATCACCATCGTCATGATCTCCATGCTGTTCGCTCCGCACCGAGGACTCCTGGTCCGGACGGTGCAGGAGCGCAGAAACCGCAGACGGCTCCGCTCTGACGTCTTGCTCATGGATCTCTACGTGCTCTCGCTTCAACACGAGGGAGATCATCCCCACACCTCAGAGGCGATCACGGCAATGAGACCTGAGGTCACCGACGTCAGGCCTTCGCTGGAGGCACTCGAGGAACGGCGCCTGGTGGCTCGAAAGGATGATGGCTGGGTGATCACCGACCCGGGGCGCGAGGTTGCTCAGCGGCTGGTGGCCAGGGAAGAGAGTCCGGAGGCCGAGCTGGCCGAGGTGCTGTCGGAGGGGGAGGCATGACCGTCTACGAGTGGGAGATCGTGGTCGTTGGTATGGTCGTGGCCACAGCCTGCGCCCTTCCGGGAACCTTCCTGGTGTTGCGCCGCATGTCTTTGATGAGCGACGCAATCACACACACCGTGCTCCTCGGTATCGTCCTGGCATTTTTTATTGTGGAAGATTTGTCTTCTCCCTTGCTCATTGTCGGAGCGGCGGCCGTGGGTCTTTTGACCGTATATCTAGTGGAGCTGCTCAAACGCTCCGGCCTCGTGGCCGAGGATGCTGCCATCGGCCTCGTGTTTCCATTCCTCTTTAGCATTGCGGTGATCCTTATCACTCGATACGCAGGCCAGGTACATCTGGACACCGACGCGGTGCTTCTCGGTGAGATCGCCCTTGCGCCCCAGGAACGGTTTGCCCCGGCAGGTTTGGACCTCGGTCCCCGGGCAGCTTGGGTCATGGGTCTGATTCTGCTGGGCAACGCCGCCTTCATCCTGACCTTCTTCAAGGAGCTGAAGCTGGCGACCTTCGATCCCGGCCTCGCCGCGGCACTGGGCTTCTCCCCCGGTGCGCTGCACCTGGTGCTAATGATTTTTGTGTCGGTCACCGCGGTGGGAGCTTTCGATGCGGTCGGATCCATCCTGGTTGTGGCGCTGATGATTGGGCCCCCTACAGCGGCGTTGCTGCTAACCGACAAGCTGGGAAAGATGCTGACACTATCGATCAGCCTGGCAGTGGGGTCAGCGCCGGCCGGCTATCTGCTTGCTCGCCAGCTCGACGTGTCGATCGCCGGATCCATGGCCACGGTAATTGGGGCGGCCTTCGTCGCGTGCTTCCTGTTCGCACCGCAACGTGGACTGTTGGCGATAGTCCGCCGCAGGGCAAGGCAGCGGTGGGAGTTTGCTCAGAAGATGCTCACCGCCCACCTCTTCAACCATGAAGGGCTCCAGGAGCAGGAGGTCGAAAGCCGGCTGGAACATATCGACGCCAGTCTGGGGTGGGAACCGGAGTTTCGATCTCAAGTGATATCCCGGGCGACGCGGGCGGGTTTGCTGAGCCAGCAAAACGGCTCTCTTGCGCTCACCGACCGGGGGCGGGATTTTGCCCGAAAGGCTCTCGTGCACTAACCACCGCTTGCCAGAACGGGCTTGTCCTTCGCCCGATTAGAATTCCGCGGTCATGGCTGGCCAGCCAAGCACTCCCGCACTACAGCGCAAAGCTTACAGAGCCGCCCTCATCTCGCTTTTTGTGGCCCTCGCTCTGGTGGCAGCCAAGGTCGCCGCGGCCCTCGCATCCTCGAGCCTGGCCCTTCTTTCCGAAGCGGCACACTCTGCCCTCGAC
>DATACZ010000073.1:0-7796 GCA_036258795.1 Actinomycetota bacterium
GCGGGGCCTGCTGGTCCGTCATTTGATGATGCCGGGGATGCTCTCCGAGACGCAGTCCGTCCTGGAGTTCATCGCCGAGGCTCTGGGCCCCGACACCTACGTGGACCTGATGGCGCAGTACTACCCGGCCGGCCTGGTGGGGAGGGAGGGCCGGGACGGCTACAACGAGATCAACCGGCACCTCTACCTCGAGGAGTATCAGCAGGCGGTGCAGACGGCTCAAACTCTGGGCCTGCGTCGCCTGGACGCACGCAGCCTCAGAGGGGGGCGGATGTTGCTGAGCGAAAAGACAGCCTCACCGGCCGTAAGCTCGTCTTAGGTTCTGACCTTCCACCTGGTGCCGTTCGGCGTGTCCTCGAGGACCACCCCCAGCTTGTTCAGCCGGTCCCTTATCGAGTCTGCCTCCTCATAACGGCGGGCCTTACGTGCTTCATCTCTGAGCTCCATCGCCAGGCCGATCAAGCCCTCGGTCAACTCATCGCTCATCGCGGAACCGGAGGCCGGGCTGATAAAGAGGCCCAAAACGGAGGTCATCTGATAGAAGGCGGGGACGAGGCCCCCCAGGCGGCCCCGAGCCTGCCCATTGTCCGAGGCGGCGAGCTCCAGCTCGGCGTTGCCGTGCTTGACCAGCTCTTGTATCACGCTGAGCGCCACGGGCGTGTTGAAGTCGTCGTCCATGGCTTCCCTGAACCGGTCCAGGTACCTTTGCCCCTCGGAGGATGGCTCCGGTGCCCCCTCGCCAGCGGCCCGGGCAAATGCCTCGAGCCGCTCCCAGATTCGCTTGGCCTGCTCCAAGGAGGCCTCGCCGAAGTCGACGTCGTGGCGGTAATTTCCGGCAATAGCCATGATCCGGAGCACCTCCGGCCGCACCTGGGTTATGAGGTCTTTGACCAGGACCAGGTTGCCTATCGACTTGGACATCTTCTCCGCATCCAGGTTCACCATCCCGTTGTGAAGCCAGTACCGAACAAAGGGGGAGGTGCCCTCGGCGGCCTCGGCTTGGGCGATCTCATTCTCGTGGTGAGGAAAGATGAGGTCGGAGCCGCCACCGTGAATGTCGAATCCCATCCCAAGATATTTGGCCGACATGGCCGAGCACTCGATGTGCCACCCCGGCCTGCCATTACCCCACGGACTTTCCCAGTAAGGCTCTCCAGGTTTGGCGGCTTTCCACAACGCAAAGTCCAGGGGGCTCCGCTTGTGGGGATCCGGCTCTACCCGCTCGCCGGCCCGCAGGTCGTCGAGATGCCGGCCGGATAGCTTGCCGTAGTCGGGGAAACGGTCGACGGCAAACCACACGCTGCCTCCCGACTCATACGCAACCCCACGATCGATGAGCTTTTGGATCATGCTGATCATCTCGGGGATGTGGTCGGTGGCCTTCACCAGCACGTCGGGAGGCCTCAGCCCAATGGCGGAAGCCACCCTCTCGAACTCCCGTGAGTAATCCGTAGCAACCTCGTCCCAGGCACGGCCCTCACTCTGCGCCTTGGTGATGATCCTGTCGTCTATGTCGGTGTAGTTCTGAACGCAGGTCACCTCGTACCCCCGCCACTCGAGGTAACGACGAATTACGTCGAAGACGATGCCGGACCGGGCGTTGCCCACATGGATGTGGTCGTACACCGTGGGCCCGCAGACATACATCCCGACCTTTCCCCGGACACGTGGCTCGAACGGCTCCTTGCGTCTCGTGAGCGTGTTGGTTACGGAGAGAGCGACGGCCTACTGCACCTCCTTCGAGAATGATCGAGGGTCCGGTGGAGGCGTCGTAAGATCCCGGCGCTTGCGGGGACCGCCCAGGCGAACTGCCCACAGAAGATACATCAACACGAAAACGAGGCCGCTCAGGAAAGCCGCAAGAATGAGGCCCCTAAGCCGGTCTCCTGTCAGATTCATGCCTCCCACGGTCCAGGTGGCGGTAGTTTGAAATGCGTCCGGCTCCAGAGGCATCAGGACCAGGGGAAGTGCCACCCCGGTTATCGTGAAGTAGATCAATACCAGGACCGCGGCCCTTACGCCGGGTGCCCGCTCCATGCTTTGAAGCACCTTGCTGGTGCGCTCCTTCTCACCCAACAGCGCCAAGAGCGCGGTACCGGCCATTTCCTTCGCCTGGACCAATCCGGGCCGTCGGTCTGTAGGTTCGCCATCCAAGTCAAGGAACGTCAGTTTGGCCTTTCTCCTTCTGCCGGGCCTGGCCACGCTGCGGTATTCGTCTTGGAGCTTGCGGTAGGCCGCGTCGTACCACTGGAGCTCCTCGCCCTTGGGCAGCGTCAGGCCGGCTTCTGCGGCGAATTCCGGGAGTGCGGGAGGAAGCTCGAACCCATACCCGGCGATCTTGTTCTCCAGCACGTTGAAGGCCCGCTTCACAATGCCGGTGACCCGCCGAAATTCCGGAACAAGCTCCCCTGCGGTGCGGGAGGTGCTCACATCTGAAGCGACAAGCTCTCTAAGCTCTACCTCCCCGCGAGAATCCACAATTTCGCCTGCGTGATCCCGAATGAAGTCCTCGGCGTCTAGCTGAAGAATGCGGTCTTCGAGATTGCTGAGCTCTGCTTGCTTTTGCTCCGCCTCACTCTCGACGTCGGCGAGCCTCCGCTCCAAGGAAGCCCGCTCGGCGCCGAGACTCAGCAGGCGATGAAGCAAGAAGGCTCCCATGAGCCCAACGATCGCGGCTGCCGATTGAGCAGCCGTTGACAGAAGCCAGTTAGGGTCGGGCATAAAGGGTTGGCGCCTCCCTTTCACTCCGGGGTTTCATTCTCAAAGGTCTATTCCCTGCCGTGCCGGCCGTCCCCCCAGGATCCGGCCCGTCAATCTAAAGGCATCCCATACCTTAAACGGCCCTCATGTCTTTTGGCTCCGATCCAGCGTCGCCTACCGTGTCGAGCAAAGCCACCGCGGTAGCCGCAGCTCCCTCCCCTCGTCCGGCGAGCCCGAGACGATCGGTGGTTGTCGCTTTGACGTTCACCTGGGAAGTATCGAGCCCAAGTGCTTCCGAGATCATCTCCACCATGCGCCTTCGGTGAGGGCCAACCTTGACTTCCTGGATCACGACCACGGAGTCGATGTTGACCACCCGGTACCCGGCTTCCTCGACCAGCTGTGCGGTCCGTTCCAGCATCTGCAAGCTGGAAAAACCTTCGGGTATAGAGGCCGGAGTGAAGTAGACGCCCATGTCACCCAATCCCGCCGCCCCGAGGAGCGCATCCACGATGGCGTGGGAGATCACATCGGCGTCCGACCAGCCTGCCAAGCCGGACATTCCTTGAATGGTTACGCCGCCCAACACCAACGGCCGGGATTCGTCAAAGCCGTGAACGTCGTAGCCCACCCCCACCCTCATGAGTCAGGTGCGGATGCCCGGCTTTCTAGGAGCATCTCGGCGAGCGAAAGGTCCGGCGCGGTGGTCACCTTGAAGTTGAGGGGATCGCCTCGCACTATCCGTATCCGATAACCGGAGTCGGCGAGCATCTCGGAACAGTCCTGACTTATCCGTCCCCGCGCCTTCGCGTTCTCCAGAGAGCCCTGAAGCGCCGTCCGTAAGAAAACCTGAGGCGTTTGAACTCTCCATATCCCAGCCCGGTCCAGATTGGTCAACAAAGTACCGTCCTCGGCTACCGCCTTGATGGCGTCATCGAGCGGGACGCCCGGGACCACCCCTTGCCAAGGCTCCACCAGCTCCTCGAACAGTGCGCTCAGGTGAGCGGGCCGCAGCAAGGGCCGGGCGGCGTCATGCACTGCAACCACGTTGCACTGCGTCGGCAGGTGAGCCATTGCCCGTTCCAAGGACGCCTGTCGAGTGGAACCTCCCTCGGTAACGGCGTAGAGCTTTTCCATTTCCAGGACGCTTTCCACCCAACTTGGTCTCGAGGCGGAGACCGCCACCACCACAGCCTCAACTTCGGGGCATGAGGCTAGAGCCCGAAGAGAGTGAACCAACATCGGCTCGCCCAGCAGCGGAAGAAACTGTTTCGGTATAGCCGAGGTCATTCGCCGGCTGGACCCAGCTGCAAGCAGTATGGCCGCGGCATGCCGAAAACCGCTCATGTGAGCGGGTTTTCGGTCATCCGGACACCTGCCCGGATCGGTAGAGCTCTTCGGTTGAAGCTGGGCGTTCTAAGTAGTTAGAACCTGGTCCAGCATGCAGCCCGCTTCCTCCTCGTCCACATTGGCGGCAAAGGTCACCTCGGAGATGAGAATTTGGCGAGCCTTGGTGAGCATCCGCTTCTCTCCCGCGGACAAGCCCTTATCGGCTTCCCTGCGGGCGAGGTTACGGACAACCTCAGCTACCTGATAGATGTCACCGGAGCGCAGCTTTTCGACGTGAGTCTTGAAACGACGGCTCCAGTTGGTGGGCATACGGCACTCTTTGGACTTCAAGACCTTGAAGACTTTCTCGAGTTCGTCCCGAGCTATGACGTCCCTGATTCCGACGCCATCGGTATTGTCGGCGGGGACCATTAAAGTCAGATCCCCGTACGCGAGTCGAAGAACGTAGTACTGCTTCTTCTCCCCCTGGAACTCCTTCTCCTCAAGACTCTTGATAATCGCTGCGCCGTGGTGTGGATAGACAACTTTGTCACCGATTTGAAAGGTAGTGGCCGACGGCAAACGGTCCTCCCTCTTTTGAATGAACGATGAAGTCCTTAGCTTTTCGGACCCCGATCTCTGCGAACTATTCCCCCGATGAAAATGGCAATCTTCCGAGCCGGAAAGGCGCGAAGATCGCCCTCGGCGATGTTCCATGGTAACAGGCGGGGACGGGGCCCCGCAATGGAGCTGAAGTGGTCGAACGGCTACTTACAGTGATATCGCGATCCCCGTTGCCGCATTAACGGGCGTCACGCCACCGCTTTGAGACTCGAATCAAAGTGCAGATCATTCATTGTCCCAAACGCCTAGGTACGCGGTGGAGGCTCTGCCAGGGCGTGCCCTCGGCGCAAGATTCCCCCCTTCGGCTCTTAACATGTTTTTAACGGGCCAGAAACTTAACGAAACAAAACCGTCTATAGGCTAGCTCCGCTTAGCTTGCTCCCTGCCTATGGAGGTTTAAATGACTGAGATCGACAGCGGTGACACCGCGTGGTTGCTCGCCAGCACCGCCCTGGTCATGTTCATGACTCCGGGTCTGGCCCTCTTCTACGGAGGCTTGGTTCGTACTAAGAACGTCCTGGCGACCATCATGCAGTCTTTCTTTGCGCTGGGGCTCGTGTCGGTGATCTGGATGGCTCTCGGCTACACGCTCGGGTTCGGCACCGATATCGGCAAGGTGATCGGCGGGTTGGATTTTGCCCTTCTTGACGGCGTGGGGGCCGAACCCAGTCCACTTGCTCCCACGGTCCCTCACGGCACCTACATGATCTTCCAGATGATGTTTGCGATCATCACGCCGGCACTTATCACCGGAGCCTTCGCTGAGCGGATGAAGTTCAAGGGCTACGTGATCTTTCTGGCGCTCTGGTCGCTCCTGGTCTACTCCCCCGTGGCTCACTGGGTCTGGGGCGGCGGCTGGCTGGGCGCCGGGGAAGTTGGAGCCCTCGACTTTGCCGGAGGCACCGTGGTGCACATCAACGCAGGCGTTGCGGCGCTGGCCGCGATCATCTACATGGGTAAGCGAGTAGGTTTCCCGCACGAGGCCATGCGACCCCATAACGTGCCTATGGTCGTCACTGGAGCGGCAATCCTGTGGTTCGGGTGGTTCGGGTTCAACGCCGGAAGCGCACTTGCTTCCGGAGCTCTGGCCTCGAGCGCTTTCATCGCCACGCATCTTGGAGCGGCATCGGCAGTGCTCGGCTGGATGATCCCTGAGTGGATGCACAACAAGGCGCCAACTACGGTGGGCGCGGCGACCGGAGCCGTTGCCGGGCTCGTGGCGATCACTCCCGCGGCGGGGTACGTGGAGCCATGGGCGGCGGTGATCATCGGGCTGGCCGCTGGGGTCGTGTGTTACGCCGCCGTGGCAATGAAGCCAAAGTTCGGCTACGACGACTCGCTCGACGTGGTGGGGGTGCACATGGTCGGCGGAATCGTGGGAGCTCTGCTTACCGGAGTCTTTGCCACGACCCTGATCAACGAAGCTGGGGCCGATGGGCTCTTCTACGGAAACCCCGGGCAGCTCGGTAAGCAGGCAATCGCGGTGGCGGCAACTCTGGTTTACTCCTTGATTGCCACGTTCATCATTCTGTTCATCACCGACAAACTCGTGGGCCTCAGGGTCACCGAGGATGAGGAGCTCATGGGTCTGGATCTGTCCCAGCACTCCGAAAGCGGGTACTCCCTGGCCGAAGGCGGCGCTTCTTCTGGGCGCGCTCTCGCCACTCATGGCTATTCCGAGGACGAGAGTTAAGCCTGGCCCGGCCGGTCCATCAAGCGCGACAAGGAGGAGTCTCAATGAAACTCGTAACGGCCATCATCAAGCCGTTCAAGCTAGAGGAGGTCAAAGAGGCACTTCGCCTGGCCGGCATCCAGGGGATGACGGTCACCGAGGTCCGCGGTTTCGGACGCCAGCGAGGCCACACGGAGGTCTATCGTGGAGCGGAATACCAGGTCGACTTCGTCCCAAAGGTAAAGATCGAGGTCCTATGCGACGAGGACCAGGTTACTCCGGTCGTTGATGCGGTGATGAGTGCCGCCCGCACGGGCAAGATTGGCGACGGCAAGATCTTCATTCAGCCCGCCGACCAGGTCTACCGGATAAGGACCGGCGAGATGGGAGGGGATGCAATTTAGGGATCTAACCGAGGAGATCCGGGGCCTCAAGGCCGATCGCGAGCGGCTTCGCCAGCGCCACCTCGAGGGTGCCGGTGGCTACGAGATAGTCAGGGATCTCTCTGACTCGGTAGATCGTGCAATTACAAAGATCTGGTGGCGCGTAAGGCCCTCCGACCCGGTAGCCATCGTCGCACTCGGGGGATACGGGCGAAGGGAGCTATGTCCCAGCTCCGACATCGACCTCATGGTGCTGCACCGGAGCGGTGATGAGGTCAACGGTTCAGCCAAGGCCCTTCTCTACGAGCTTTGGGATGCAGGCATGCAGGTGGGCCACTCGATCCGAACCGTCAAAGAGGCGCTCCGCCTGGCTAGGCAGGAGTTTGACGCCGAGACCTCATTTCTCGAAGCTCGCCTGGTAACCGGCGACCTCAAACTCTTCGAGCAGTTCCATGCGGCAGTGCTCAGGCAATCCAAGAAGTCACCGGCTTCCTTCCTGGACCGGATCGCCAAAGCCACCCAGGTAAGGCGGAGCCGCGCCGGCGACGCCTCAGCGGAGCTGGAACCCAACTTGAAGGACGGCCGCGGAGCCCTGAGGGACCTGCACACCATTGGTTGGATCGAAAAGATCTGCGGCACGCGGGAGTTGCCGGTGGATAGATCGGCGCTCGAGAGCGCCGGTGAGCTTCTGTATCAGGCGAGAACCGCGCTCCACTTCGTCACGGGTCGCCAGAGCGACGTATTGCTGATGCAGTTGCAGCAGCAGGTCGCGGCGTATATGGGCCTCACCGACGGATCGAGTGTCAGCTCCAATGGAAATCAGGCTGAGACACCCGGCGCGCACACTAAGCCTCCCGAGGAAACGCTTATGCGGAACCTTTACCTCGGTTGCCGCGCCGGGCTATCTGCTGGTACTCCGGATCCAGGATCCAGTCAAGGGCAAATGCCACGGCCCGGCAACCGAGGTAAAGGTTCCGCATAAGCGTTTCCTCGGGAGGCTTGCCGTGCGCGCCGGGTGTCTCAGCCTGATTTCCATTGGAGCTGGCACTCGATCCGTCGGTGAGGCCCATAAACGCCGCGACCTGCTG
>DATACZ010000074.1:0-8309 GCA_036258795.1 Actinomycetota bacterium
GATCGCTGCTTGAAGTCGAGCTATCGTCTGCTTGGACATCCAGTAACCTCCTTTGTTCGAGCGGCCACGCTAGTCCTCCACGAGGTGTTTAGGCTTCTTTGCCCTGCCGGCTTTAGGCGCACTCTAGGGATTTGCAGAATCTTGAGCATCGGGGAAAACACCCAATTCGGGAGGGCACAACGAAATGGGTATTAGCCTAAGTTGCGCTAGACAATGCCGTGCTCATAGGCGAAGGCAGTGGCCGCCGAGCGTGAGGAAACCCCCAGCTTGGTGAAGATGTTGCTCACGTGGCGATCGACCGTCTTCTCGCTAAGGAACAGCTCCTCAGCGATGGACCGGTTGGTCCTGCCGGCCGCGACAAGTCGAAGAACCTGAACCTCCCTGGCACTCAGCCCCCCAGCCGCCCTGGTGTCACTCCTTCCCGAGAGCGCATCCACGCGTGCAAAATCCGGCATCGCGCCAAGCTGATGGAAAACACGGCGTGCCGCTTCGATCTCCATGAGTGCCGTGTCCTCATCCCCTAGCCGGCGGCAAGCCAGCCCTATGAGGACACGGGCACGTGCGGCCTCGTAAGGCGCTTCGATGTCCTGCCATATGGCCCAGGCCTTACGTCCCTCGCTGAGGGCACCCTTCGCATCTTGCTCTTGGAGACTTACCGATCCCTGAGCGTAGGCCGCCAGGGCACGAAGAAATGGGGCTTGGAGTTGGGATGCGATCTCGACGAGCTCATCGGCGGCAGCACGCGCTGCCCCCACATCGGAAGCCGCAATCATTATCTCTACGAAAGCGGCAAGCAGCTTGGATTGGGTTACGCGATTGTGAGCTTCTCCCACCGCCACGCGGATTGCCGCCGAGGCCACATCGATTTGACCCTGCGCGAGCCGCAGCAGCGCCAGGCCCGGGTGGGGTGTATGCCCGCTCTGGGTTGCCTGGCGGTATCCCTGTTCCGCTTTGGGAAACTCTCCTCGCAAGCGATGGAGCTCGGCCTGCTGATAAAAAACCAAGCCGACTGCTGGCTGCCCGGATAGCCATTTGTATGCCCGATCGGCTTCCTCCATGGCGTCACGCCAGGCCCCGTGCATCTGCAAGATCTCGGCGCGGTACACGAGGCACTGGCCGCGATAGGGAACAAGATCCGGCTGAGATGCACACCATTGGGTCAACGCCTCAGTCCACTCCTGGGCTCGTCGCAGGTCAAAGATTGCTTGGCATGCCTCTATGACGGCGCAGTACACGATCCCGACAATGATCGGGGACACCTCGTCGGCCGTAACGGCGACCATAGCTTCATCCATCAAAGCGACGCCTTCCGCGCTCTCTCCAAGCGGGATCAGAGCCTGGCCACGGCCAAGGCGACCGAGAGTCATGAGGTCCAGGTCACCAAAACGGTCGGCGATTTTGGCAACTTGTCCGAAGGTGGCGTAAGCGGACGCAGCATCGCCCCCGGCAAGACTCTGTAGTGCGACGGGCACGAGCATGTACCCCTGCTCCACGCAGTCCAGCTGGGCTTCGTCGAGGATTCGCTGTGCCCTCGAGAGCCAACCGCCACCACGCGCATACTCGCCTCGGTTGATTAGGCTTATGGCCAGCCACCAGGCGCAGCGAACAGCTCGCGTCAAGTTGCCAAGGCTTAGGAATCCCTGATGCGCACGTGCCAATATCCCATCGCTGTCGGCGGGTCGACCGAGCAGATAAGCTGCTATAGCGAGCTGCTCCAGATCCTCCGGCTCCAGGGATGACTCCTGATCCGCGGCCGACAGGGAGGCGTACGCATCCGCCCAAGCCTTCCGACTGAAGGCCTCCCGCCCCCGGGCCAGCGTATCGGTCATTGTCATGCTCTCTCCTGCTGCAGGGCGGTAATGAATGGCAGGCTTATAGGTTTTCGTGCCTAACTATCGTAGATGACCGACCGGTTCCGATGGGCCATAGTGAGACCCCCGGGAGACTCCTTTCGCCTAGCCGTCTCCATGCACTCCGAGCGCCGGCTCATCGATCCACGCCAAGCCCGTGACCAGCACGACACCTTCCGAAAAATCCTCGCTGCCATGGGGCTGGAGCTCATTGTGCTGCCTGCAGATGAGCGCCACCCGGACGCCTGCTTCACGCAGGATCCGGCGGTGGTCTTGGAAGGCCGTGCTTTGATAGGCAGACCCGGAATCGAGTCCAGGCGAGGGGAGGTCGAAAGCATGATGGAGGCTCTTGCTTCACTGGTAGCCGACATCCAAGCCGTAACCGAGCCCGCCACACTCGAGGGGGGCGACGTCCTGGTGCTCGGCAGCAAGTTGATCGTCGGCCGGTCTCGACGCACCAACGACGCAGGCATCGAGGCGCTCCGGCGTTTCGCCAAGCCATTGGGCTACGAGGTTCAGGTTGCCCAGGTGCCCGAGGGGGTGCTGCACCTCGGGACGGCCGTGACCGTGCTCTCAGACAACCTGGTGATCGGCCGGGATGACGTGCTGCGCCAGCAAGCCTTCCGGGAGTTAGATCAGATCCCCGTAACCGACGATCCCCTGGAGGCCTGCAACGTGCTGGCCATCGGGACACAGATAATTAGTTCGGGACGGTATGGAGTCAATAGAGAAGTCGAGCGCCGGGGCTTCACCGTACACGAGCTGGATCTCAGTGAGTTCGTCAGGGCCGACGGCGGTCCTACATGTCTGGCACTGCTCGGAACATCATGACCCGGGTGTATCAATCGACTCGACCGCAGGTGAAAGACATGTCGCGTCAATCAACTCAAGCGAAGCCAGCGGGAAAGCTCTCAGGAGGCAACGATGACTACAGTACTTGTGACGGGCGCGACCGGGAACGTGGGATCCAGCGTGGTTCGCGAGCTTCAAGGAGGCGGATGGTCTGTTCGGGCCTTGGTGCGGGATCGGGCGAAGGGGGCGCAGATACTTGGCGACGACGTTGATCTCGCGGTCGGCGACTTCTCGGACCCGGACTCCTTGGCCTCCGCCATGGATGGTGTGGATTTTGTCTTCCTGTCCTCCAGCGGTGGTCCCGAGAAGCTCGAGCATGAGCTCGCCGCGATCAAGGCGGCGTCGGCGAGCGGCGTAAAACGGATCGTGAAGGCCTCCACCATAGGGGCGGAGGTGGGCTCTCCACTGCCGCCATTTGACTGGAATGGCCAGATCGAGGAACACCTGCGACGGTCCGGAGTCCCTGCGGTCATCCTGCAATCCAACTACTACATGACGAACCTGCTCGCGTCAGTTGAGCAGATTCGGGAAGGCAAGCTCGTCGCTCCTGCCGGCGAAGGCAAGATTGCAATGATCGACCCGAGAGATGTCGGGGCTGTCGGGGCGGCCACCATAGCTGGCGAGAGCCACGATGGGCGGACCTACACGCTAACCGGCCCAGAGGGGATTAGCTTCGGGCAGGTGGCCGAAGAGCTTTCGGAAGCAACCGGCCGCTCCATAGAGTACGTGGACGTGCCGGACGAGGCGGCCAGGCAGGGCCTCATGGCGGCGGGCATGCCGGACTGGCTCGTAAGCCATCTCACTCAGCTCTTTGGAAAGATTCGCCAGGGCGCCCTTGAGACGGTGACCGACACGGTTAGGACTTTGACCGGCCGGGAACCGCGCAGCTTCTCTGAGTTCGCCAGGGACCACGCTGTCCTGTTTCGGGGTTAAGCAGGGGTCCTTCAACTCATAAATGGCCTCCTTTGGTTTAAATCCTGTACGAATAGGCCATCAGAGAGCGGGATGAGCACGTTGTGCCGGTGAGGCCCCCTCTATCGGGTGTCCTTGAAACGGTTCTGTACTTCGTTTCAGAAGATGAGACCAAGCGGTTTTACACGGAAGTTATGGGAATGCGCCTTATCGGCGAGGCCAAAGGCCGCCATATCTTCTTCCGTGCTGGAAGAAGCGTGTTCCTCTTATTCAACCCCGACGCCACCAACCGCCCCGACACCCTGCCCCCTCATGGCGCGACCGGTGATGGGCATGTCTGTTTCTTGGTTTCGGGCTCGTCCTATCAACAGTGGAAGGAGTATCTTCCTGCCCAAGGGGTTGAGATTCTTCACGAGGCTTCTTGGCCGATGGGGAAACCAGCAGATCAGTCGGAGGGATCCTCCATCTACTTTCGCGATCCATCCGGAAACCTTCTGGAGATTGCCAATGCCGACTTCTGGCCCAAGTGACGTGGCCATATATAAGCCAGCCATCGTGAGCGATTACGTCCGTCACCTGCAGTGGACCGACCGGGGAGCCTTTGAATGAGCAAGAGCGTGGATACCGACCAGGAAACCCAAGCGGACCGGGAATCCGAGGAAGAGGAAGGGGGCACCGCCGAACGGTTCGGGGGCGGCGGTCACAAGACCATGACGATCGCCTACCTCATGATGCTTGGGCTGGTCGCCCTTAGCCTCTGGGGACTCCTGAATCTCGGCAGCGGGCTGAAGCCGTCGCCTGGACCAGCTGGCGGCGGAGGCAAGCCCGATCCGCGTTCGCAGATCAGCGCCGAAGAGGTCCTTTGGCATCTGCTTCTTGCCGGGATCGTGATACTCATGGCTTCCCGCTTTGTGGGGGGCTTGTTGCGCAAGGTTCACCAGCCCCACGTCATCGGCGAGATCATCGCCGGCATCCTTCTGGGCCCATCCCTTCTGGGCGCGATCTGGCCGTCCGCGTTCGAGTTCCTCTTCCCGCCAAAGATCATGTCTTACCTGGATTTGCTGGCCCAGTTCGGTCTGATTTTCTACATGTTCCTGGTCGGGCTGGAGCTCGACTTCAACCTAATGAAAGGCCGAGGCCACGCAGCCATCTGGGTCAGCCACGTCAGCATCATCGCTCCTTTTCTTATGGGTGTTGCCCTGGCTCTCTGGCTCTTCCCCACGCTGGGCGCCGAAGGAAAGTTCACGCCCTTCGCCCTGTTCCTCGGTGCCGCGATGAGCATCACGGCGTTCCCTGTTCTGGCCCGAATACTGACCGATAGAGGGCTCTACAAGACCAGGATCGGAACGGTGGCCCTAACCGTGGGCGCGGTGGACGACGTTACGGCCTGGTGCATGCTCGCAGTGGTCATAACCGTAGCTCGAGCCACCGGGATGCTGGGGTCCGTACTTACGATCGGCGTCCTGATGTTGTTCATCGCCTTCATGCTCTACGCGGTGCGCCCCGTTATGGCACGCGTCTCTAGGTACTACGAGCGACGTGGACTAAGTGGCACCTTCCTGGCTGCCCTGTTCGTCGGGCTACTCTTGAGCGCCTTGATCACCGACCGGCTCAAGATTCACGTCATCTTCGGAGCGTTCCTGTTCGGCGCGATCATGCCCCACAACTCAGGGTTCGTCCGCGACCTCACCGACAAGCTCGAGGACTTCTCGGTCGTCTTCCTGCTTCCGTTCTTCTTCACGTTCAGCGGTATACGCACCGACATATTCAGCATCGGGACATCGCTCAAGCAGTGGCTGTTTACCTTGGCGATCCTCGCCGTCGCCATCATCGGCAAGTGGGGGGGCTCCAAGCTGGCCGCCCGCATCGCCGGCCTCAGCTGGAAAGAAGCCGGGGCGCTGGGCGTACTCGTGAACTGTCGTGGCCTGACCGAGCTGATCATCCTGAACATCGGGCTGCAGCTAGGGGTACTGCCCCCTAGCATCTTCGCCATGCTCGTGATCATGGCAGTCGTGACCACCTTGATGACAGAGCCGGCCCTGACGATCTACTACCCGCGTGAAGTCCAGCGGAGGATGATCAAGGAAGAGGAGGGCAAAGAAGAGGGGGAAGAGGCGGAAGACGAGCGCTGGAGGCTCGTCGTCGCCGCGGGCAATCCGGAGATCGCCAAGGAGCTCACACACCTGGCGACTCTGGTGGCCGGGGAGCGGGACGAGGAAGCTGAGGTGACCCTTCTGCGGGTGGCCGACCTCTCGGGCACGGAGGTCAGCCACGCTCCCACGGTTCAGGACTTCATGCTCCAAGCTGCCGCCAATCGCGTCAGGCCCCTCCAGGAGGCCGTCGAGGAGGCAGGTTTTGATGCCAACCCCGTCGCCATCGCCGGCGGGGACGTTGGGGAGACCATCTCCCGCGTCGCAAACGAGGTGGATGCCGATCTAGTGCTCATGGGATACCACAAAGCCCTATTCGGCAGCCGGTTGCTCGGAGGAAAGGTGGGGGAGGTGTTGCGTGCCGCCCGTGCGGACGTAGCCGTCCTCATCAACCCGGACCGCCCCCGCCGCGAGTTCTCCCTTGATGACGGGGCCCGCATCCTCGTGCCTTACGGGGGCAGGTTCCATGAGGAGGAAGGGTTGGACCTCGCACTTCGTCTGGCGCGGGCCAGCGGCGCGGAGGTCACCCTTCTCGCTCCCGACGGACAGGCACGGGAGCGTGCGGAAGAGGCCCGTGAAGGCAGCGGGGTGCCCATTGAGTTGGTGCCGGTCGACGGAGACGTCACCCAGGCCCTGTTCGAGCGGGCTGCCGACTACGACCTGCTGGTACTGGGCGTAGGGGACCGGTGGATGGCTCAGGACAAGCTGCTCGCCACCGTTCGACAAGAGGTCATGGAAAAAGCGCGTACCCCCTATCTCCTGGTACGCCGCCGGGGTGGTGCGCTGGGGCACCTCCGCCGCTGGTGGGCACAGGCAAGGCGGGCACCTCAAGTGCTCGCCGAGGTGTACCGGTCCGAGGGTGAGATCGACGACACCGTCGGAAAGGCGGGGGAGGAGACCAGGCAGCGCCTAGGCGGCGAGAACGCAGAGGACGAGAGCAAGCAAGAGAGCGCCAAGGAGGCCGCCAGCGAAATGGATACAGATCGGAACAAGTAACCGGTCGTATCCTGAGAAGAGCGGGCACAGATGAGCTCGCCTTGAAGGAGGTCTTTTCCATGGCAAGCAGCTATCAGCCCTCATACCGCGCCTCGCCGGTGGAACTGCTGGGCGCCGACGCCCGTGTGCGGTTCATCGCCCGGACCTACGGGCATCTGTTTGCAGCAATAGCAGCCTTCACCGCCATCGAAGGCTGGCTGTTCCTGACCGGAACGGCCGAGGTGATCGCCAGAGCCATGCTGGGAACCAGCTGGCTGGTGATCCTCGGCGGCTTCATGATCGTCGCGATGATTGCCAGCTGGGGGGCGGCGCGAGCTACCTCGATCGGCGTGCAGTATCTAGCTCTGGGCGCCTACGTTGTAGCCGACGCCATCATTTTCGTGCCCCTCCTTTTCATTGCTGAGAGCTACGGGCCCGGCACGATCTCCAGCGCAGCTTTGATCACGCTGCTCGGGTTTGGAGGGCTCACCGCCATCGCCGTCGTGACCGGTAAGGACTTTTCGTTTCTGCGAGGGATTCTTCTGTGGGCGGGAGTGGCTGCGTTGCTGCTCATCGTCGCCTCGGTGATCTTCGGTTTCGAACTGGGCACTATCTTCTCGGTGGCCATGGTGGCCCTAGCCGGCGGAGCAATCCTCTACTCGACTTCAAGGATCCTGCGTTCCTATCCCGAAGATCGTTACGTGTCGGCAGCCCTCGAGCTGTTCGCCTCCGTGGCGCTCATGTTCTGGTACGTCCTGAGGCTTACCTCCAGGGAGTAATCGGGCAGAGTCGACTACAGGTCGAGCCGGTAGGCCAACACCTTCACCTCCGGCGCGAGGGTGGCGTCTAGCTCGGGCATTCTTAGAAATCCCAGGCCGTCGTACATAGCTCTTGCCGCGGCCATCGAGGGCAACGTGTGCAGCAGTATGGCCGACAGGTGACGGTCGCGAGCCCTCCGGATACATTCGAGGGTAAGGGCTCTGCCCACCCCCCGGCGCCGGGATCCCGGAAGCACCGCAAGAAGCCGCATGGCGGCCCAACTTGGGGGCAAGGTCTCGCCACCGTAGGGAGCACCACCACGGTACAGTGCCACGGTCCCCACAACTCTTCCTGCCGCCTCGGCGACCAATACCTCGTTTTCTTCGCGGAGCAGGACGCGGTTCAAGCTGTCCTCGAAGGCGACGGCGAAGTCCTGCGACAGCTCGGTCATGAAATCTTCATAAGCCGCGAGCACGAGGTCCGCCACGCCGCTGAGCTCCTCGGGCCGAGCGTCCCGAACCACAATCGCCCCGGCCTCTGGAATTTCCGCCTCCCCAGATGCCGTCATCCGAGATCGTGCGCCGGACGACCTCTTGAACAATGCCGCTCCGTCATTAGATCAGAGCGTGATCTATGGTGGTCTGGGGTAAGAAGAGGTTCAACCACCTAGAGATGGAGGCCGCGTGAGACGAGCGACAACCGACGGCAACGGCAGAGCCACCCAGACAATGCATGACGATGGCACCCTCCCACACGTATCCCACCTGATCCTAGATCCGGAGGAGACCTCTGCTTGGGAGCAGGTGAAGCC
>DATACZ010000075.1:0-20112 GCA_036258795.1 Actinomycetota bacterium
CGGCGACATCTCTCCGAGTACCACGACGCCACCGCCTGATCGGGCCCCGACCAGGTCTTGAAGTCGCGGAGTCCGCTTTGAGGAACGGGCGGTGCCGGCCTTGCTCTGGGGGCCTGAGGAGCTTGAGTCAGCAAAGGGGGACTTGGCGGCTCAGCCGGCGCGCTTGGTGGTTCCAAAGGGCTAGGTTCACTCAACGATGGAGGAGCGGCTGAAGGGCTCGGTTCCTGATCGGCAACCTCATCGGCCTCCGGGGCCAGCATCAGGAAGATTCCGGACAGAAGGAGTCCGGCGGCTGCAATGGAGGTTATTAGGACTCGAGGCTTGGCCACCTTATCGGACCTTAACCGGTGCCCTGGCCGAAGCAGCGGATAGTCCGGCTAAGAATCCTGCCATCTTGGCCAGGTCGAGAAGCAGCTCGAGCACCGGCAGCACCACCAGAGCCGCCCCGGCCTCGGCTGGGGAGAGACGCCGGAGGGCGCGGGCATATGCTGGTGACATCCGTTTCAAGCCGGCAAGGGCTGCCACGGGAATCAAGGCTCGCCTCCGCCTCGGAGCGGCAATCAGGGAGGCCGCCGAAAGATAGGTCAGGAAGCGCAGCGCATGGCGCTCCGGATACATACCGCCCAGGGCATCGCCCCGCGCGTACCGGAAGTATTGCCGCAGGGTACGCGGCAGGTCCGGCCGAAGACGCCACCGCACCACGGCTTCGGGAGCAAAGGTCCGCCGCACACCTTCCTGTAGCAAACGGAAGTTGAAGTACATGTCCTCTCCGATATCCAGCCACTCGGGGTATCCGCCGGCTTTGCTCCAGGCTGACTTCAGAAAGGCCACCGAACGGGAGGACGGCATGAACCTTTCGGGGTTCACCTCGGCTGCGTCCGGAAGGTTGAGGCAGGAAAGTATCGCCTCGAACCGGGAGCGAGGATCCGGCCGGTAGAAGCCCATGACCAGCTCGGTCCCTGGATCGGAGAATCCCGCCTCCAGCCGCTCCAACCACTCCGGCTCCGGGATGCAACCCGCGTCCGTCACCGCGATGACCGGCCCGGCCGCGCTTCGGATTCCGAGGTTTCGCCCGGTGGCTATGTTCGCTCCCGGCGCGGACTCAACTCGAACCCATGGCCTGGTGCCTGCCCACTGCCTCAGCAAGTCGAGAGTCCGATCTGAAGAGCCCCCGTCGATGACGATCAGCTCATCGGGGCCCCGGGTCTGAGAGTCGATAGCCTCCAAGAGCTCGCCGATCGTGCCCGCCTCGTTAAGGGTGGTCACCACCAGCGAGATCCTCAAGCCCTGCTCCCGGACTGGGATGCCGCGAGCTGATAGGCACTTCGGGTGAGCTCCGCAGTGGTCTGCCAGCTAAACCTGCCTGCCTGTGCCGGCCCTGCGGCTGCCAGTTGAAGCCTCAATGCCCCGTCCTGGGCAAGCTGGCAGAGCACCATAGACAGCTGATCGGTGTCCCTGGGATCGACGTAGAGCGCAGCCGGTCCTCCCACCTCCATCAAGGCGGGAATCGAGCTTGCCACTGAAGGGATCCCAAAGCTGAGTGCCTCGACGAGCGGCAGGCCGAAGCCCTCGTAAAGGGACGGCAGAGCAAAGACCAGCGCTCTGGAATACAAAGCGGCGAGCTCATCGGGGGAGACCTTGCCGGTGAGCACCACGCGGTCGTCGAGACCCAGACGAGCGATCTCCTCGACGACCTGTTGCTGCCCCCACCCTGGAGATCCCGCGATTGCCACCTTGACGTCGTTTAGCTCAGCCGAGGCCCGGGCAAAGGCTCGCAACAGGGCGATCTGGTTCTTTCGTGGCTCGACCGTTCCGACGGTCAGTATGTAAGCTCCGTCGAGCCCCGACCGCCGCAAAACGCGCTCGTCACGAGGGTCTGTGGTGCTGAGATCGGGCGCTTCCGGGGTCACCACGATCCGGCGCTCGTCCACATCGAGTCTTTCCACCAGCTCCCGTTTGATGGCCCCCGACACCGCGCAGATCACCGCTGCCCGAGAAACGGCGGTGCGAAGACCCCTGCGGTAGATCGCCCGCCAGAGGGGAGGAACCACCTCGGGCATGTGCTCCACCGCCAGGTCGTGCACCGTTGCCACCAGGGCAGCCTTCGGAACCGGAGGAATGGCGAGCCCGGTGGCGTGGACCACGTCGAACTGCTCATCGATTCTGGGTATCGTGAGAAAGTTCCACAGCGCGTAGCGCAAGGCGACCGGCAATCTTGCCGGAGGGGCGTCCGCAGCACTCCACTTACCTGGCTCGAGGCAGAAACCGGAAACTATCAGGCGGTACTCCCAGTCGTCGGTGGAGTCGGTCAGCTCCCCGACGATGTTCCGAACGTAGGCCCCTACACCCCCCGGGATCCGATGACTGGCCGGTTCCGCGTGTATTGCAACCCTCATCCGGCCCTCGAGGCTCGGGCGGCCCGGCGCCGAAGGGTGGCTCTGATCCCGTAGTCGTAAGGCTCGAACCAGGAGTCGAGCTCTCGATACCCCACGGTTCTCCTGCTTTGGATTTGCCGCCTTTTCCGAAGCTGGCCCGGAAGTAGCCTGAAGAACTGCAGCCACGCGAGGACCAGCGCAGAGGGCCTCAGGTAGAGCATGTGAAGGGTCGCCCTCAACTCCGTGTAGGCAATGCCGGGCAGTGCTTTCAAGAAGCTGATGGGATGGTCGTTCCTGAGCATCACCAGCAGGCGGTTGCGGTGGTTGCAGGCCAGGATGAAGGTTGAAGCCTTCCCGCCCGTTGCTCCCCGGTGATGGGTTCCCATCGCCTCCGGCACGAAGCCGAATCGCCACCCTCTCAGCTGGGCACGCCAGGAGAGATCGAAGTCCTCGAAGTAGGCGAAGAACTCCTCGTCAAACCACTCCCCGCCGATCACGATGTCGTCGAGCATCCGGCGGCGGTACACGGGAGCGGCCCCGCACACTCCAAAAAGCCCTCGCATGGAGTCGTACTGCCCAACGTCGGGTTCAAGCTCCCCCCGATCCACTGCACGCCGGTTTCGGTAGACGACATGGCCCGTGGAATCGATGATCGGCGGATCCATCCCATTGGGTCGAAGGAGCTTTCCGGTCACTCCTCCCAGACGAGGGTCGCGATCCAGCGCTTCAGCACAGAGCCTCAGATAGGAGCGGTCCAGGGTCAGGTCCAGGTTCAGAGTGGCAATGAGCTCCCCAGAGGCGGCCTCGATTCCACGATTCATTCCCCCGGCATAGCCGACGTTTCTAGGGAGCCTGATCAGGCGGACGCCGGGGAACCGTTCCTCAATCTGGTGATCCGATCCGTCGGTCGATCCGTTGTCCACGCACAACACCTCGGACGGGCACGGCTCTTGCTCCAGGACCGTTCGGATGCACTCGAGGACCATCGTCCCCCCGTTGAAGTTCAGGACCACAGCCGTTAGCGGGGGCAGCTGAGATCCGGCGCTTTCCATCAGACCGATTATGGGTGATTCCCGGCCCTCAGCCGTCCGCCGTGGCTAGAGAGCTTCTCCTTCGGGATGGATTTGAAGCTCCTCGTCTGTGGCCTGCCGGACGTTTGCCTGGGAGTAACCGTAGTCGCCGAACCTCGCTGCAGATATCGGCCGGCGCTGGCCCTTTGAGATCACGAACATCGCCCCATTGGGACCCCGAACCAAGCTTCCATCCCTAAAGCCAATCCTCTGCCCAGTGGGATAGGCGCCGAGCTCGGCATCGGACACTGAGATGACCTCAGCCTCTTTGAACCTCGACGAAAAGATTCCCTTGGAGAAGACCAGGCGTTTTTGTCCTCCTTCGAGAAGGTAGACCTCCGGTCCGCTGCCCTTGATGACGCTTCCGTTGGGATGGTTGCCGGTGGAATCCGCCAGGGGTGGGCCTTCCGGATGGAGACTCAACTCCTTTTCGGTTACTGGGATGATCGCCGGCCATGAGTAACCGAGCTTCTCGAAAACTTCAGCGGAAGCAAAGCCCAAACGCCGTCCTTCTGAAATCACCCACACCGGGCCTTCCGGTGCGTTTATCAGGCTTCCGTCTCGGAAGGTGACCGGTTCGCCCTCGGGGTAGCTCGCGAGCACCCGATCGCCGGCGGCCACAACCTCGCGGGGGTCAAATCGGGACTCCAGCACTCCCGTGCTTGGGATGGGGCGCTTCCGCCCCTCCTCTACGAGGTAAACCGTCGACCCGGAGCCCTTGAGGAGGGTTCCGTCGGGGTGGATGAGGGCAGGCTTTGGCGCTTGGACCTGCCGGGGTTGCCCCTCGTAGAACAAGGTGCTGAGCAATCCCAAAGCCTGTCGGAACTTGGAACCCGATATCCGCTTTTCTCCGGAGCTGCCTTTGAGCCGGACTCCGCCCTGGGAGGGAGATGCCCACGCCAGGACTCGTCCGGAAACCCCGAAGGGTGGTACCAGCTCGACGCCTTCAAGCTCTCCGGCATCGGTCTCGGGACGGGCCCGCAGCCGGTTCTGGAGATCCACCCTGTTGAACCTGACGGTCCACGAGTGGTGGGGACCGGCGTCCCAGGGGTCTGGAACCCCGCGTAAATACGAGCGAGGTGCTCCTCCCCAAACTAGCTCGTTGTTCTCGGTGTGTCCTCCGCTGGAGGAGTGGTAATAGGCCTCGATCGGCTTGTCGTTAACCTTCACCACCAAGGCGTCGGTGGCGTCCACGGCCGCCTTCCACCGCTCACCGCCGGGACCGCCCTCCTTCTCAAAGCCTACGTATGCCTGATCGAGCGTAGAGGAGAACATCCCGCACCCGCACGGCACCCGAGACTGGCCTATGCGAGCAATCTTCTCGACTGCGTAGGTGCGTGCCGCTACCGCCTGGGCCTTGAGAGCTTCCATGGGCCACGAGGATGGCATCTCACCCAGCCCGTACAGATAGTGCTGCATGCCGAGCTCGGTTATCACCGCCCGGGTCAGCCATCTGCCCGAGCGCTCATAGCTTGAGATTTCCAGCACGCCATACACATAGCGGTTCCCTGTTTGCGGGAGCCGCAGAGTAGTGCCGTGGGGTGAATAGAGCACATTGACTGTGTTTGGCCCTCCCGGCCGGACTATCTCCGGCTGCCCGGCCACGGCGAGGTGCAGGTTGCCCTGGTCGTCGGTTGCCACCCGCCATGCCTGATTGGGAGAGCCCGTTGCAAGCAGCTCCCCACCGGGAGCCTTGTATCGAAACTCCAGCTTCCCCGATCCGATGACATCGATGGAGCCGACGTCCCACAGAACCCCTACTCTCACCGACGGCATGGGGCTTGTCTGAGACGCCGTCGAGCCCGTGTAGTAGTGGCTCAGAATTTGATCGTAGGTGCGACCGGCCTCAGCCTGGCCCTTTGCCCCCCACTGGCCCATGCCGAGCCCATGGCCCCACCCTCCTCCTGAGAAGACAAAGTCGGCAGGTGCCTGTCCTGCGGCCGGCGGGGCTGCGATCGGGGTTAGGGCGCCGATCAGAGCAATCGTCAGGCCGGCAGCTCGTCGGCGTTGCCGTAGCCGGGTGGTGAGCTCTAAGAGCTTCGAGCGTGACAACCGATGTGCCAAGTTAATCTCCGTTAGTTTGCACAACGGCGGAGCTTACTTGGTGACAGGGAGGTCCTTAGGGTTTTGAATCTATAATTCGCCGGTGCGAAGCCGAATCGTCCGCTGGTGAGGCCGCCGTTTCTGACCAAACACCAATTCCTGAGGTCGCCGTGGTGGTCGTTAACTACGATTCCGGCGACCATCTCCGTACCTGTGTCTCCCATCTGGAAGCTGCAGTGGATCCCCTGGAAGCCGAGTTCGTGGTGGTCGATAACCGATCCAGGGACCGAAGCCTGGATGGGATCCAAGAGATGGTCTCGGGGATTCGGGTTATCAAAAATGCCGACAATCGTGGTTACGGCAGGGCTTGCAATCAGGGGGTTCGGGCGACCTCGGCCCCTTTTGTATGCCTGCTGAATCCCGATGTAATCCCGGAGCCCGGGAGCATCTCCGCCATGGTGGCCGCTCTACAGGACCGCCCGCGGGCCGGGGTTCTTGGGCCACGCTTAAAGAATCCGGACGGCACCTACTACCCCTCCTGCCGGGTAGTGCCCAATCTGAAGGTGGCGCTTGGTCACGCCGTCTTCGGGCTTATATCGGACAACAACCGCTTTTCTCGGGCCTACAAGCTGCTCGATTTCGACCATGGGGAGGAGCGAGAGGTGGACTGGGTTTCCGGGGCCGCCATGATGATGCGGCGCCAGGCCTTTGCGGAGGTGGGAGGGTTCGACGAAGGGTTCTTTATGTACGTCGAGGACGTCGACGTTTGCGCCCGGATGAACCAGGCGGGGTGGCGAGCCGTCTACTACCCATTTGCCGAGATGGTGCACCACGTTGCGGGCTCGAGCAGGAGGACCCCCTACAAGATGATCAGGCACCACCACATGAGCCACATGCGCTTCGCCGCGAAGCAGGCCACTACACCGGCCAGATTGCTGTTGCTTCCGCTGATTCTGGTGGGCCTATTTCTTCGGATGCTGCTGGCCTGGGCCAATCTGTTCCGTCAAAGGCGGATGGAGGGAGCCTCTAGGAGCTAACCGGCCGGGGAACTGCCCTTCCGGCGGTGTCGTGTCCCTCCTCGAACTCCTCGTGGTACTCGGCGTCGGTGTTCACCTTCCAGGGATCCCAGTTCTCACCCATGATGTTCCTGGCGGAAAGCAACGCAGTCATCATCGAGTGATCCTGGTTGTTGTACTTGTGCATGCCGTTTCGTCCCGCCAGCTGAAGGTTCGGCACCTCCTTTTCGATGAAGGCCCTCACGACGCTCACGTTGGTTTCGTAGTGCTCGTCGTACACGGGATAAGCCTTGAGCATCCGGACTACGGTGCCGTCTTCGATCTCGTCCGCCTGCGCCAGCCCCAGACGGGCAATCTCCTCCGATCCCAGCTTGATCAACTCTTCATCGGACATGTTCCAAAGGTCGTCTCCCTGGGTGCAGAAGTACTCCAGCCCGAGCGCGGTTTTGGACGGATCGGGCACCATGTGAGGGCTCCAGTTCTTGAAGTTCTGAACCCGGCCCAGCCGGACATCGGGCTCATGGATATAGATCCAGTTATCGGGAAAGAGCTTCTCCCTGTCGATCACCAGGACCACCGTAAGGAAGTCGCGATAGGAGAGGGCCTGCGCCGCCTCAATCACCTCAGCAGGCGCAGGTGGATCGAGCATGGACACAAGGTTCCTGATGGGCAAGGAGGACAAAAAGTGCGTTCCGGTGAATGACCGGGTCCCTTCCCCGTTCGACACCTCGGCCTCGACCAGCCCGGCCTCTGAGCGGCGAAGCGAGGTGACCGGTGAACCCATATGAACTCGAGCCCCAAGCCCCTGGATCTTCTCGACAGCACGTTCCCACATCATCCCGGGGCCGAGCTTTGGGTACTCGAACTCCTCGATAAGGGTCTTGATCACCTCACCCTTACCGGCCTTGCCGGGGCGCTTGCTGGGGCGGTGAAACGAGTTCTTGATCGCATTCACCAGCGATAGTCCCTTGATCCGCTGGGCCGCCCAGTCGGCGGAGATCTCGGTGCATGGGATTCCCCAGACCTTCTCGGTGTAGGTCTTGAAGAAGATCGTGTACAGCCGGACGCCGAACCGGTTAACCACCCAGTCCTCGAACGACTTCTCGTTCCGCCTGGGGAAGACCTTTATTCTCAGGTAGCTCAACATGCAAAGCGCAGTTTGAAAGAGGCCGAGCTTCCTCAAGGCGTCGAACGGCTTGAGAGGGTAGGAGAAGAACTTGCCGCGGTAGTAGATCCGGGACAGACGCGGCACTTTCAGCCAGTCGTTCTCGGAGAGGATCTCGTGCCACAGCTTGCGGACCTCAGGTGCCTTGGTGAAGAACCGGTGGCCGCCTATGTCGAACCGAAAACCCTTGTACGAGGCGGTGCGGGCAATCCCTCCAACCTTCTCTGGATCTGCCTCGAGAACGTCTACCTGAACGCCGTTGTGAACAAGCTCCCAAGCGGCGGTCAGCCCGGCTGGACCGGCGCCGAAGATTACAACCTTCAACTCCTTGCCGAGCTCCGGACGCTCGGTGTCGGCTACGGTCGCCGGCCGGTCGTTTACGGTTTGATCCATGTTCCTTCCATATCTCCAGGGATTCTCACATGAAACCTCCTTTGCTATTGGCAAGCGCCTACCTGCTGCTGCTCGTGGCCTGGGCAATGAGCCATCCTCCCGGCGCCGCGCCCGACGAATACGGACACTACCTGCGGGCCGTGGCCGCGGGCCGGGGAGAGTTTCTGCCGGAGCAGCGTCCAGGTCCGCCGACGGACCTGGAGCGGTCACAGGTTGCGCTGAATTGGCAGAGAAGCCAGACCAGGTTGATATCCATTCAGGGCAGGTTCTCGCCGGATAATTTCGACTGTATCAGGGCAAACCCAAACCCCTCGTGGCGGTGCACCGACCCCCCACCGCCTCCCGACGAGACGGTGGCGGTCAAAAGTGTTCAGGGAACATATCCTCCCTATCCGTACGTGATTCCGGGCCTGTTTACCCGATTGGGGCACGATGCGGTCTCGGCCCTGCTGTGGGGCAGGGTTGTTGCCTCTCTGACCGCGTGGGCGCTGCTTGCTCTGGCCTCCTGGATGCTGTGGGACCCCAATCGCTCCTGGATAAGTTTGCTGGGGCTGATCGTCGCCGTTACCCCGATGGTCATCTTCGTGGGGTCAAGCCTTTCAGGTAGTGGCCTGGAGACCGCGGCCGGCATTGCGTTCTTTGCTTGTCTGGTTAGGCTCACCAGACCCGGCACGACGGCTTCCCGGATTGTTTGGATCGCAACGGGCCTGAGTGGAGCCGTACTCGTAATCAGCCGGGACCTGGGAATTGCCTGGCTGCTCCTCAGCCTCTCGGTGGCGCTGGGGCTTAGTTGCCTCAAAAGGCTCCGAGCCGTGATGGCAAGCGGGGGAAGGGTGGCGTGGGTGGCCATTGGAGTGATCGGCGTGGCGGTGGTTGAGGCCGCTATCTGGCAGGCCGCCGTTCAGGTGCACCCACCCTTGAGCCTGAGCCGGGTTGCAGCAAACGTGCCGGCTGCCTTTGGGATCACCAGGGAGATCCTGCGCCAGCAGGTCGGGGTGTTCGGTTGGCTGGATACGGTCATGCCGTCGGAGGCGTACTGGATCTGGGGGGCCATGTTCCTGGCCCTCCTCGCCCTGGCGTTCCTGGCGGGAAGCTGGCGGCAGCGAGCAGTGCTTGCCGCATCCACTTTGGGAGCGGTCATGTTGCCGGTCGGAGTGGAGCTCGTTCAGCGCGAGGTCGGGTTCGGGGCCCAGGGCCGGCACGTCCTCCCCATGACGGTGGTGGTTCCTCTGCTTGCCGGAGAGATACTGACCAGAAATGCCCACCGGCTGGGTTGGTTACGGCAGCTCTTCCCTGCCGTGTGGTTCACGGCCGCCGCGGGGGTGGTCTATGTGGTGGCCTGGTACATCAATGGAAAGCGCCACATGGTCGGTCCGGGCGGCCCAGACTGGTTCTGGGAAGCAACCACTTCGTCCCCTCCCCTTGGCTGGGTGACCTGGGGGCTGGTGTCAATCGCGGGGGCGATCATGATTTCGGGATCGGGTCTTAGGGCCGCTCTCTTCCATGGATACGAACGATGATTGATCTTCATTTTCGGGGCAGGAGGTCGGCACGCCTCAACAAGACGTATACGTCAGGCTCAAGGCCTCCGGTTTTCCAGAGCAGCGCACCTTGAAAGACGGATTCCTGTCTATAGCTTGGGAACTGCTTCAGAAAGTCCTCTGCTCCCGCCGCCTTCAGGGGGACCACGATGTAGTCGGGCCGGTGACGCTCGATCTCGGCTGGATCGATGATCATGTCGTTGCGTGACGACCAGTCCCAGTAAGAGGGCTTTTCCCCAGCGTGATAGTTGTCGTAAATGTTCCCTTCGAAGTAGGGGAGGACTGCCATCGATGGAAATGCGATCCCATAGATAACGCGGCGTTCGAGCGAGCGCTCCTTGATGTACTCCGCGAGGGCCTTGCTTCCGGAATAAGGCCCGACGAAGTCAGCTCTGACTGACGCCACAGTCCAGCTCACTTGTATGGCGCAAACCACCAACAGCGCGGTAAGTATCGCGGGCCTGATCCATGCGTCGACGGGATCCCTTCGTTCGAAACGCTCCAACCCCACCCAAAGGGCAAATATCCAACCCAGGAAAAGAATGCCTTCGTGCCAGGGCGACCCGTATACCAGCTCGGAGAAGACGATTATCGCCGCCGCCGGAAGCAGCCAAAGCCAAAGAACCCTGGCTCGCCAAAAGAACACGAGGCTTGCCATGAGAATCAGCACGAGCAGCAATCGCGAACCGGCCCAACCGTTCGTGGACATGTCTACGGCAGCCCTCAGCACTCTTCCGATCAAAGTCCCGGTCCTTGGCCGAGCGAAGTCTCGGTCTGCGGGAGGCCTCATGATGAGGGCCACGATGGCCATCCCCATCCCGAGGGCGGCCAGAGCCAGCAGGTTTGCCTTTCGGAGGTCGCCGGTCAATGGGAAGCGACCGCTTACAACACGCATGAACGTGATACCAGCGATCGCCGCCGCCATCAAAAAGCCATGGACGCTGACGTTTGCGAGCAAGAAAAGCAGTCCGGCGAACTTGTACGGCCTGGTCAGGCTATCTCTATAGGCAATCGCAACCAGAAAGAGCGTCCCGGGCAGAAGGGCGTAGTTGCGGGCTACGACTCCGTACTGGAAAAAGAGGAAGAACGTAAAGGGCAGCAGCACCTTGACGATGATCGGGAAGGGGGAACGGCGAACAACCAGGTAAGCGGCCCAGCCGGCAGCGACTCCCGAGATGAGGTTCAGCGCGCGGTAGGGCAACAGCCTTGCCGGGAGCATCAGCACCAAATACCAGAGGCCCGGATGGCCCTCGTAGGCCAGGAGCTTCGTGACCAGTCTTATTGGATTGGCATCTCGAGCCAGCAGCCATGCCTGCGCCTCGTCCACCCAAGGCTCGTGGTGCCATGCCGCGACGCCCATGGCCACGGCGTAGATGGTGAGAAGAGCTGGACGAAGATAGCGGTCGATTGGGGTGTTCAACCACCAGGTCGTCCAGCGGTCGAGAGCACGAGGCAGGGAAGACTCTTCGAGAGTCGGTGCCACAACCTCCGTCTGACTTGCTTTGTACGCGTCGATTACTCTGTGCCTGACGCTGAGAACCTCAGTATTGCCCCGACCGAGAAAGCTCAAAAAAGGCCACCTGCGGGAGCCTCCCGACCCGGGACCACATACCCTACCGTGCGAGCTTTTGGCTGCTCACCGCCTAATCCAGAGCATGGACTGGCCTAGCACGTCGGATGTTAGGTTGGCGCTCCGAGGCCTTCGAGAGTTTGGGAAGCAGGGACATGCCCCGAGTTCCGCGACTGCTGGGGATGGTTCTGGGAGCGATACTCTGCCTTGCACCGCCGGCCGCTCTCGCCGTTCTGATTGACCGCTTCGGCGTAAATCTCCCTCACACCGATCAGTGGGAGCTTGTCCCCCTGATGCAGAAGCAAGACCACGCCGGGTTCTCACTTACAGACTTCTTCGCTCAGCACGGGGAGCAGAGGATCGTCTTTCCCAGGCTGCTGATGCTTGCCCTGGCCCCTCTTACCAACTGGAACATAAGGGTCGAGCTTTTCGTTAATTTCCTCCTCGCGGCGGCGATATTCCTCATTCTGGTGAGGCTGTTGGCCGACACCCTCTCAGCGCTCGGGAGGTGGCTCATGGTGCCGGCGGCATGCGCTTCGTTGATGATCTTCTCTCCCGTTCAGTGGGAGAACTTGCTGTGGGGCTGGGCCATCAGCTGGTTCCTGCCGTTGCTGACTTTCCTGATTGCCGTGACTGCCCTGGCGAAGTGGCCTGAAGATCGCCCGGCGTGGCCGGCGGTCTTGATAGCGGTAGCGGCGGCAGTGTTGAGCCAGTACTCGCTCTTTCACGGGACGCTGACCTGGATCAGCTGCATTCCGATCCTGATCGTGCGGAAGTATCTGAGGAAATTCATCGGGGTATGGGTCTTGGCCGGGGTTGCCTTCACGGCGCTCTACCTATACGGACGCCACCCCTCCCACTGGGAGGGTTTCTATGCTTCCCCTCACTCCCTGGTTAGAGATCCCCGTATGGCCTTCGAGTACTTGTCGTACTACCTGGGGCGGCCGGTCTTGGATCTGGATCCCAGCTTTTGGGTGGGGACCATGCTCGTGGTGCTCTTCATTCTGTCTACGATCTTGCTTCTGGTTGTGCGGCGCGACCGGCTGGAGAGCGGCGTGATCTGGTTCTCAATCGGATGCTATGCGCTGCTGACCGCGGTGATGACCATGCTCGGCAGGCTCAAGCTGGGTCTCGGGAATGCCGGAGCAAGCCGCTACACCACTATCGGGATTCTTCTCATGCTTTCGACCGCCGCGCTGATAAGCCTCCTTCTCGCGTCCTCCCGTGCCGGTTCGAGCCTTCGAGTCGTGGCCGTTACGGGCGTGTGGCTGGTGTTGGGGGCCGCATTTCTCGCGGACTACCCGTCGGAGGTGGCGTCCATGAGGCAGGCTTACGTTCAGCGGCTGGACAGCAAGCAATGTCTTCTACGGGTGACGTCGGCCGACGACCCATGCCTAACGTTGGCCTACCCGGACAAGCACGTTGCCTTTCGGCGTTCCCTGTACTTGAAGGATATGGGCTGGGGAGGTTTGACTCGGGCGCCATGAACTCAGACCTTCCCGTGCGTCTATGCGGCCTCTTTCCACCGGAATCCAAGGACGGTGATTAGTAACGCTCCCGCGAGCGTCAGTAGTGCCCATGGAATCCAGCCGAGAGGGGGCGACCACTGCGGTTCTAGAAAGAACCTCACCGGTCCCGTGGCTCCAACCGAGAACCTGTGCGCGATCGTGTACCAGCCGGCCAGCTGAAGAATGGAGGCGGCGCCTGCAACGACCAGAGGGGCCAGCCTGATGAGCGCGGCTCCACCACCTCGGCGTCTTGCCAGGACCTCTCCGGCCACCAAGGGAATGGCCACCGCAATCGGCATGAGATGCCTGCCTTGGGCTCCGAAGCCGGCTGCGGCCTGCGCGCCATCCACAAAGAGGGTGGCGCCAAGGACGGCGGCAAACGTGCCCGTCAAAACGGCCCTTTCTCGCCACGACCCGTATGTGAGGGCCAGTATCACCAACCCGGCAATGGTGAGCCCTCCCAACCAGTAGGCCGGTCCTGGCATGGGACCATCCAGGGCGCCAAATACGCCAATGGTTTGGCGGAAGAGGTCGGGGAGGTACTTGAAGCGGTCGCCAAGGTTCCAAATCAGCTCAGGCCCCAGGGGCGGGCGGGCCGACTGGGTCAGCTGCCACACCACCGACATGCCTGCAGAGCAGGCAATGATTACTAGAGCCGCTGCGGCAGCCCTTCCCCCGGAGCGCCAGGCGCGGCGAGCGGCCGGTATCCCTGAAAGGGACAGGAAGATGGCAACGTCGATAAGCATCCACACGGGGCCGAGATCACGGGTCAGGCATAGAACAGCACCCGCTGCCGCGGTCGCCCACCACAGCCAACCAGGCGGCGAGGGCCTCGACAGTCGCAGAAGACAGGCCAGGAAGCAGATCCCCGCAGCGATCTCGACGCCGTTGCTCGAGAGGCTTGCGAACAGGTAGACCGCCATGGGAGTCATGCCGGCGATGAGGCCAGTGATCGAGACGGGATCTCGGCCGGCAAGAGCCAATGCCGCCACGGCGAGCAGGCCCATCGAGGAGAGCGCCACTCCCACCCGTCCCCACCGCAGGGCGCTGGTAGGATCCCCCGCCAAGCGCATCAGTGCCCCTGGCACGATGTAGCCGTATGGCGGGTACCTGCCCACGTGAGTTCCTATCTCTACCGTGCCGGTCGGTGCAGGAGACCGAGCCTGATCACCGGGCTTGCAGGCGCCGACGTAGAACTGATACGACCAGCAGCTGAACGGCGCAGGAGCCAGGTGAGGCGGGACCGTGACGAGCCGGGTCTGCAGATGCAGCCACCTAATCGTCTGGGGCACTCCGGTCGGCGGAAGCGGAGGAGGTTCTTTTCGGAGCACGATGTCTCCCCGGCCGGCTGCCAGTGCCTTGAGATAGTGCACCCCCTCATCGGGTGACGCTCCCGGAGGAGTACTGAACATGAACGACGCCACAAGAAGCGAGTACGCGGCAATGACCAGGGCTGAGTACTTTGGACCGCCGGCTCTGCTCGCACCTCTGTATTGGGCGGGATGGTCGTCCTGCTGGCCAGCGCGCACCGCAGGGTTAGTATTACGGGCCATCGCCCAAGGGGCCGGCCGGATTATCCATGGGAACCCCGATAACTGAAGCGGCCGGCTCGAGCCGCGGCCACCCTCCCAACTCCCGAGCCTCGCGGTCGTTGGACATCGCGTTCAAGGCGGTCGGAGCGGTGGGGTGCCTGGCCCCTCTGGCCGTCCTTGCTCAGTTGATCCATAGGTACGGAGTCAACCTTCCGTTCTCCGACCAGTGGGACTTGGTCTCGCTGTTAGAAAAAGCTCGCACCACCGGCGTCGAACTCTCAGATCTTTTCAACCAGCACCTCGAGCAGCGGATGGTCTTTCCCCGGATGGTGATGCTGGCGCTTGCGCCCGTCACCCGCTGGAACACCAAGGTTGAGCTCTGGGTCAACCTGATTCTTGCCGTCGGGATGTTCTGCATATTGCTGATACTGCTGCTTCGCTCACTTTCTTCGCTCGGACGGTGGAGGGCGGTTCCCGCCGTGGCGTTGTCCCTGATGATCTTCTCGCCGGTCCAGTGGGAGGACTGGTTCTGGGGTTGGCAGATCAGCTGGTTTCTCCCCTTGCTTTGCTTTCTCGTGGCGGCTGGGATTCTGACGCTCTGGCCCGACCGGCGCCCGGCGTGGCCCGCCCTTGTGATCGCTACGATCGCCGCCCTTGTCGGACAGTACTCGTTGTTCAGCGGCACGCTGATCTGGCTCACCTGCATGCCCCTTGTGCTCGTACGGGAGAAGTTCCGGAAGTACTGGTGGATCTGGGTGCTGATTGGGGTGGCGTCGACATCTCTATACCTTTACAGGTACACGAGCCCCTCAGTCATGGCCAGCTTCCGGGCTCCCATACCGGAGATCCTGAGCGAGCCCGAGCGTCCAGTTGCATACATTCTTTACTACCTCGGGAGGCCGGTTCTGGACGCCGAGCCGAGCTACTTCGTGGGTGCCCTATTCGCCACCGCCTTCGTTGCATCCGCGGCCTATGTGCTGATCAGGCGTAGAAGCCGCCTCGTGCCGTCGATGGTGTGGATTTCAATTGGCGCTTACGCATTGCTCTCCTCGGTGGCGACAATGCTGACCAGATTGGGACTGGGATTGCCGTTTGCCGGCTCGAGCCGCTACACAACCATCGGCATCCTCCTGATGGTGGCAACGACGGCTCTGGTGAGCCTCGCCCTCCTGCCGGACGCCGGTCAGGCTCCCGCCCCGGCAGCGAGCTTGGCCGTGGCCTCCTGGTTGCTCGTGGCAGCGCTGTTTCTTCTCGACTACAGGTCCGAGGTGGAAAGCATGAGGCTCTGGCACGGGCAGCGTTTAGCCCAAAAGGACTGCGTGATCACTGCCACATCGGAGCGGGATCCTTGCCTTACCGCCGTCCACCCAGTGCCGGATCGCGTGTATCGGGGAGCTCAGTTCCTAAAGAGAGTCGGCTGGGCAGGATTGAGGGACCGCCCGCGGGAGGCCACATCCGGTGCCGATGCCCGATAGGAACTTGAATCTCAGGTGTCTGTGGGGTCTGCTGTGGCTTGCCTGACGCGAGAGGGCCCCGTCACGCTCGTCATGATCCTTCGGATTGCGCCCTTTACTACTCGGGCGGGAAGCTCGGAGCGCTCCGTCCGTCGCATCTGCTGCCAGATCTCCTCGGTCCGTTGAGCGATGAAGCTCGCCGTCCGGGCCGGGGAATGGATCGTAAGGGCATCCTCCCGAGCCCTCCGGCCCCTTGCTTCGGCTTCCTTTCGATTCTCGTAGACCCGTCGCATGTGCTCGGCCGCCATGTCCAGGTCCGGCTCTGCCCACCGTGTCCCCTCAGGGTAAGGGTCGGATCCGGGAGGCACGGGAATCAGGCGGTGCCCAACTAGATAGCTGTTCTCCTCGTTCAGAAACTCGAGGTTTCCGGAGTAGGCCGTGGCAATGATGGGTTTGCCGAGCGCCATGGCCTCGGCCATGCCAAGCCCGTAGCCTTCGGCCCTGTGCAGGGAGACGTAACAGTCACAAGCGGCAGTCAGCCCATCTTTCTGATCCGGTGGCAGGTACCCGTCGATGATCTTGATGTCGGAGCGATCTGCCGCAGCGAGGCGGAGCAGTTCGAATGAGTGCAGCTCATCCGAGCCGTTGATGCTTTTGATCACGAGCTGAGGGCCCTCCTGCTCACGAAATGCCTTGGTGAACGCCTTTACGACTCCAACGGGGTTCTTGCGCTCAAAAACGCTCAGGAAGTCGAACGTGAATAGGAACATGAACCCATCCGGCAGGCCGAGCGCGGACCGGTCGAGCGGCGGCGCGTCAATTTGCCTGATCGGTATGGGAACCACGTGAACCGGCTTGTTTGTGTGTGGGGAGACCGCCCGGGCAACGTGGTGGGATCCCGCCCACACCTCGTCGAACATCTTGGCGGTGTCCCGCCGTATCGCGGGAAAGTCTTCGACCTCCCACCACCACAGACCGATGGTGTAGCGATGCTCCAGAATTTGGGGGCCGGTGTCCCTGACGAAGGGCTGGAGCTCATCGGCATTGACACAGATGAGGTTCAGCGCGTACTCGAACTCATCACCAACCGGCTCGAAGGGATGACTCTGGCGGCTGAACTTCGCCTCGTACGAGTAGCTCGAGTATGGAATCCCGGACTGCTCCACCCCGCTCAAGACGAGCCGCGCCATCTCGCCCACGCCCAGCTCGGCCTTGAAGTAGCCTGCCACGTTGAGCCCGTAGGGGAAGTGGGGACGCAGTCGCAGGCGGTCTGGGCGGGTTGGCTTCTCGAGCTCTTCATTGCAAGGTCTTCTAAGCGACTGGTCGAACCGGCAAAGCTCCGGGGGAAGGTTTGTCTCTCTGGCGCCGTAGCGCATCACCCAGTCGAGGTACTTGCCGGCATCGGCTCTGGCCAATCCGGGGTAAGCCGCCTGAAGGTCCAACCTTTCCTGATAAAGGGCATGCAGGTACCGGGGCACCACCGGTGCGAGGCTCTGAGGATCAGCTGTGTTCAGCCAGTCGACGAAGGCCTGGGGATTCTCAATGTCGAACGGATCCGGGGGAGCTGGGCCTCGTCCCTCCCGAAAGGCCTTCAAAGCCTTCCGGTACACGAATCGCATGCGGGCGTCTACCTTCAAACCCCCGGGCAGGTCCTCGAACCCGAAGGGAAGCTTCCGGGCATCTTCGAAGCCGGCCTCTTCAAGGCGGGCGCGGTAGTCCTCGGCTAGCTCGGCAAGCTCCGGCCGCCGGCTGAGCAGAACCCTGGGACGAGGACCCTGAGCTAGTCCCAGGAGGTGGGAATAGTCCGGACGGTAGCCCTCGAAGTGGAAGACCCGAAGTGGCCTGCCGTCGACCAGCCAGCCGCCTTCAGCCTTCTCAAACTTATGTCCCCATACGTTCCAAAAAGAGACCCACCAGCCCGGGTCGTGAGCCAAGCGATGCGTGAAGTAAAGGGGAACCATGTCGAAGATTCGTCCGAGATAAAGGTTCTCGTTGACCCTCAACTCGTTGTCGGTCCTCTCGCGGGGACGGGCCCGGATCGCCTCGGTAAATATGGCTCCCGCCCACCAGTCCAAGAAGGGCATCGCCTCGGGGCTGGCACCCACCAGTCCTGGGTCGTAAAGGCCGGCGTTCAACAGCTCGGGCTGGTCGGGGGTGTGATCGTCGGCGGGCAGTGGAGCTGTGGTTCGAGGGGTGAGCAGAAGGCCGGAGCGAAGAGTCTCCTTCTCCAGGTCCTCCAGTGAACCGAGGACAAGGGCGTCGTCGGCGATAAAGACGTGAGGAAGGCCGGTTTCCTCTATCAGATGCTTGAGCAGCTTGGGGGCGGTGGCAAGAACCAGGTCGTCGGATTTCAGCAGCATGGCCAGGCAATGAAGCTCGAAATCGGAGAGTCCGACGTCCCTGGGGGTCAGGATCCTCAGGCGCCCGTTCCGCTCGCCTTCGTCCGCCCACGCCTCATCCAGAACGAGGGCGGTAAAGGTGCCGTCGGCATGGTGGGAGAAGAAGGACTCGGCAAGAACCCGGGTATAAGGCAGGCGCCGGCGAATGGTGACGGTGCAGCCGTTCATAGCTTACAGTTCCCCTATGCCCCTCGACGTCTCAATAGTTGTCTTGAACTTTAACGGTAAGCAGTTCCTAGATGCCTGCATCGAATCGCTTATCGCTCAAGACTATCCCCCGGGTCGTTTCGAGATTATCTTCGTCGACAACGGCTCTTCCGACGGATCCGTCGCCCACATGAAGACTCATTGGCCCCAAGCCCGTGTCGTGGCGCTGGAGAACAACCTTGGTTTCGCGGGAGGCATCAACGTAGGCGTCCGCGAGGCCAAGGGCGAGTATGTGGCCCTAATAAACAACGACGCCCGAGCGCACCCGCAGTGGATCTCCAAGGGGCTTGCCGGCTTTAACAAGGCTATGGATGTGGCGATGATCGCCTCCAAGATCTTAACGCTCGACGGGAAGACCATCGATTACGGCGGCGGAGCTCTTTCCTTTTACGGCCATGGGTTCAAGGTGGGAGTCAACGAACCGGACCAGGGCCAGTACGATCGCCCGGGCGAGACCCTGTTCGCCTCGGGCTGTGCCCTGCTGATACCCAGAGACCTCTTCCTCGACGTGGGCGCCTTTGACGAAGACTACTTTGCCTTCTTCGAGGACGTCGACCTTGGCTGGAGGCTGTGGACCATGGGTTACCGGGTCTTGTACGAGCCCTCGTCGATCGTCTATCACCGGCATCACGGGACAGCCGAGGCTCTGGGGCATGAGAAGGAGCGATTCCTTCTCGAGCGAAACGCGCTGATGACCATCCTCAAGAACTATGAGGGCAAGACTCTGGACAAGGTCCTCGGCCCTTCGGTGATGCTGGCACTGGAGCGGGGCCTCAGCTATGCAGGGGTCGAGCGCCAAAAATACGATCTGGCAGTGCAGGACGGTGGACCGGTGGGGGAGCAGGAACAGGTTCCGACGCTGACCATGTCACACATGCTTGCGATCTCCGAGGTCTGCCGCAATCTCCCCGGTGTCATGGCCAAACGGGAGTTCGTTCAGAGCAGGCGAGTGCGCTCCGACTCGGAGATCATTCCGCTGTTCCGCTCCGCCCTCATCCCAAACATCAACGATCCCCTGTTCTCGCAGACATTCTCGAAGATGGTCGAGAGCCTGAACATGGACAGCGTCTTCAACGCTCCCTCCAAGGTGCTCGTAATCACCGGAGACACCGTCTCGGCGAAGATGGCCGGCCCGGCCATCCGTGCCTGGGAGATATCAGCCGAGCTGTCCCGAAAGCACGAGGTCCGCATGCTGGTCAAGACCAGCTCGGAGATCAAGCCCAAGACGTTCACTCTGGACGTAATTTCCGAGAGGACCCTGCCGGAGCACCTCGACTGGGCCGACGTGGTGATCTTCCAGGGATTCGTGATGCATGCCTACCCGGCTATCGCCCGGTCGGGCAAGATCCTGGTAGCGGATCTGTACGATCCGTTCCACCTCGAAAATCTGGAGATGTTCCGCCAAGACGATGCGGATAGGCGCCTGAACATCGCCGAGAGCGATCTCGGGGTCATCAACCATCAGCTCCGCATCTGCGACTTCTTCATCTGCGCCTCAGAGAAGCAGCGTGACTTCTGGTTGGGACAGCTTGCCGGAATCGGCCGGCTGAACCCTCAGGTATACGACCTGGATCCCACGCTGCGCGGCATGATCGACGTGGTTCCCTTCGGCATTCCCTCCGATCCTCCGCTGCACACCCAAAACGTTCTCAAAGGGGTGTTGCCCGGAATCGGCCCGGACGACAAGGTGATCTTGTGGGGAGGCGGCATCTACAACTGGTTCGACCCGCTGACGCTCATTAGGGCGGTGGACCAGGTGGTCAAGGACCATCCAGAGGTAAAGCTCTTCTTCATGGGCCTGGCCCACCCGAACCCGGACGTCCCGGAGATGCGCATGGC
>DATACZ010000076.1:0-4473 GCA_036258795.1 Actinomycetota bacterium
CAACTGGAAGGACGTAAGGCCCGGCTATCCGGACCGTCCTCTCACCCTCTTTGGTCCCGGCACGGATTCAGGCACGTTCGATTACTTCACCGATGTGATCAACGGTGAGGAAGGAGCGAGCCGTACGGATTACACCCCCTCCGAGGACGACAACGTCCTTGTGCAAGGAGTCGAGGGCGATGAGGGGGCGCTCGCCTACTTCGGCTATGCGTACTACAAAGAGAACACCGACAAGCTCAACCTCGTCGGCGTTGACTCCGGTGAGGGGTGCGTCACTCCAAGCGATCGGACCGTCCAGAACGGGACCTACAAGCCCCTTTCGCGGCCACTCTTCGTTTACGCGAAGAAAGCTTCGATCGGCCGCCCCGAGGTACGGGCGTTTCTCGGCTTTTACCTCGACAACGTTAACGACATCGTCGGTGACGTCGGTTACACGCCGTTGTCCGGCGAGACTCTCATGGGCGAGAGGGAGGAATTCAACGAAGCCGCTGGAGGGCCCTCTCCGGGAGCAAGCCCATAGCAGCTCCCCCGGTAGAGCTTGCCGGCGGCCCCTCTCTTGGAGGTCGTAAACGTCGACTAGAAGCCTTCATCCGCATGGTGCTAATGGCCTGCGGATTGATCTCCGTGCTCACCACTCTCGGCATAGTGCTGGCACTGATCTCCGAAACGCTCAGCTTCTTCCGTGAGGTGTCGCCCCTGGAGTACTTCACCGGGCGTGAGTGGGCTCCAACGTTTGGCCGCAACGCCTCCTTTGGCGTGCTTCCGCTGATCAGCGGCACACTCAAGGTGACTGCAATTGCAGTGATGTTTTCGGTTCCCCTGGGGCTCGCCACGGCGATCTACCTGAGCGAGTATGCCCCCGGTCGAGTGCGAGGCTTCCTCAAGCCGTTCCTGGAGGTTCTCGCCGGTATCCCAACCGTGGTCCTGGGCTTCTTCGCCCTCAACTTCGTCACCAAGAACCTGCTGGAGCCTGCCATCCCGCAGGTGGAGCGCTTCAACGTCTTGTCGGCAGGATTGGTGGTTGGCTTGATGATCATCCCAACGATTGCCTCACTTTCGGAGGATGCTCTTCGCGCGGTTCCGGGATCGCTGCGAGAAGGGGCCTATGCGCTCGGAGCCACCCGCCGGATCGCCGCGCTGAAGGTCATCGTTCCGGCAGCCCTCTCCGGAATCGCCGCCTCAGTGATTCTGGGCATGTCCCGAGCCGTCGGCGAGACCATGATCGTAGCCATAGCTGGTGGGAACCAACCCAGCATGTCGTTCAACCCCCTCAAGGGCAGCCAAACCATGACTGCCTACATCGTCCAGGTCAGCCTTGGGGACACTGCGACCGGGGAGATCGCCTACCAGACCATCTTTGCGGTCGGAACAACCCTCTTCGTCTTGACCCTCATTCTGAACCTCATAAGCATCAGGATCGTTCGGAGATTCAGGGAGACCTACGAGTGAGCGTCGGGGAAGCCCAGGCATTCTCACTCCGGGGGCAGGGGGGCAAGCAAAACCTTTACGAAAAGACGTTTGTTGTCCTGCTGCTGGTGGCCGTCCTCATCGGCGTGGCGTCTCTGATCACGCTTTTGATCGATGTCCTTCGAGTGGGGGCCCCTAGGTTGTCTGTCGATTTTCTGACCTCACTGCCCTCGCGCTTTGCCGCGAGGGCCGGGGCCCAGCCGGCACTGTGGGGCACGCTTTGGGTTATAAGCGTCTGCACGCTCTTCTCTGTACCGGTCGGCATGGGGGCGGCCATCTACCTGGAGGAGTTTGCAAGGAAGGGGCGCCTGGCTACCCTCATCGAGCTCAACATCGCCAACCTGGCGGCCGTGCCCTCCATAATCTATGGCCTGCTGGGCCTGGCAGTCTTTGTGCGGTTCTTCGCCATGGGGCGCTCAGTCCTGGCCGGCGGACTCACTCTTGGTCTGTTGGTCCTGCCGGTCATCGTCCTGTCCGGAAGGGAAGCTCTGAGGGCGGTACCGAGCTCAATCCGCGATGGGGCTTTGGCCCTGGGGGCCACAAGATGGCAGACGGTGTCCCGCCAGGTGTTTCCGGCCGCTCTTCCGGGATTCCTGACAGGAATCATCCTGGCGCTATCCAGGGCAATCGGGGAGACCGCTCCCCTAATCACGATGGGGGCCCTGACCTACGTGACCTTCGTGCCAAACTCGTTGCTTGACCGCTTCACGGTGCTTCCAATACAGATCTTCAACTGGACGTCACGTCCTCAGTCCGCTTTTGCCGAGACCGCCGCGGCGGGTATCGTGGTCTTGTTGGCCGTCCTGCTGGCCATGAATGCCGTGGCCATACTGATAAGAAGCCGGTACCAGAGAAAGCCATGAGCAAGGTCATGAAGCGTTCCTCTGAGATAACCCTGGATATCAAGCCTGTGCCCACGGGAGGCACGCCCGACGACCGGCCCGAATCAGAGCCAATCTTCCGAGTGCGGGACTTAGGCGTTCGCTACGGTGGTCTGCTCGCGGTGCGGGGAGTCACTGCCGACATCAGCCGGAATCAGATCACAGCCATCATCGGCCCCAGTGGCTGTGGAAAGAGCACCCTCATCCGCTGCTTCAACCGCCTGAACGACCTTATCCCCGCCGCCTCCATCGAAGGCCAGGTCCTCTACCATGGAGTGGATCTCTATGGCCCAGCGGTGGACCCAGTCGAAGTGCGCCGCCATATCGGGATGGTGTTTCAGAAGCCCAATCCCTTTCCGAAATCGATTTACGAAAACATCGCCTTCGGTCTGCGCGTCAACGGCATGACAGACGACATCGACGCCCGGGTGGAGCACGCATTGCAGGGTGCCGCCCTGTGGGACGAGGTCAAGGGTAAGCTGAAGAGCAACGCCCTCTCTCTCAGCGGAGGCCAGCAACAGCGGCTATGCATTGCTCGGGCACTGGCCGTAGAGCCTGACGTGATTTTGATGGACGAGCCAGCTTCGGCCCTCGACCCGGTGGCCACGTCCCGCATCGAAGACCTCATGGAAAGCCTAAAAGAGGACTACACGATCCTGATCGTCACTCACAACATGCAGCAGGCGGCGCGGGTAAGCGACATGACTGCATTCCTGACAGTAGAGGTGTCGGACGATGGGCACCGGACCGGAGTGCTGGTCGAGTTCGCACCAACGACTGAGCTCTTCACCAACCCCAGGGATCCCAGGACCGAGGCTTATATCACGGGCAGATTCGGCTGATGGCTGACCCATCGTTTCGGCCACGGCCACTGAATGTACGGCGGCACTTTGACGAGGAGCTCCGCGAGCTCGAGATCAAGGTCCAGGCAATGAGCGCTGCGGCACAGGACCTGGTCGCGCAGGCGGTAAGGGGGCTCGTCGAAAACAACTCACAGCTCTACGACCAGGTGATTCAGGGCGATGACGAGGTTGACTTCTACTACCTCGATATCGAGCGCCGGATCGTGGCGCTGTTCGCCCTCCAGACTCCCGTGGCCACGGACCTGAGGTTCCTGACCGCTTTGCTCCATATAAACCTTCACCTGGAGCGGGTCGCCGACATGGCCGTCAACATCGCCAAAATCGGTCAGTCGGTAGTGGACCTACCCCGAAGCCAGGTAATCATCACGCACCTGAGCGAGATGAGCGGGATTGCTCTCAAGATGATCGCCGCCTCGACGGATGCGTTCGCCAGGCGCGACATGGAGCTTGCAACCAAGCTGCCGAGCATGGATGACCCCCTGGACCGCCTGAATCGCGGCATGATGAGGGCCATCCTGCCCATCTCCGACGACAAGCGAATGCTCCAGTGGGCCATCGGCATGCACACCGTCTCCCGCCAGATCGAGAGGATTGGGGACCATGCGGTGGACATTGCCGAACAGGTGGCTTTCCTCATCACGGGAGAGTTTCGGGAGTTCACCGACGCCTCCCACCCAGACAAAGCGGGATAGCTTCGGCTGCCTTCGTTTAGCTCTAGCTGATAGTCGGGCAAAACAAAGGCCATCGTGAGCGGCCCTCAAATCGGATACCACCTCTCATGCGAGGAACACCCGGCAGGTGAGCTCGTCGGCTTTGCACACAGGGCCGAGGAGGCCGGCTTCTCCTTTGCCCTGATATCCGATCACTTTCATCCCTGGCTCAATGTGCAGGGCCACTCGCCGTTCGTATGGTCGGTGCTGGGTGGGATAGCCCGCGCCACGGAGAAGCTCCAGGTCGGCACGGGGGTAACCGCTCCCCTCCTTCGCATCCACCCCGCCATCATCGCCCAGGCGGCAGCCACCGTAGCCACGATGATGCCCGGACGGTTCTTCCTGGGAGTGGGAACCGGGGAGAATCTCAACGAACACGTGGTAGGACGGGGATGGCCACCCTTTCTCGTACGCCTGGGGATGCTTTCGGAAGCCATCGACGTAATCCGTGAACTGTGGGAAGGCGGCGTCTCGGGCCACAGAGGAAAGCACTTTACTGTGGAGGGCGCCCGCATCTTCGACCTTCCGGATGAGGCTCCTGCGTTGTTGATG
>DATACZ010000077.1:0-3506 GCA_036258795.1 Actinomycetota bacterium
TCGCCTGGGCCGTTGGACCAGGTACTGGGGGATAGGTTCTCGTTCTCGAAGATCCGGCGGATCTCGGCCTGGCTGGGCGTGGAGTCCCCGTCCCAAGGAGTTACCTCATACTTCATTCGCATCCCCCTGCTTGGCCGGATCGGTGAACCAGGCGATCCTGTCTCGAACCGTCACCACCTCACCGACGACGATGGTGGCCGGCGACGAAACCCCCGCCTCCTCGGCGGCCGACGGAAGCTTACCGAGGCTTGCGGTTATCACCCGTTGTTCGGGCAGGGTGCCATTCTCTATCACTGCCGCCGGAGTCGTGGGGTCCAGGCCGCCCTCGAGGAGACCGTCCACGATCTCTGCAAGCCGTGCCATTCCCATCAGCACGACGATGGTCTCGACGCTCCTTGCCATCCCGGCCCAGTCCACCGGGCCGGTGACGCAGTGCCCAGTGACCACGGCCACGGATGAGGACCAACGCCGGTCGGTTACCGGGATGCCGGCGTAGGCGGGAACCGCGGTGGCGGCGCTGGGGGCTGGGACGATCTCGTAATCCACGCCGGCGTCGGCCAGCGCTTCCGCCTCCTCCGCTCCCCGGCCGAAGACGAATGGGTCTCCTCCTTTGAGGCGTACCACCTGCTTGCCTTCCTGCGCCAGGCGAATGAGGAGCTTGTTGATCTCATCTTGCTGATCTCGGTGGTGGCCGGGTTCCTTGCCCACCGGGATGGATTCCTTCCCGTCGAACAACCTTGAGTTCACCAGCCGGTCGTGTACGACTACGTCGGCTTGATTCACGAGCTCCTTTCCCCGCACGGTGATCAGTCCGGGGTCTCCCGGGCCGGCTCCGACTATCGAAACCTTGCCGGCCGGAGGCTGATGGGGGGCGGACCCGTCGCCCTCCAGGGCTTCTCTGACACACTCACGGGCTTCTTCGATGTTCCCGGCGGCGATCATCCCAATCAGGTCGTGATCGAGAGCTTGTTGCCAGCGGCTGACCCACGTGGGGAAGTCGACCTGGCGCCTGGGCAGCGTCTCTTCGCGAACCTCTCCCAGAAGGTCGACCAGGAACCCCCACTCGGGGCCGAACTGCGCTCCGAGCTGCTCTCGGAGACGCCTGGCGAGGGCAGGGGCCTTGCCGGCCGTTGAGATGGCCAAACTGAGATCACCCCGCCGGACTATCGAGGGGGCGGCAAAGTGGCAGTGCCCGATGTCGTCGACCGCGTTGAGAAGAACGTTTCGTTCCGTGGCTTCCTGAAAGATGCGGGAGTTGACCTCCCGGTTGTCGGTGGCGGCAATGGCAACGAATGCGCCCTCCAGGTCGCCGGGCGCGTACTCCCGGCGAATCAGCGCCAGCCGGTAGCCCTCCGACAGCTTTTCGATTTCCGCAGTGACGGAGGGGGCAACCACTACCACGTCGGCGCCGGCTTCCAGGAGCTCCTGGGACTTGCGCTCGCCGATATCCCCGCCCCCGATCACGACACAGCGCCGGCCGGTCACGTCCAGCGAGATCGGATACTTAAAGGGCATCTTGGCCTCCGCCGGCAGTAGAGGCGTCCTTGACCGGCTCGCCCCCGCCCAAGCCCAGGAACCGGACGCCGAAGCGGCGATCGCAGGAGTGACAGTGGTACTGGCCGTTCCCTCCGAACGGGACGAAGTCCTCCTCCCCGCAGTAGGGACAGTAGAAGGGTTGAGCCCTGGGGGCCCCATCTCGCTCGTTCATCGAACTAGCTTGGTCTATTTGGGACCGGCCTGCACACCATCCTGCCTAAGTGGCGGCTGCTCCAAGGCAGGTTCCTGGTGGATGCCGCATTCGAGCTTGCCCACTCCCGCCCAACGGCCCTCCCTTCCGGCCGCCGGCAGCGTGCAGGGGTGGCACCCGATGGAGGCGTAGCCCTCGAAGAGCAAAGGGTTGACGATCAGGCCCCGTTCGGCGATGTAGCTTTCCACCTGTTCGTCGCTCCACGCCACTATGGGGTTCACCTTCACCAGCCGGCGCTTGGCATCCCAGCTGACCGCCCTGGCATTGGAGCGGGTAGGGGACTCCGCCCTGCGGATGCCGGACATCCAGGCTAGCTTGCCGGCAAGGTATCGCTCCATAGGAGCGACCTTGCGGTCATGGCAGCACGCCTCGTACCCGTCTTTGTGCCACACGGCTGGACTGTCGACGGGCTTGACCTCGACCAGATTGAGGTTGTAGCGGCTCCTCATGCGCCGGGCTGTGGCCAGGGTTTCGGAAAAGTGAAAGCGGGTCTCCAGGAAGAAGACCTCAATGCGCGGCTCTACCCGCCAAGCTAGATCCACCACGACGGCATCCTGCATCGAGCAAGCCACCGTGATGTCCGGGAAGAACTCCTTCACCGCCCAGGCGACGATCTCCTCGGCCGGCGCCCCCTCGAGGTCCGGTAGCTCCGGGGCCGGCGCGGGGTCGGCGGGTGCCTCGGCAGATGGAACCTGCCGCTGCAGGCTCACCTGAGCCAAGACTCCTGGGCTCGGACCGCCCACTGGTGGAATTCTTCGCCGGCGCCCCGGGTGGCCAGGTATCGGCGCAGCAGGCGTTCGACGTAGTCGGCCAGGCTGTGGGCTGGAACCTTGAGACCCTTGACCTTGCGGCCGAAGCGGTGCTCGGCACCCAGGTGACCTCCTAGATGGACCTGGAAGGCGTCGATTTTGGTGCCGTCCGGCTTCGTCGCCAGTGAACCCATGAACCCTATGTCGGCGATCTGAAACCGGGCGCACGAGTTGGGGCAGCCGTTCAGGTTGATGCGGATCGGCTCGTCGAACTCGGGGAGGCGTTCCTCCAGCTCTCGGTAGAGCCAATCGGCACGCTGCTTCGTCTCCACGATGGCCAGCTTGCAGAACTCAATCCCGGTACAGGCCATGGTGCTGCGACGGAACACGCTGGGGTTGACTCGGAGATCGATCTCCTCCAGGGCGCTGACCAGCTCGTCGACATGCGTGGGCTTGACGTCGACTATGACAAGCTTCTGCTGAGTGGTGAGACGAACCTTACCGGACCCAAACTCTTCGGCCAGCCTGGCCACCAGCCGCAGCTGATGCCCGGAGGTGCGCCCCGCCCTGGGCGCACAGCCGACGTACAGATTCCCATCCTTCTGCTCGTACACGCCTACGTGATCTCTTTGGGACGTAGTGGAGGGCTCTGCGGGGGGACCATCCGGAAGGGCGTAGCCGAGATACTCCTTCTCCATCACCTGCCGGTATCGCTCCGGGCCCCAGTCGGCCATGAGGAACTTGACCCTGGCGTGGTTGCGGGCTCGCCGGAACCCGTAGTCACGAAATACTCCGGCGGCTGCTGCCCAGACCTCGGGCAACAGGTCCGGTTCCACGAAGACCCCTAGGCTCTTCCCGAAGTGAGGGTTCGGGCCGAGCCCTCCGCCTACCCACAGGTCAAAGCCGAGCTCCTCCTCGTCTCCCTTCGCCACGCCCACGAAAGCGATGTCGTTGACCTCATGCTGGGCGCACTGCTGGGTGCATGCCGTTACCGAGGTCTTGAACTTGCG
>DATACZ010000078.1:0-6074 GCA_036258795.1 Actinomycetota bacterium
ACCGATCAGTCCCCTTATCTCGCCCTCGACGATATCGACATCCACCTGCCTAAGCGCGTACAGGCCACCGAAGTGCTTGTGGACGTTGGAGATCTCGAGAAGCGCCATCAGCGTCGGCTAGCCTTGCGGGATTCCCATGGATTCATCGGTGACGCCAGTCTCCTCCGGCGACGCCGCCACGCCGGCAGGCCGCCAGCCGCTGGGAAGGATTCCCTGCGGGCGGAAGATCATCATCGCGACAAGAAGTGCCCCGAAGATAAAGAACCGGTACTCGTCCAGCTGAGCGAACCGGAGCTGGACCCAACCAGGAACCCCGGCAATGACGAGAGCACCAATCAGGCTTCCCCACATGCTGCCCATCCCTCCAAGAACGACCGCCACCAGGATGAAAAAAGAGGACAGTACGTCAAAGCCTGCAGGAGAAATGTAGTTGGTCTTGGCGGCCACTACTACCCCGGCAAAGCCCGCGGTGGCCGCCCCAAAGGCGAATGCCAGCAGCTTCATCCTGAGCGTAGGCACCCCCATTGCCTCCGCTGCCACCTCGTCCTCTCGTATGGCCAGCCACGCCCGGCCGATGCGTGAGTTCTGAAGGTTCCGGATCACCACCATCACGAAGACTATGAGCACGAGGAGCAGGTAGTAGTAGTGTCCGGGGGCCAGCCCGAAGTCTTCCCCGATAACCGGAATCTTGGGGTGAGGAATCCCCTGAATTCCCTGAGCCCCTCGGGTCACCGGGTCCCAGTTGTTCGCAACGATGCGGACGATTTCGCCAAATCCGAGCGTGACTATGGCCAGGTAGTCCCCTCTGAGCCGAAGGGTAGGGCTGCCCAATGACACCCCGATGATCATGTTGATGAATATCGCCAACAACAGGATCAGCCAGAACCCCCACTCGCTCCAGAACTCGGTTTGCGAGAACCCGAACTTGATCGGGCCTGCGCCCGAGAGAATGGCCCAGCAGTACGCCCCCGTGGCGTAAAAGGCGATGTAACCAAGGTCGAGCAAGCCGGCCAGGCCGACCACTACGTTCAGCCCAAGGGCCAACAGGCAAAGCACGGCCACATTGACCAGGACCTCTTCAGCGGGAATCGATATAACGAGCGGGGCGACGGCGGCTGCTCCCAGGGCCGTCGCCGCGGAGGCCAGCGACATCTTTCTCGACGTGAAAATCTTCATGACCCCCTGGCCTCCCCGAGGAGGCCGGTGGGCCGGAACATGAGCACCGCCACCAGGATTAGAAATGCCACCACGTCCCTCCACTGAGTCCCAAAGCAGCCCGCGGCGACGTTCTCGACGACTCCTAGCACGAGGCCACCAAGGGCGGCTCCCCGGATATTGCCGATGCCACCCAGCACCGCCGCGGTAAACGCCTTGATGCCGGGCAGGAAGCCGATGGCGAACCTGGTGACCCCGAAGGACCATCCGAAGAGAAGGCCCGCCGCACCTCCCGAGAGCCCTCCGAGCAGGAAGGTGATCCGGATTACCCTGTCGATGTCCACGCCCATCAATCCGGCCGTCTCCGGGTCCTGGGCCACAGCCCTGATCCCACGCCCGGTCTTGGACCGGCCAACGAACTGGTCCAGAGCCACCATCATGGCCACGGCGACTAGGAGGATGATGACGTCCCTGTTTTGGATCTTCACCCTCGTTATCGCTTCGGGCAGCCAGCCGGAAAAGAAGGTCTCCTCGAGATCGAGAAATACCTTTGACCGAACCGTCTGCGGATAGGACTCAAGGTTTGGCCCCCGCCATATCCGGACCAGGTTGCTCATAAACAAAGATGCGCCAATTGCGCTGATGAGGAAGGCGAGCCTGGGGGCGGCACGCTTTCGCAGAGGCCGGTAGGCGAGCCTTTCGAGCACTACGGCCGCGCCCCCTCCGATAAGCATTGCGGGAATGAAGGCAAACGCCAGAAGCAGAGAGCCTGAAAGAGCCGTCTGGGCGCCGTCTGGAGCGAACGCGGTGATGGTGAGAAAGCCTCCCAGCGATCCGAACATGAAGATCTCGGAGTGGGCGAAGTTGATTAGCTGCAGCACCCCGTAGACGAGGGTGTACCCCAGAGCCACCAGAGCGTAGATCGATCCGGTCGACAGGCCCCCCGCCAACCGGAAGGGAAGCTCACTACTCAAACAGTCTGGAATGCGTTCCCCCAGCCCGTGTCAAAAAGAGGAAGAGGGCCCGAGGCCCTCTTCCTAGAGGTTGGCAGATGGGCGTTTCCGATTAGGACCCCGCGACTTCCTCCACGGGACCAACCTCGGTGATCTTTCCATCCCTTATCACGTACACCACGATGGGGCCCGGCGTAACCTGTCCGTTTTCAGCGAAACGGAAGCGTTTCGTCACGCCCTCGTAGTCGATCTTTCTAACCTCTTCCACCACGCACTGCCTCGTAACTGCATCGGCACCGCCCCTGCCGCAGGCTCGGATAGCCTCGATGGTCACGTTGGCGACGTCATAACCTTCCGCGGCATAGATCTCAGGCTGAACCTTGAAGCGGTCCGAGTAGGCTCGGGCAAATTCCCGTGCCTTTGGGTCCGAGGAGGCGTTCGGATCACCGCACGGGCACAGCAGAATCACTCCTTCGGCGGCTTCTGTGCCTATGTCGGTTCCAATGGTGGCCGTCTTGCTGCCATCACCGGAGGCGATCAGACCGTCGTAGCCCTTCTCTCTGAGCTGCTTGGCCAGGAGCTGGAACTCGCTGGCGTAACCTCCGTAGAACACCGCATCGGGGTCCTCTGCGAGCACCGAATCGACAAGGGCGGTGTAGTCGGTGGTCGGCTCGATGCCTTCATCCAACACAACCTCCATGCCCGCGTCCCTGACCGCAGGAACCACCACCTGAGCGAGCCCCTGACCGTAAGCGCTCTTGTCGTTTACCACCGCCACCCTCCTGCAGTTCAGTGCTTCGAAGAGCGGCCCGACCGCCTTACCCTGATCGTCGTCATTGGCAAGTCCACGGAAGAAGGTCTTCCAACCCTGCTCGACCAGATCCACCCTCGTGGCGGAGGCCGAGATGAGAAGCAAGCCGGCTCCGCTGAACAGGCCACCGGTCGCGCCCGTCTCGCCGGAGAATCCTCCTCCCATGACCGCGATCACCGACGGGTCTGCGATGAATTGTTGAGCAATCGGGATGGCGGTGTTGATGTTGGTGGCGGCGTCCTTGTTATCCACCGGCCGGAACTCCAGGTTAACGGGAAGGTCTCCCTTGGCATTAGCCTGGTCGATTGCCAGTTGAGCCCCGTTATGACTCGGGATGATGATCTGGGAGTTGGCCCCAGTCCGGTCGCCAAAGGTTCCTATGACCAGGGTCTTCTTGCCGGGTTGGCCGGCTTGCGCAAGTCGAAACGAACCGCCGTCCGCTGCGGCTGACCGCTCCCTGAGTCCCTCCGTAGAGCATTCCGCCGCCTGGCGACGCTTTTCACCACCACCGTCGCCATCGCCGCCACACGCGGCGGCAACCAAAGCAAGGCAGAGCAACAAAGCTAGCCATAACCTGCTCCGACTTCTTTGCATCCCGACTGCCCCCTTTCTGGCGCGAAAAACCTCAAACGGTAAGGCGACGGAATTCTATAACTCCCGACCCCCAAAGGGCTCGGGGCGTCTTGATCTCAGCCCCTCGCCGGCGCCCTTCGTTGAAGACGGTCGGATCGCCCAGTTAGCCTCCAACCGCCCGCAACGGACTCGTAGATCCAGACCGGTGGGTTAACCAATTCTCCAGAACCTGAAGGGTCGTACTCGTACATCTTCGAGTCGCCGAGGAAGCTGCGGTTCAGCCGCAGAAATTGTGCCACCGCACTGGGGTTGCCCTCCACCTCCTCCACCGCCTCCAGGATCATGACAGCCCCCTCGTACGCCTCGAGGGCGAAGGGGACTGGAGCCGTACCGAATCTCCTCCGATACTCCGAAGCGAAGGCTCTCACGGCAGAGTCGCTCGGGTCCGCCGCCAGCGAGCTGCCTATCACTCCCGGTCCCACCCCCTGGCGATGCACCTCCCTAAGCTCGTGTGACGCAATGAACAGCCCCCTGTAGCCCGCCTGCCGCAGGGCATCGAACAGGGCCTTGCCCACGTCGCCAGCTCCTCCATACAGGACCGCGTCCGGCGGGGCCTGAATCACCGAGTTTGCCAGGGCCCCAAAGTTTTGCCTGGACCTGATGACCTCTGACCGGCTAACCGGACGCTTCAAGGCTTCTATCGCTTGTTTTGCCCCCGCTTCAAAGGACTCTCCTCTGTCACCCTCCTGACGAAAGATCCCTATACCGCCACTCACCTGCCCGGCGATCAGTGCGGCTAGGGCCTGACCCTCCTGCCGGTCGCTAGGAATGAGGCGCCGAAACACTCCTCGTTCGGATGAAGGCACGGAGTCAGTGCTGACCGTAGGGACCAAGAACGGTATGCCCGCCCGCTCAAGGATGGGAGCGGCCACCTCAACCTCGTCATCGGTGAATGGACCGACCACGCCCACCAGCCGTTCGGTCCTCGCGAGATCCTGAGATGCGGCATCCGTGCCCTCTGGCGTCCCTCGGGTGTTACGCCTTTCGAGCTGTATCTGGTAACGGGAGTCCGGGTTTTCGTTGTATTCGCGGATCGCCATCTCGACCCCATTGATCATTCCGACGGCTTGGGCGGCATCCCCATCCAGCTTGGCCAGGGAACCGAGGAGAAGCCTGTCCCTGCCGGCTCCCGTGGGAACCTGGTCCCCTCCACAACCAACCGCCAGCAGGGCAAACAGTAGGCAGGTTAGACACCTGCGGCTCATTGCTGACGCAGTAGCTGATCCGCGACTTCCCTCATGCTCGAGCGCCGCTGCATGGCAAGCTTCTGGATAAAGCGAAACGAGTCCTGCTCCGAGAGCCCATGGGTCTGCATAAGCACCCCCTTGGCCCGCTCCACCAGCTTGCGGCTCTCCAAACGCTCGCTAAGATTTTTTGACTCTGCGGCCAGGGCCCGGACCTCAGCCCACCGGGCCATTGCTAGCTCAACTGCAGGCACGAGATCGCCCTTGTCGAAGGGCTTCACCAGGTAGGCCATGGCTCCCGTGCGGGTGGCCTGCTCCACGAGGTCCCGCTGGCTGAAGGCGGTGAGGATAAGCACTGCCGCTAACTCCTCCTCGTTGATGCGGGCGGCGGCGGTCAGCCCATCCATTCCGGGCATGAAGATGTCCAGGATCACGAGGTCGGGTTTCAGCTCCTGGGTCAGCTGGAGGGCGGTCTCTCCGTTACCGGCTTCGCCCACCACTTCGTAACCCTCCTCCTCCAGCATCTCGCGCAGGTCCAGGCGAATGATGGCCTCGTCTTCGGCAATGACAATACGGGAGGCGTGATCCACAAGTGGAAAGATAGCAGGGAGGTATGTTTTCAAGTCTCTGAGCTCGAGCGGCGAGCTGGACGGCGCTTCGGGTTGGGCCTCTCAGCTACCCAAGAAAGAGTCGACGGCCCAGCGGTGAGCGGGTAGTCCGGCCAAATAGGCAAGCGCCAGCAGGGCCACGGAATTTCTCAGGATGTGCTTGATCTGAATGGGTTCCGTGGAGTTCCTGCGGCAACCGCAAGGGATTCGCCGTCCTCTGATCAGGTTTATCCCGATGGCCACGGTGAAGATCGCCAGCAATCCGATGCCTACCCGGGAAGCCCAGGAGACACCGATTCCCACCAGTAGTGCCGTCCCTAGCGTCGCCTCGACCCACGCAACCAGCCGGGCTGCTGCCCCGGCAGTGACCCGGGGAATCAGCCGGTAAAGACGGATCGCATCGGCGAAATCTCCGAGATCGGTCATCTTGGACGCGCCTGACCAGAGGAAGATGGTCCCGAGGACGAACCGGATCAGCAGTCCCAGCGAGGCTTCATCTTGCAATCGGTGTTATCTCCTAACTTGCGTGGGTGCCGGGAGCGGGATTTGAACCCGCAAGAGCTTGCGCTCAATGGTGTTTGAGACCATCGCGTTTGCCGTGTTTCGCCATCCCGGCGGCACATGAAGTGTAAGACAAACGTCAGAAAAGCAGCCCGCTCAGGGGCCACTACGTAATAGCTTGGCTTCCGATCCCGTCGACGCTTTCCCGCATCTGACGAATCAATGTGGC
>DATACZ010000079.1:0-2835 GCA_036258795.1 Actinomycetota bacterium
CACTGATGGTTCTCGAGGGCACGTTTTAATCCCTCGAATCCTGCGGTGTGCTCTTCGATGAAACGGTCCTCGACCCAGCCCTGCTCAATCATGTGCTTGAGAGCGCCGTTGAGAAAGCCGATATCGCCGCCGGTGTCCACCATGAAGAAGTGGTCTGCGATCTTGGTGCCAAAGAGCCCGCTCTCTACCACCGAGGGAACCCAGTACCTCTCCATCCCCGGCTCCCGGTAGCTATTGATGACCGCCACCTTCGTGCCGGATCTCTTGGCGTGATACAGATACTTCATGGCCACCGGCTGGTTGTTTGCGACGTTGGAGCCTATGAAGACGATGAGGTCGGTGCCGATCCAGTCCTTGTACGAGCACGTCGATGCTGCGACGCCGAGGGCCTGCTTCAGGCCAAAAGTGCTGGGGGAGTGGCATACCCTGGCGGCGTTGTCGATTGAGTTAGACCCCAGCGCTCTGACCGCCTTCTGTACTGCGTAATAGGTCTCGTTCGGAATGCCTCGGCTGGTGAGATAGAAGCCGATTCGCTCGGGTCGAGCGGCCCGGATTCTCGTCGCTATCAGCTCCAGGATTTCGTCCCAAGGCACTCTGGTGAACCCCTTGTCGCCGGGCTCCCTGACCATCGGATGGGGGAGACGGCCCAAGCCCCGAAGCTGCGAGCCGGTCAGGCTGCGCAGTTCGGCGCAGTCTTCTAGAAGTGCGGGATCCAGGGGCGGGATGGTGTTGAGCCGAAGGAGACGGAGGCGGACATTGCACAGGTGAATGCCGTCCAGCGTCCAATCCCTCATGCCTGTCGTGCCGAGGGCGCAGCCGTCGCAAACCCCGTTCTTGAGGATGCGCCAGGAGTAACCGAGCCGGTCCCGGTTCTCCCATATGGCCTTCCAGATCTCGGCGTAGTTGTTTGGACGCTGCTCGCCGACTCCAAAGGGCTTCAGGCTGGCCCAGAGCTTTGGATCCCAACCCCTTGCAGCCTTAGTCATGTCCCTCCCGCCCGCCGAGGCGATCACACGGCGGCTAGTCTGGCGTGTGGAATTAAGAATCTATCGCTTCCAGGGACTGTGAGATGGACCCTTCTTCGTGCCACGGCCTGCTCCTGAACGGGGGAAAGTCCTCCAGGCTGGGGGTCGACAAGGGGTCTCAGGTCGTTGCCGGGACGCCGATCGCGAGCCGTGTGGCCAGAGCGCTTTGCTCGGTTGCCGATCCCGTGTTGACGGTGGGCCGTGGGGCCGGGCCAGGCCTGCCGGTGGTATCCGACGATGGACAGGGACCGCTGGCTGCCTTCTTCAAGGGTGGGGTCGAGCTGGACCGGCGAGGGTGCCGGGGACCCATCCTGCTCGTGGCCTGCGACCTTCCCTTCATAACGCCGGAGCTTCTGAGCCTGGTGAGGGACTCGCTCGGCACATCTGACGCCGCCTTACCCGTCCACGACGGATTCGATCAACCGCTCGCCGCCTGCTACTCGCCCGAGGCGGTCCGGGCCGCCGGGGAGCTGCTCTCCCGTGGGGAGCGCTCGCTCAAGGCCCTCATCCAGGCAATCCGGGTAGAGCGGATCTTGCCCGAAGTCTGGAAGGCAGTGGCGCCGGCGGATGCCCTTTTCGACATCGACACACCAGAGCAGCTGCAGGCGGCCAGAGACAAGGCGTCTTGATTGGGTCGGGTTAACCTAGAAGGGCAGGTCCGGAGTCTCAATTGGGAGGACGCCGATGAGTGACTGGCTCACCAGATATGCATTAGCTCTGGGAGCGCAACTGGACGAGCCCGATCAGGAATTGAACGTTTCCGAGGATCTGGCTAATGGTCTGTTGGCCCTGGCAAGGACCATTGCAGAGGGGACCGGCGACAAAACGAACGCGCCACTGAGCTCATATCTGGTTGGACGGTACGCGCTGGCCAAGGCTCACGAGGGCTTGGATGCAGCTACGGCGGTAGACGAGGCGACCAAAGTGGCGAACGAATTGATGCAGCCGGGTGAGGGCTGAACCGGACCACGGACAAAGGAAAGGCTCGCCGTGCGGAGTAAGACCAAGGCCCCCGTATGGGTGATAGAGGGTGAAAAAAGCGCTCGCCGCTCCGACTACCTGGCCACGGAGGAGCCCTTGGAGATCCAGCTGTGCGCCGGACCGGAACGCCGCACTGTAGCCGTGACGATGCGTACGCCGGGAGCCGACTTTGAGCTCGCCGCAGGATTCCTCTATGGGGAAGGGGTGATCGGGGCCAAGGACGAGATCCACAAGATCACCTACTGCCTTGGACCTGGAGCCGCCTCCGAACAGCAGTACAACGTATTGAACGTTGATCTCGTCTCACGGGAAGCAATCGCTCTGGAGAGCCTCGACCGGCACTTCTTCACCAGCAGCGCTTGCGGTGTTTGCGGAAAGGCCAGCCTTGAGGCTCTGCGCCTCCGAGGCCTGTCACCGGTGTCGGCCGGTCCCGTTTTCGATCCCGAGGTCATCAACGGACTGCCAGACAAGCTGCGGCAGGCTCAGGGACTCTTCCAGGCGACGGGAGGATTGCATGCGGCGGCCCTGTTTGACGGCAGAGGTGAGCTCCTAGCCGTCAGGGAGGATGTCGGCCGCCACAACGCCGTGGACAAGCTCATTGGTTGGGCGCTGCTGGAAGGCATGCTTCCTCTGGAAGGGCACGCCGTGATGGTCAGCGGCAGGTCTAGTTTCGAAATCGTTCAAAAGTGCGTTGCGGCAGGCGTCCAGGTAGTGTGCTCGGTTTCGGCTCCCAGCAGCCTGGCCCTGGAGATGGCCCGGGACTTTGGGGTGACTTTGATCGGTTTTCTTCGCCCACCCAGGTTCAACGTCTACACGGGGATGGAACGCC
>DATACZ010000080.1:0-6164 GCA_036258795.1 Actinomycetota bacterium
GCTCTGGCTTTCTCCTCGAACTCTTGCTGATTCTGTCCTCCCTCGGCCTGGAACAGCTCAACGGCTCTCCGTTCGTCCCTGGCGGCAGCTTCGAAGTCGGCAACTGCCTTGTCGCCGGCTTCCAGGATCTGCGGGAGCTGGGCGTTCCGGAAGGCGACCAGGATGAGGTCCAGCAGATCCTGGAAGCCGGCGACAAGGCGGTTGCCGACTTCGAAGCCGCCGCTAGAGATGAGCGGAGAGCCGTTGAGCTGTTCCAGGCCGAGGGAGGACAGAATCAACAACAGTTCGAAGAGAAAGCCACCGCATACGGCCTGACTCGGTGTGTCGAGGAGGAGGAACAGGAGGCCAGGAAGCTGGATCCGTCGACCTTCTCGCCGGAGAAGAGAGCTTACGTAGACAGGGCGGATGCGATCTGCAGGCGGGCAGACGAACGGACGGACCCGATCGAGGACGAGGTGTTCCGGATGTTCCCGCCGACGCTCGAGGCCTGGGCGAACGGGATACCGAGGCTGCTCCAGATTGAGAGGCCATCCCTTCAGGAGCTTCGCAGGCTGGATCCTCCAGCAGCCGACCGGGCCAGGGTCGACGCGATGTGGGAGAAGCGATCCAATCTTTTCGACACCGCCGAACGGGCGGCACAAGCCGCAGGTGCCCGGGATGAGCCAAGGGCTACGGAGCTGCTGCAGCAGGTGTTCCAGGGGTTCGAGGAAACCGACATGGAGTTGAGGTCGTACGGCTTCCAGGTCTGCGGCTCAGAGGACGTGGAAGGGCCCGGCGAGTCACCCAGCCCCGGAACGGCAACGCCGGGAGGTACGACAACCCCCACGGGGACCGCATCGCCAACCGCGACAGCCACGCCAGGCGCATAAGAACACTCTCACCGGTCCATTCGCTGATCTCGACCTGCCGCTGAAGCGCCACTTTTAGGGCGCCACTCGAGGCGGTTCCCTTCGACCCAGCGTTAGAGGTATCGTTCGCCCAAATAGTTCCTTAAGGGGGTCTGGGGCATGCGCCACGAGCTCACGAGGCGAGACTTCCTGCGGCTATCGGCCATGGCCGCAGCGGCAACAGCGGTAGGGTGCGGAAGGCCGTCACAACCCGGGAGGGCGACTCCCGCAAGCCCAAGCGAAAAGCTGTCGGGCGATCTGAGGATCCTTCAGTGGAGCCACTTCGTTCCCCGCCACGACAGGTGGTTCGATCCGTTTGCCCAGTCGTGGGGCCGGGAGGTGGGAGTAAACGTCACCGTCGATCACATCAACCAGGCTGAGATCCCGACCCGGGCCGCAGCCGAGGTGTCGGCCAAGGAGGGCCACGATCTCATCGAGTTCATCTTCCCGCCCGCGTCGTTCGAGCCCAGTGTCCTTGACCTCACCGACGTCAATGAGGAGGCAAAGCGGCGCTTTGGTGACCAGGTTCCTCTATGCACCCGTAGCAGCTTCAACCCCAAGACCAACAAGTTCTACGGCTTCTGCCATGGGTGGGCCCCAGACCCGGGGGATTACCGAAGGAGTCTCTGGGAGCGGGTCGGCCTGCCGAACGGGCCATCGACCTACCAGGAGCTGCTGGAAGGCGGCGAAAGGATAAGAAGAGAGCACCGCACGGCTCTTGGCATCGGGATGTCGAATGAGATCGACTCGAACATGGCAGCCCGTGCCCTCATATGGTCCTTCGGCGGATCGGTGCAGGACCAGAACGAGAACGTGACCATCAACTCCCCCCAGACCATAGAGGCGGTCGAGTTCATGGTCCGCCTGTTCAGGGCCGCCATGACCGATGAGGTGTTCGGGTGGGACGCGGCATCGAACAACCAGGGCTTGATCGCCGGCAACCTCTCCTACATCCTCAACTCTATTTCGGCTTACAGGACCGCCCAGACGGCTAACCCAGACGTTGCCAACGACATATTCTTCTCGGCCCCCCTGAAGGGCCCCGGAGGCGTCGGGCTGGCCAGCGAGCACGCTATTCCCATCTACGTGGTCCCCAACCACGCCAAGAACCCGGATGCCGCCAAGGAGTTCATCCTGCACCTCGTGTCCAACTATTCAGAGGCCACAAACAACTCGGAGCTATACACCTTCCCGGCGTTTCCCTCCACGGTTCCGAGATTGGACGACTGGCTGACCAGGGACCCCTACGGCTCGAGACCGGCCGATAAGCTCGCCCTCCTCAAAGACGCCGAGAGCTGGAGCACCAACGTCGGCCATCCCGGCCCGGCCAGCGCCGCCGTGGGGGAGGTCTTCGGCACCTTTGTGCTTCCCCAGATGATGGCGAAGGCCGCCCGCGGCCAGCTCAGCCCCAGGGCTGCCGTCGAGGAGGCCGAGGGCCGGATAAGGACCATCTACAGGAAGTGGCGTGACCAGGGACTGGTCGGGGGCGAAAGGTAATACGCTTGAGCTGAATGGCAATCGTTGAGACGCGCGCGCTTACCAAACGCTTTGACACCGATACCCCGGCAGTAGATAACCTGGACCTCGCCACCAGGGAGGGGGAGTACCTTGTGCTCCTGGGCCCCTCCGGCAGCGGGAAGACCACTTTGCTCCGGCTGATCGCAGGGCTCGAGCAGCCAACGTCGGGCGAGATCTTCATCGGCGGAAGGCCGGTGGCCGGGCTGCCCCCGCGGGCCCGCAGCATTGCGATGGTGTTCCAAAGCTACGCCCTTTACCCGCACAAGAGCGTCTTCGACAACATCGTTTTTCCGCTCAAAGCTCAAGGAATGTCCCCGGACGACCGGAAGGCAAAGGCGGAGTGGGCGGCAAAGCTTCTAGGCATCGAGCCGCTCCTAAAGCGCAAGCCAAGGCAGCTCTCAGGTGGTGAGCGGCAGCGCGTGGCGCTGGCCAGAGCCCTGGTGCGGGAGCCCAGCGTCTTTCTTCTGGACGAGCCACTGTCGAATCTCGACGCCAAGCTACGGGCGGCGGCGCGCGATGATCTGAAGACGTTTCAGCAGGAGGTCGGGGTGACGACCATCTATGTCACCCACGACCAGGTGGAGGCGATGGGACTCGGTGACCGCATTGCGGTACTGCATGAGGGCAGGCTGCGGCAGCTTGGAACCCCCCAGGAGGTTTACCGGGATCCCGCCGATACATTCGTGGCCACCTTCGTGGGATCCCCTCCCATGAACCTCATCGAACGAGACGACATGATCGTCGGGTTCCGCCCGGAGAGTCTGATCCCCGGACCGGTTTCACCCGACCACGGGATAACCATCACCTTGCGTGTCCACCGCACCGAGTACCTTGGCTCGGAGCGGCGCCTGATCGGCTATCTCGAGGGAGCGGCGGCGGAAACCAGAGTGATCGTCGCTGCCCATGCTTCGCGGCCGATCCCCACTCCGTCTGAGGAGATCCAGGAATTTTCGGTAAGAAGCGAGGACCTACGCTTCTTCGACCGCAAGACGGGCGAAAGAATCCAGGCCGAGACCGTGCCTGCCCGTCTGTAGCAAACGGCCTCAGATGACCAAATCCGTCCGTGCCGTTGCTCAGGCCGGTGGCCGCTGGCGGCACTTGCTGGAGAGAGAGCGATTTCTTGCTCCCTTCCTGCTCTTGCCCTCAGTGGCGTACATATTTGCGCTTGTTGCGATTCCTTTTGGGCTCGCCATCGCCTACAGCCTCAGCGACGCCACGGTGGGCGACCCCAGCTTTGACTTCGTGGGGCTAGAGAACTTTCGGCAAGTACTCGATGATCCAGTCTTTGTCCGGTCACTCCGAAACAGCATCTTCGTGACCGTGGTGACCATCGTGTGCGTGGTCGTGCTGGCAAAGATCCTGGCACTGGTGCTGGTGGAGAACTTTCGGGGAAAGTGGCTGGTTCGCTTTCTAATCCTGTTGCCCTGGACCACGCCGGTCTCACTGGCCGCCATTGCCTGGCTATGGATGCTGGATACGCTCTTCAGCCCTATCGACTGGGTTCTTCGCCGTCTCGATCTCATCGATGGCAGCCTCAACTGGCTGGCGACCCCCAATCTGGCAATGAGTGCGGTCATCGCGGTGCAGACCTGGCGGATCGTCCCGCTGGCCGCGGTGATCATCATGGCCGGGATCATGGCCATCCCGCAGGACATCAGAGACGCTGCCACCGTTGATGGCGCCGGCTTCTGGCGCACGTTGTTCGAGGTGACGATCCCGCTAACCCTTCCGGTTACGGCGGTTGCGACTTTCTTCGGCGCCATCGTGGTTTTTGCGGACATGGGGGTGGTTTACGTCCTGACCAGGGGAGGGCCGATCGACGCCACCCAGGTACTTCCCACCTGGGCATTCTTCAGGGGGATTCAGGGTGGAGATCTGGGGCAGGGAGCGGCGATAGCCCTTTTTGCCCTGCCCGTCCTTGCGGCGATGGCAATCGTCATCCTGCGCCAGGTCCGCCGGATGGAGGTGCAGTAAGTGTCCGATCTGGAGGCCAGCTTCGCGCGCCGCCGGGCGGTGGGCAGATTGGCGCTCTATGCACTGGTCCTGTTCTTTTGCTTTCAGGCCGCCTTCCCGTTCGCATGGAGTGTCATCACGGCCTTCAAGCAGGATCAGGACCTTTACACCAGGGACAACAATCCCTTTGCCTTCAACATGCCCCCCACGCTGGAGCATGTCGACCTTCTGATTAACCAGACCGGCTTTCCAACCTTTGTGTGGAACACCGTAGTGGTGGCCCTATTCGTGGTGTTGATCACCCTGGTGGTGAGCATCCCGGCGGCGTACAGCTTGGGCCGGTTTCAGCTCAGGTGGGGGACCGGTGCAGCCATCGCGATCTTCTTCGTGTACTTGATCCCGCCCTCGCTGCTGTTTATCTCCCTCTCTCCGATGGTCAGCGCTCTGGGCCTCCAGGATTCCCGCTGGGCGCTGGTGGTGCTCTACCCGACCATCACGATCCCCGTCTCGGTCTGGCTTCTTACCGGGTTCTTCAAGTCCATACCAAAAGACATCGAGGAGCAGGCGATGGTCGACGGCTACAGCCGGCTCCAGGCCTTCTTCAGGATGGTTCTGCCTCTGGCGTTCTCGGGCATTGTCGCGGTAGTGGTTTTCACGGCCACCCTGGCCGCCAGCGAGTTCCTGTACGCCCTGGCCTTCGTTTCGCAGACCGGCGAGAAACCGGTCAGCGTGGGCGTACCCACGGACCTGGTCAGGGGCGACGTCTTCTTCTGGCAGTCACTTCAGGCCGCAACTCTGCTCGTGGCCCTCCCTATTGCCTTCTTCTTCAACCTCTTTCTGAGGAGGTTCATTGCCGGCTTCACGATGGGAGCCGTCAAGGGCTGAAGCGCCTCACAACCCTCTCTGGGTCACTATTGACCACAATCCGGTGCACTCCTGAACGATAATGCCCCCTTATGACCACCCGGATCGCGGTCGTCCTGGCGGCCTTGCTGCTTCTCTGGGGTGCTCCACCCGCTCCCGCGGTGGCTCCCAAGGATGTTCAGAAGGCAAGCTCACAGCGGAAGAGCCTTCAAGCAGAGCTCGACAGGGCTGTGGCGGCCTACGACTCGGCACAGGCAAAGCTGGCCAGGACTCAGGAGGCCATCGAGGAGAACGAGAGGTCGGTGGCGGAGTCTGCGGTGAGGGTCAGAGCTCTTCAAGGCAGGCTCGACTCCAGGGCAAATGCCGTTTACCGCAGAGGACCGATCGGGGTTCTGCAGTATCTCGTCACCTCCGAGACACTGGGGGACTTTACCCGCCGGGTGAAGCTGGTGGAGGCGGCGGCCGACCGGGACGCGATCGACCTCGCCGCGGTGAGGCGCGCCCAGCAGGACCACGGTCAGCTGAGACAGCAGCTGGAGGCTAGAAAGCGCCAGGAAAGCCAGCTTTTCAACACCATGGAGAGGCAGACCAGGTCCCTCACCTCAAACTTCAGGCAAGCTCAGGCGCTCGAGAGCAGGCTGGAGGCAGATCGGGAGGCTCAGCTGCGCCGGGAGAGGGAGGCCGCCGCCAGAGCAGCAGCTGATGCAGCCAGGAGGGCCAGAGAGTCCCCAAGGCCCGCCCCTGCCAGGCCCTCACCGAGCCCAACAGCACTGAGGGCTCTACCGACTCCCACTCCGAGGACAGGAACTGAGACCGCGGAGAGCGGTGCCGTTGCCGCGGCCGCGGGCAAGCTCCGGTGTCCAGTGGAGGGCGCGACCTCGTTCACCGATACATTTGGCGCTCCACGAAGCGGCGGCCGCAGGCATATGGGCGTGGACATGT
>DATACZ010000081.1:0-12464 GCA_036258795.1 Actinomycetota bacterium
CCTCCGCCATCTCCTGAACACGACTTAGGTGGAGCGGATCGCTAACGACGACGATCTTGTGAATGTTTCTTTCGGCCGCCAGGCCGGTGAACTTTTTGAGGCTGTCGAGGGTCGTGGTTCCTGCCTTGACTCCGGTGACCCGGTCGGCAGGGGGATCTCGCTCCAGGTAGGCCGCTCCAGCTTGGGCCTCAGTAAACCGATCTCCCGGCCGCTTGCCTCCCAGCACCACGATGAGAGGGGCGACGCCCTCCCGGTACAGCCGCCTGGCCTGGTCCAGGCGTGCCTTGAACACGACGGAAGGTGTGCCGTTGTACTGCGCCGCTCCAAGGACCACTATCGCGTCGGACGTGGGGCGCTCGTCCTTCCGGCTGGTAAGCCAGATGTCCGCTGCAGTCCAGCCGAGGTAAACAACCGGGGCGAGAACCCCCAAAAGGACGATTTTGGCCAAAAATCGCACGGTCCAAAGGGTACCCGTCCTTTGGATGTCATAGACGGTTCTTCAGGCAGAAAGCCAGACAGCCGGGGCGCGCCGCTCTTGTCGCAGCCTAGTAGTCCTCTTCGCCCTCGTAGATGGCCGACGCGTCCAGAAGGCCCCCTTTCACGTAGTCGATCCAGGTAGTGACCACAAAATACGCGTCGGTCAATTCGGCATTCAGGCGCTGCGATGGATGCAGCCCCCGCAGTGGGGGAGTGCCCACGCGGTTGTTAAGAGCGCGCTCCGCCGCCCACTCCTCGCTCTGGTAGGGCCAATCGGCGGAGCTCTCGGGCATAAGGCCCAGGCCGTCCCTTAAGGTCACCGTTCTTTCCATTTTTCCGCCGGCTGCTGCGTGCAGGTCCTTGATCTCCCGATACGCCCTCAGTAGCAGATCCCTTTGCTCGGCCGTGAACTGGCTGGCTTTAACCGGCTCGTCGCTCCACATCCTGGGCCCTCCGATGACCCTCTTGACCGCATTTGGTATGGCGCCGCCCGGTGCGTCCGGGTGCTGTTTGAACCACTCCACGGTCCGGCGGCGAAGGATGTGGCGAGCCGGCTCATCGGCCGCTGGCTCATTCCTGGATAGCCATGGCCTGGCATCGGCTTCGGAGTCTGAGAGCTTAAGAGTCGTCTTGCCCGACCGGTACCTTGGGTCCTGCTCCTCTGCCTTGGCTCTCAAGTGCCCGGACCCTCCGTGATTGGTGGCCCCTTCTTTAGTTTTGGAGCGAGCTCTTTTAAGAGTACTCGGGTTATGTGCCCCCGGGTTGCCTGAAATGACCGAAAGGACACGGAGCGGATGGCCTCTGAAATCCGGCGATCCCGTTCCTGGGTAAAGCTGCGGCCCCAAAGTTTGAATGCCGTGAGCGACACGTCCAGGGGGTCAACCCGCAACTTGTGAGCGGCCTTTACCTCCGCCTGCCCTGCGGCAGCCTCAACCGCCTTGATTGCCGCCTCCGTTGGGGCATCCGGTCCCAGCGTCTGCTTGGCTCTCTTGAGGCGCTGGTTCAGCTTCTCGAACTGGGCGCCCACGATGCCGGGCGCATGCTTGAACTCGGGCAGGTCCCACATACGCTTGCTAATCCGGGTCCACTGATCTGTCGGCGAGCCCGCCAGCATGGTGCGGATTACTGCCAGGGTTGCTCGGGCGTCGGGAGTTAGCTTCGCCCAGCCCTTTCCCACAAACCAATCTGCGGGCTCAACGCCGAAGGCGTAGGACAGGAGAATCAGCTCTTCCAGCGCAACGGATTTGCGCTGGCCGCTCTCGAACGCCAGGACGGTTGCCCGGCTCCAAGGCAGCCCAACCGCTCGCGCTTGCCGAGCTACTTCGTCATGGCTGAGATTTCTCTCCTCTCGAATCAACCTAAGGTGATCCCCGAGAAGCTGGCCTAGGCCTTTCCCCCCGACCATGCTCGAAAAGATAACAAAATCGAGGCTGTCCAGGCCCTGCCCAAGCCGTCCAGGTTTAGCCAAAGTAGGCCTAGGATAGGAGAGGAAGAACTTGAACTTTAGATCCTCAACGCTGATTGGAGTAGCAGAATGGCCGTCATAGCTGAAGTTAGCGGTGAAACGTTCATCGAAGAGGTCATCGACTCAGAGCTCCCAGTGCTTCTGGACTGCTGGGCCGCCTGGTGCGGCCCTTGCAGGAGGCTAGCCCCAGAGATCGAGGCCCTCGCCGAGGAGCAAGAGGGAAGGCTCAAGGTGGCAAAGCTGGACGTGGACGAAAATCCGGACATCGCCCAGTTATGCGGAGTCTCCTTGCTCCCCACCATGCTGCTGTTCGTCGACGGAGTCATTCAGACCGCGGTGGTTGGTTTCCACGAGAAGAACGCCATACTGGTTGCGATAGAGCCGCATTTGACGGCAAAGGCCAAGTCCTAGACCAAGCCGGCCAAATCATTTCCCGGCCAGTCGGGGAGGACCGAGATGGGAAACTTTGGGCCGGCGGAGATGCTGGTCATCGCCATATTCGCCCTCCTCGTCTTTGGCCCCCGGCGCTTCCCGGAAATCGCCCGTTCCGTGGGCAAAGCAGTACGGGAGTTCAAGAAGGCTACGTCCGAGTTCACTCAAGAGCTCTCCCTTGAAGTCGATGAACCTGTGAACGGGGCTCGGAAGAAGACTCCGGAGAGCGAAGGAAAGGAGCTCCGTCCGGGACCGCGAGACTGACGCTTTATCGACCCGCCCCGGAATGTGCTCCGGTAAACTCTCCCGAAGCCATGGCCAAATCCAACAAGCAGGCTACTCAGCGAAGACCGATCAAGGCCCGTGGCGCCCTCCCATCGCCTCGCACGGCACCTCAAAGGGTAACGAGAGTCTGGTACAAGCGCCCGGGCTACCGGCTGGTCGGGGCGGCGCTGCTGATACTCCTCATCGCAGGGACAGTGGCGACCGTTCTCAACATCCGTGAGAGCTCCCGAATCAGAAACAGGGACGTGCAAGCAGTAAGACAGTTCGAGCGCAAGGTGCAGCTTCTGCAAACTCCTGCTACGTCGACCTTTCAGGCGATGAACCAGGCGCCTGGCGAATTTCTTTTGGGGACCATGCCACCGGAGGAGTTCCGCTCTCAAGCCGAAGGTTGGATTGAGGAGTTTCGTAAGCTGAACGCCGGACTGAAAAGTGGTGCGCTCGGCACCCCCCTGGAAACCCTGGAAGAGGCTCGAGGCCTTTACGTGCAGGGCACGATGTTCTACATCGATGCCGCCAAGACCTTTGCGTTGGCAAGTCGCTTCAGCGCCGCACCGGACCGCCAGGAGGCCATCAGGCTGGGACGAAACTTACTTGCGCACGGCGCGGCAGTTGTCGGCATGGGGGAGCGGCAGATGCAGAAGCTAAGAAACCGCTTCGGCCTAAATCCAGAAACGGGCACGCCGCCCCAGGAGTTGCCGGTACAGCTCCCCGAGGAAGATGCCGCGGTCGCGCCTCCAGGAGCCGAGTCTCCAGGGGCAACATCTCCCGGGGCTGCGCCTCCTGGGGCTGCGCCTCCCGGGGCTGCGCCTCCCGGGGGTTCGCCTCCCGGGGTCGAGCCACCCGCAGCCGAGCCACCCGGGGCTCCGCCGCCGGCGTCCGTACCCGAGGCGCCCCCCGGACCTCCGCCAAGCGGGTAACTTGATTAGAGCAGGGGGGCGAAGCCAACCGGTCGCTCTCACTGCAGAGGGATCGTCGGCGGCGCCCTCAGGCCAGCATTTGCAGGATCTAGGAGAGACCATGAGCACCCGGCTCGCATATCAGTTCGCCTCTGGCTATCCCTTTGCATTAGACCCATTCCAGATCGAAGGACTGGAGGGCCTGGCCCGCGGCGAGTCCGTGCTGGTATCTGCTCCCACAGGGTCGGGAAAGACGGTGGTAGGGGAGTTCGCGGTATGGCTCGCCCTACGGGAGGGGGGTAAGGCCTTTTACACCACGCCCCTGAAGGCCCTTTCCAACCAGAAATTCGGCGATCTCTCGACCCTGCACGGCGTCGACAAAGTTGGGCTGCTAACAGGCGACAACTCGATAAACCCTCAAGCGCCGGTGGTGGTAATGACCACCGAAGTGCTACGGAACATGATCTACGAGAGGTCCGAGCTGCTACAGGACCTAAGGTTTGTGATCCTCGACGAGGTGCACTACTTGCAGGACCGCTACCGAGGCGCGGTGTGGGAGGAAGTGATTATCCACCTCCCGCTCGACGTAAAGCTGGTGTCCCTCTCGGCCACCCTATCGAACGCGGAGGAGTTCGCCGACTGGCTGCAAACGCTCCGGGGGCCGACGCGGGCGATCATCGAGGAGTCACGGGTCGTGGAGCTGAGACATCACTACTTGATCGACGGGAGCCTGTACCCGATGTTCGTCGTAGAGGGTGACGAGCAGATTCCCAACCCACATATCCGGCTTTTGGAGAGTAGGTCCAACTGGTCGGAGGTAAGGCGCCGGCGCAGGCATGGCGGTCCAAGAGCCGCCTCCAAGCGCCGGATGCCACGCCGCCCGGACCTGGCCGAGTTCTTGAGGGACGCAGGCATGCTGCCGGCGATCTACTTCATATTTTCCAGAAAGGGCTGCGACGCCGCCGTCGCCCAGTGCCTCCGCGATGGCGTTGACCTCACCAACCACTCGCAAAGACACCAGATTCGGGAATATGCGGAGAACAGATGCGCATATCTCGATCCCCGCGATCTCGACGTCCTCGGATATCCGGAGTGGCTTGAAGCACTGACGTCCGGAATCGCCGCTCACCATGCCGGCCTCATCCCCGTGTTCAAGGAGACCGTCGAAGAGCTGTTCAAGGCCGGTCTCGTGAGGTTGGTGTTCGCCACCGAGACCCTGTCCCTAGGAATCAACATGCCTGCTCGGACGGTGCTGATCGAGAGCCTCAACAAGTTCACTGGAGAGCGGCACGAGATGCTTACTCCCGGGCAGTTCACGCAACTGACCGGCCGGGCGGGACGCCGAGGAATCGACGTCGTGGGCCACGCGGTGGTGCCCCAGCAGCCCGACATCCCGTTTCGCCAGATTGCGGCCCTCGCATCGACCCGTTCCTATCCGCTGATCTCCTCCTTTCAGCCCTCTTACAACATGGCGACCAACCTGGTGAGGAACTACTCACGGGAGGAGGCGGAGCATCTGTTGAACTCTTCATTTGCCCAGTACCGGACCGACCGGGACGTCGTGGTCGTTGAGCAGCTGATCGACCGCAACGAGGCCTATCTGGCCTCCTATCGGGAGAGGATGCGGTGCGACCGCGGCGACTTCGAGCGCTACTGGGAGCTACGCGAGCAGCTCCTGCGCCTGGAACGGTCCTCCATCCTCAGGGAGGAAAGCGACGAGAGGAATCGCAGCCGCAACGCTCTGGCCGCCGCCCAGCCGGGCCAGGTCTGGACGGTCAGGTCGGCCAAAGTGAGGGGACCGGTGGTGATCATCGGGGCCGAGCGCTCCAAGCGGGGAGATCCAAGGGTGACGGTGCTGACCACGAGCTCCAAGGTCATCAGGCTTGGGTTGAATGAGCTGGGACGAGCCCCCAAGGTCTACGGCAACGTCACCTCCGATGGGGATTTGCTCATCAACCTGAGATCTCGTGGCGGCCACCTGGATCACGGGCTTCGCCGCCAGTTGGCGGCACTGCTCAGCCGCTACGATACGAGCTCTCCGGCCGAGCCGGAGCCAGCTCAGGGCGATGAGGCGGCTCTGAACGAGATCGAGGTTGCCCGGAGCAAGGTGATCCAGCACCCCTGCCACGACTGCGTCGACCGGGACCGCCATGCTCAGTGGGCGGAGAGGGCTCACCGGTTACAAAAAGAAAACGATGGCCTTCGAAAGAGGGTCATGGCCAAGACCGAGACCCTGTCGCGCCAGTTCGAGAGGATCCTCGGTGTTCTCGACGAGTACGGCTACCTCGAAGGTTTCAACCTAACGGAAAAGGGCTGGTCCCTGTCCCGTATCTACAACGAGAACGACCTACTGATCTCCGAGGCGCTCAGCCGGGGTTGGCTGAAGGACCTCGACCCCGCCGAGCTGGCCGCTCTCGTTACTGTCTTCGTGTACGAGAGCCGTGGGCCGTACGAGGTGGTCGGAAACCTGCCCACTGCCGCTACCAAGAAGATCTTCGGCAAGATAGTGCGACTTACGGAGCGAATCCGAAGAAGCGAGGCTCGCTCTGGTTTGGACATGACCCGGGGGCCGCAGACCGGCTTTGCCGCAACGGCATACGAATGGTGCCGGGGCGCCACGCTCGAGGAGGTATTGGGGGAGGACTGGAGTCCCGGCGACTTCATCCGGTCCTGTAAACAGACGGTAGATCTACTCAGCCAGCTCCAGCAGGCGGTGGACGATCCTGCCTTGGATAAGGCCCTTACCGAAGCAATGGAGGGACTCAACAGGGGAGTGGTTGCTTACAGCGGGGTGGCGTGACCTCCTCGTGGCTTCTTCAAGCCCGTCGGGGTGGGAAGACCATCCCATAGCCGATGGGTTCCCCTTACGGCAGGGCGACGGCAATCGTAGGGCGATCCTATGAACAGAGCTGTAGTGCCGGGGAACAGGCTGAGACTCTGCTCACCTCGAGCGGCATCGACTATGAGATCCTCCGAGCCCGGCACTCCGGCGACGCTTCGGAGCTAGCCCGGGCTGCACTTGCCCAGGGCTCAGGGTTCATCGTCGCCTTCGGAGACGATAAGACGGTGCACCACGTAGTGAATGGGTTCATGGAGGAGCGCGGGCCGGTGAATCCAGATCTCGTGCTGGGAGTGGTGCCCACGCCCGGCGGAAGCGACTTCCTGCGGACCTTCGGCCTTTCCGCTCCTCCCGCCGACGCGGTACGTCGTCTGTCAGGCGAAGCTTTCTTTGCTGTCGATGTTGTAAGGGTGAATTGGACCGCGTCCAAGGATCTTCCTGCCGGGGCTACTCCTGCCGGCGGGGAGCACCGCTCGCCGAGCCGCTACTGCATCAACATGGCGCAGGTGGGACTTGGAGCCGAGGTTGTACGCCGGGCCGGAAGGCTGCCCCAGAAAATAGGCCGAGTGGCCAATCTGCTGGGCTTCTGGGCGACCCTTGCTTCCTTCAAGACGCAAACCGGGAAGGTGACCATGGGTCGCCGGACTTATCGGGGAGAGGTAACCAACATCATCGTCGGCAACGGCCAGTTCTACCGAGACGGCATAAGGATGGCCGTAAAGGCGCACCCCTCCGACGGCAAGCTCGACGTTCTAATCCACAAGGGCTCCAAGAGGGGCTACGTGGAGACCATGACCAAGTCGTTCCGAGGGGAGCACCTGCCTTCGCCCCTCATCAAGGAGTACCTGGCGCCCAGGGTGGAGGTTGAGGCGTCCAAGCCCTTGCCCGTTGAAGGCGACGGGATGTTCCTCGGCTACACCCCTGCCAACTTCGAGATCGTTCGCAACGCGTACCGCCTGAAGATCTAAAAAAGCAATGCGATTATGCCTCTGGCGATCGTGTATGCACCGACCGTCACCATCACTACCAGAAGCAGGACCGCAAGGCCGAGCCACCAGTCGGCTCCCCGCTGTAGGGGATTTGGCTGATCGCTGTCACGGTATACGGCCAGGGTGGATCCGGCCTTGTCCCTCAGCATGGCGTGCTCGATGCTTGCATCCTCCAGCTGGGAGGCGGCGACGAGCAGCTCGACGGTCTCATCGTCATTTAGGCGAATGGTGACCTCGTTCAAGGTACGGCCGCGTCCATCCTTGATCTCCATTAGGAATGATTATTCATCCGACAGCTTGGTCTTAACCGTTGAGCGGTAAACCTGTCTAGGAGTCGCCCCCGAACATCGGAGCAAGGACCGGCCCCACCGCGCCTGCCATCTGGAAAAGTGCTTCCGCCCGGGATTTGTCCTGATCAAGGTGGGAAAGCAAGTCCACGCCCAGGTAGAGGGCAACCACCGCGAAAGCCAGAGTTTTAGGTTTGATGGCCTGGCCGAATATTGATCCCTCCAGCAGGTCGCGGATCACCTCCTCGGTGAAGTCAATCCATGGATCCATTCGGGCCACCACCTCCGGACCGAGATCCGGACGAGCAAGGCTCCCGGCAACGAGCTCGGAGATGACCGTTATGTGACCAGACTCGAGATCCTCCCGGTACAGACGAGTGGCGGTCTGTATCTTGTCGTCGACACTTCTGGCCTTGCCAATCGAGTCGCGGTAGCGGCTCATTCGCTCGGCGCTGGTCTTGTCGAGCACCGCCAGAAGCAGGTCGTTGAGCGTGCCGAAGTGGTAGAAGATGAGCGCCTGGTTGAACGCTCCCCGGCGAGCGATTGCCCTGGCGCTGGTTCCGGCAAAGCCTTCATCCTTCAGGGTCTGAAAAGCCGCCTCGACGATGCGTTGCTTGGTGGTCGCGGGGGAGTCCTCTCCCGCGGCAACCGGTTTGAGCACCCGCTCAGCCACAGTTAGCGCGCCGGGTGGTATAGGGTCGCCTGGATAGCCACGCTGAACCATGTTCAGCCCGGCCCACCAAAGCGGTTGCAGAATTCAGCCGATGGCCCATAATCCCTGTTCCATGGTCTAAGTGAGGCGACAGGATGAGCGTAAACGAAATCGACGACCCGGGTGAGGTCGACGACGAAGAGGACGAAGAGGAAGAGGAAGTAGCGCTCGTTGCAGACGACGAGGCCAGCTTTGACGAGTTCCTCACCAAGGCCAAGGAGACTACAGAGGTCGAGGAGGAGGAAGAGTCACTCCTGGATCTCACCAGGGAGGAGCGGCTGGAGTCCCTGTCGATTCGTGCTGCACCCAAGCAGGCCAACGAGTTCGTCTGCTCGTCGTGCCGACTGGTAAAGCATGAGAGCCAGCTTGCCGATCCTCAGAAAGAGCTCTGCCGCGACTGCGTCTAGCTGAGTCTCGTGGCGCTCGGCTTCTCGCTGGGCTCATCGCCGGGGCCACCTCGGGTGCAGCTTGCTACATCTCATTTCCACCAGTAGACGCGGGCCTGCTGGCATTCGTGGCATTGGTGCCGGTGGCTCTGTACTTCAGGTCGTCCAGGGCCGGGCCCGTTATTGCGGCGGCCACTGCCTTTGGGCTGACCTTCTTCGGCTTGCTTCTCAACTGGATCCGACTGTTCGGCATGGCCGCCTACGTGGCCCTGGTCATCGTCCAAACCCTGTGGGTTGCCGTAGCATTCCTCGGTGGTCTGGCGCTGCGGAACCGTCTGCCGGAGAGGTGGAAGGTTTTAGCTTTCCCGGTCACCTTCTTGGTAGGGGAGTTCGCCAGGTCCAACCTGCCCTGGGGAGGCTTCTCCTGGGGAGGTCTGGGCTATACGCAACACGACAACCTGCCGATGCTCAGGCTTGCTGCCTACACCGGGGTGTGGGGCATCACATTTATCGTCGCACTGGTTAACTCGATGCTCGCAGAGGCCATCCTGGGCCTCAAAAGACTTCGCCTGGCCGCAGCCTGGGTGGTGGGAGCAGCTGTTGTCATGGTCCTTCCAGCCCTCCTGCCCGTGACAACGCCGGCGGGCAAACGCATCAGGATCGCCATGGTCCAAGGCAACGTGCCGGAGAACACCGTCGATCCAAACGCCGACGACTTGATGGTGCTGGAAAACCACGTAGGCCTTACCAGAAACCTAGAGACGTCAGGGCTCTCGCTGGTGGTGTGGGCGGAGGGGACTCTAGAGCGAGACCCGGTCAAGGATCCAGATTTTGGCGCCGCGGTCAGCGAGACGATCAGACACACAGGCACTCCACTTCTTGCCGGGGCGACCTTCGACTCCACGCGGCCCGGCCCCCCCGGCGTCAAGAACATGAGCTTGATGTACCAAGCCGATGGCTCGCAGAGCGGCCTTTACATCAAGCAGCGCCTGGTGCCCTTCGGAGAGTGGGTGCCGCTCAGAGGCATCCTGGAACCTCTGGTGCCGGAGATCCGCCGGGTGCCCGTTGATCTGGTAAGGGGAAGGAGGTCGACCGTCTTTCGGGTCCCGGAAGGCAGGTTCGCATCCGTCATCTGCTATGAGTCCACCTATCCCGACCTGGTCCGCTCATTTGTGACCAGGGGAGCGCGGATGCTGGTGGTATCCACCAACAACTCCTCGTACGGGCGCACGCCGCAGAGCGAACAGCATCTGGCTTTCAGCCAGCTCCGGGCAGCCGAGCAGCGGATGTGGGTGGCCCACACTGCCATCAGCGGGAACTCGGCTGTGATCACTCCGGAGGGCAGGATCATCCAATCCACGGATCTGTTCACACAGGAGGTTCTGACACCCACGATCAGGTTCGCCACGCGGGTGACTCCCTACGCCCGCCTTGGCGACTGGGTTCCGCTGGCCTCGTTGACCGTGATGGTTGTGGCGCTCCTTGCCACCGGCGTTCGATTCCTCCGCCGGACCCTCTCGTAGCCTCGGCCATGCAGCTGCCCGACCACCACCGTCCCGCGCTCCTGGTGGTCCCCACCTATAACGAGGCCGAGGGGATCGATCTCCTTTTGGATCGCGCCTTGGCAACCGATCCAACCCTCGAAGTCCTTGTGGTCGACGACGGCTCCCCGGATGGGACCGGCGCCCTCGTCGCCCACCGAGCGTCAAGCGAGGAGCGCCTTCACCTCCTCAGCAGGGAGTCCAAGCTCGGCCTAGGCAGCGCCTACCTCGCCGGCTTCAGGTACGGCCTTGCGGGCGGCTATCAGCTCTTCCTTGAAATGGACGCAGACCTGTCGCACGACCCGGCCGACATTACCCGTCTCATCGAGGCTACTCGCCAGGCCGGTCTGGCGATCGGCTCGCGGTATGTAGAAGGGGGAGCGATCGAGGGTTGGTCCAGTAGCAGGCATCTGCTCTCGCTGTGCGCCAATAGATACTCCAGGGCCATGCTCGGCTTTCCGATCAGGGACTCCACCAGTGGATTCCGCTGCTACCGGCGCGAGGTTCTGGAGGCAGTGAACCTGGAGTCCATCGACTCCGAGGGGTACGCCTTCCAGATAGATCTTGCGTATCGGGCCTGGAAGCTCGGCTTCGATGTGGTGGAGATTCCCATTACCTTCAAGGAGCGAAGGGCCGGACGATCTAAGATGTCCACCAACATCATCCTCGAGGGGGTGTTTCGGGTCACGACCTGGGGTATCCAGAGCCTCTTACGCCGCCTTGGGGAAAGGCTGGAGCGCATTCGTCGATGAGGGACCGCAAAAGGAGCATCCCGGGCCAGTCCGACACCTTGCAGGCGGTGGTCATAGCCTTGCTGGTGTCTGGGCTGCTCACCGGCATCCTAATCATTCAGAACACCCGCCCCGCTCGTCTCGAGTTCCTCTTCTGGTCCGCCACACTGCCCCTGGCCGCGGTCATTCTGTTGGCGGCAGCAACCGGTGGCATTCTTGGATTCTCCGTTGCCTACATCAGGCAGCGGCAGCTAAGAAGGTCGGCCCAAGCCCCTTTGGAGCCTCGCCGGAGTGAGGCTGAGGAGTAGAGGTACTTTCGCAGGGTCCTACTGTCGCCGGACTTGACCGTTCAGCGAGGCGATCCTCTCCGTGGCTCTTCGCCGAAGCACCAGGCATGCCTGGTCAAGTAGCTCCCCTAGACGTATCAGCCGTTCACTCTCGGAACGCATCTCCAGGAGCTCCTGCTTCGGCCCCGGGTTGATGTCGACGCGGTGCGCGAGCTCAAAGGAGAGCTTGCCCATCTCCTCCATCGGCTCATCTACTGCTATTTGCGCAGCGTCTGCATATCTGCGGTAAGCGGCCAAACACTCGGCAATGGCCTCCGGCCGTGGAGGCTCGGGTAGGTCCTCGACCTCCACCGTCTCCGCCGTGATAAACGATCGCCCTGTTGTCAGCTCTAGAACACGGAAGCGCTCCCGGCCCTCCACGAGGATGTTGAGGCGTCCGTCGGGCAGGCGCTCTAGCAGCTCGACGATCGCCGCCTTTGTCCCTACCTCCCGGGAGCCAAGTCCATCGGTCAACACGATCCCGAATTCCGTTCCGAGGGCAAGGCACTCGTTGATGAGCTCCTTGTAACGGGGTTCGAAGATGTGAAGAGGGACACGCTCGCCCGGCAGAAGAACTATTCCAAGCGGGAACAAACCGATGGCCGACACCGTTAAAGGGTAAACGCCGGACATGGTGCGTTCCAAAAAGGTTAAAAAAAAGCGATTGAGGTTCCGTGATCGGGGTAATAAGGAGTTGCTCGTCTGATTAAGGGAGCAATAGCTCCGCACAAGGTGGCAGGCGGAAGGCCTGCCCACTAGGAGGTGATGTGATGAGCGCAGTCGATTTTGCGGCTGTGGACGAAGAGCTGGAGAGCGAAGAGCCTTTCAGCTGGAAGACCCAAAGCGTCGCCGCAGGCGTGGCCCTGTGTGTGGGCATCGGACTGCTGTTCAGCAACATCCTTCTAGGTGTCGCACTGGGACTGTTAACCGGGATCCTTGTCGGATATGCCCTGGACTACGGAATCCCCGCCGACGGAATCGATGAGACTCAGGTTCCCGCCGCGAAGCCGGTAGCGATTGGCAGAACCGAGCGGCCGGCACACGTAGCCCACAGGCTGAGCGCTTAATACAGGACTAAAACGCATTTGTCGGCGGGCC
>DATACZ010000082.1:0-10091 GCA_036258795.1 Actinomycetota bacterium
AGGACGAGGCGCTAAGCAATCTGGTAAATGGCCGGATAAAGCAGCTTATCGACGGACTGACACCGGATCAGCGAGAGGTGCTCCTGCTCCGAATTATGGGCGGGCTGACCTTGGCTGAGGTAGCCAGAGTTGTGGGGAAGAACCTTGCCTCGGTCAAGGCTCTTCAGAGAAGGGGGCTGGCGTCTTTAAGGAATGAAATCTCCTCCAGAGCAGTGGCCGTTTGATGTCGGAGAAAGGGGCAGTGATCAATGCCGAAGTCACCGTCTTCAACCCCGTATCCAATTGATGTGAGGGGGCGTTTACCTGACCGAGATGAAGAACTTTAGGGAGCTCACCGACGTTGAGTTTGACCGCCTGGTCGAAGGCGTTGGCCCGGCTTGGGATCCCGCGCTCGGAGAGCTCAATACATTCGTCCAGGATGTCCGAGCTGCATACCTAAGGCCAATGAGCCGGGAAGCCGAGATGGGCCACATCGCGGCAATGGTCAAGGAGGCCGGATCCGGCACATGGCGGGCCTCCCTTGCCAGACAGCTCGAGGGCCTGAAGGCTTCCTTGGGTCCTTTCTTCAGGACTCCTTCCGTCCGGATGCGAAGGATCCTGCTCGCAAATCTGGTTGGCTCTGCGCTGGGCAAGGCGGTTCTGGTGCTGACCGCGGCGGCAGCGACGACGACCGGACTGGCTGCCACCGGATCGCTTCCTCCACCAATTCAGGCCGTTGTCGTCAGCGCCGCACACAACCTGGGAATATCATCACCACCGCCGGCGCCCGCCACTCCTCCGCGCCCGGTCCTACAGCCGCCCCCCAAACCGGCTGCCGAAGTCCCGGTCCCAGAACCGGCCCCCCCTGTCATAACCCCCGAGGCCGCATTGCCTCCTGCACCCGAGGCGGCATCTCACCCGCCAAGCTCGGCGCGGGCCCCTAGCGCCACGGATGGAGCCGCTAGAAGCGGTGCGGGCCTTATGAAGTCCGGATCCGATGACAGAGCGCGTGGAGTTGACGAGACAAATTCAGGCTCTGGTCCTTCCAGAGACAACGGCGCTTACGACTGGTGGAGTCAGAATCAAGATGATCAAGACGAGGGCCACCCGGGTCCCGGACAAGGCTCAGCACAACACAAAGACGAGCCGGGCGCGAACAGCTGGGGCTCTTGGAGCTGGTACTCCCAGGACTGGTGGAACAGCTGGCAGGGCTCTTCGGGTCAAGGCCGGCGATAAGAAAGTCAGCTCAGGAAAGGATCCGGCCTCTCAGCGTCTATCCCGTACTTTTCTATCGCAGTTAAGACCGCCTCCGGCTTGACTTCGCCGGCCTGAGCGAGTGCGCCAAGGGTAGCTACGACAATGTGCTCGGCATCGACCTCGAAGTGACGGCGTAGGTTGCCGCGCGTATCGCTGCGGCCGAATCCGTCGGTGCCGAGCGATACGTAAGGCCCCCTGACCCAGCGGGCGATCTGGTCCGGCACTGCCTTGATCCAGTCAGTCGCGGCGACCACGGGTCCCTCGGAGCCGTTGAGCGAGGTCTCGATGTAGGACTGCTCCGGAGGCTTGTCCGGATTCAGCCTGTTCCTCCGTTCGGTACCGAGGGCATTCTCTCTTAGCAACTTGTAGCTCGTGCCGCTCCACACGTCGGCGGCGACGTCATGCTCATCCTGCAGCATCTGCTGGGCCCTCAGCACCTGCGTTGCCAGGATGGGTCCGCTGCCGATTAGTTGAGCTCGATGCTTTGCTTCCCGGCCGGCGGGGCGAAACCGGTACAGGCCCTTCAGGATGCCCTCATCCACTCCCTCCGGCTTGGCCGGCATCACATAGTTTTCGTTGTACAGCGTCAGGTAGTAGAAGATGTCCTCACTACCCGAGATCATCCTTTCCAGTCCGTTGCGGATGATGTGCGCAGTCTCATACGCAAAGGCTGGATCGTAGGTGAGGCAATTGGGATTGGCGCTGGAAAGCAGGAGTGAGTGTCCGTCGGCGTGCTGCAGGCCCTCGCCGTTCAGGGTGGTCCTGCCGGCGGTGCAACCCAGCAGGAACCCCCGCCCCCTGGCATCACCAAAAGCCCAGATGAGGTCCCCGATCCGCTGCCACCCGAACATCGAGTAGAAGAGGAAGAAGGGAATCATGTGCTCTCCCTGAGTGGCATAGGAGGTTCCGGCAGCCGTGAAGCTTCCCATGCTGCCGGCCTCGGTGATCCCCTCCTCAAGGATCTGGCCCTTCCTGTCTTCGAGGTACGAGAGCAGCATGTTGTAGTCGACCGGTTCGTACAGCTGGCCAACCGAGGAGTAGATCTTGAACTCGTTAAACAGGGACTCCAGCCCGAACGTGCGTCCTTCGTCTGGAATGATCGGCACCACCCGTTCGCCGACGTATTTGTCCTTCATGAGATCCTTCAACAACCCGATGAAAGCCATCGTGGTCGAGACCTCTCGCTCCGACTCTTCAGTTCCGGAGTCAAACTCCTGGTAGATCTTGTCGCCCGGAAGGACCAGTGGTTTTGGCTTCACTCGGCGCTCGGGGATAAAGCCCCCCAGCACCTCCCTCCGGAACCTCACGTACTGAGCCTCATCTGAGTTCTCGCCGGGGTGGAAGAACGGAGGCTCCGCCCCGGAGAGTTTCTTATCCGAGATCTCGATGTTCAGCAGCTCGGCCAGAGCCTTGAACTCCTGCTCGGTCATCTTCTTGATCTGATGAGCAGCGTTGCGCGCTTCGAAGTTCTTCCCAAGGGCCCATCCCTTAACGGTCTTTGCGAGGATTACGACCGGCTTCCCCCTTACCTCGGTGGCGGCCTGGTAGGCCGCGTAGACCTTGCGGTAATCGTGCCCGCCCCGCTTCAGCCTCCACAGGTCGTCGTCGGATAGGTGCTGGACCATCTTTAGAAGGCGGGGATCCGACCCGAAGAAGTGCTTGCGGATGTAATCCCCGGATTCGATCGAGTACCGCTGAAACTCTCCATCGGGAGTGGTGTTCATCTTGTTGATCAGAACACCGTCGGCGTCCCGGGCCAGCAGGTCATCCCACTCCCGGCCCCAGACCACCTTGATCACGTGCCAGCCCGCTCCTCTGAATAAACCCTCCAGCTCTTGGATGATCTTGCCGTTGCCCCGGACCGGGCCATCGAGACGCTGAAGGTTGCAGTTGATAACGAAGATCAGGTTGTCTAGGGGCTCGTTGGCTGCCAGGTGGAGAGCTCCGGCGCTCTCCGGCTCGTCCATCTCCCCATCACCAAGAAACGCCCACACCTTCTGCTCGGATGTGTTCTTGATGCCCCGATCGTGAAGATAACGGTTGAATCGGGCCTGGTAGATGGCGCTTATCGGAGCGAGCCCCATGGACACCGACGGAAACTCCCAGAAATTCGGCATCAGTCGGGGGTGAGGGTAAGAGGAGAGCCCCCCCTTCCAGGCTGCCTCACGGCGGAAGTGCTCGAGCTGCTGCTCCGTGATCCTGCCCTCCAGGTAACCCCGTGCGTAGATTCCCGGCGCCGCATGCCCCTGAATCCAAACCTGGTCCCCCCCGCCGGGATGGCTCTTACCTCGGAAGAAGTGGTTGAACCCCACCTCGTAAAGGCCCGCGGCGGAAGCATAGGTGGCCAGGTGTCCACCGATACCGACGTGAAGTTTGTTCGCTCGAAGAACCATTACCGCGGCGTTCCAGCGGATGAGCTGGCGGATCCTGAACTCCAGCTTCTCGTCGCCCGGATAGTAGGGTTCGTGTTCCGGCGAGATCGTGTTGATGTAGTCGGTATGAACCATCGGTGCCAGGGGAACCTGCTTCTGCCGGGCATGGACGAACACCCGGTGCAACAAATAGCGGGCCCGAGACCTTCCATGAGTGTCGATCACATCCGTGATCGCCTCTAGCCACTCCCTGGTTTCGTCCGGGTAAGGGTCCGGGAGGTGCGCCTGGGAGAAGTCATAAGCCATCGCTGATCACCTGACCTTGTCGATCGAGAGACGAAGTTATCAATTTACGTACCGTGAAGCGGCTTGCCCGCCAGCGAAAGCATGTTCTCGCCGATCGCCTCGGACAGGGTCGGGTGGGGGTGAACAAGAGCCGCCACCTCTTTCGGATAAGCCTCCCAGTTCGTTATCAGCTGCGCTTCGGCGATGAGCTCGGTGACCCGCGGGCCGACCATGTGCACTCCCAGGACCCTCCCATCGTTTTGAGCTACCACCTTGACGAAGCCTGCCACCTCCCCAAGGATCGAGGCCTTTGAAAAGCCGGCCCATCCGAGCTTGCTCACCTTTACGTCGTACCCCGCCTCCTTTGCCTGTCGCTCTGTCAACCCCACGGAGGCGATCTCAGGAAAGCTATAGATGGCTCGGGGAACGCCAAGGTAGTCAACGGGGAGGGCACCGTTCGACCCAGCGACCTGCTCCGCCACGTAGATTCCTTCGGCAAACGCCACGTGAGCCAGCTGGAAGTGCGGAAAGGGAAGATCCAGCTCCGGCTGGGTGATGAGATCTCCCACCGCCCACACTCCGTCAACTCCCGTCCGGCACTCAGCGTCAACTGCGACGAAACCTCGCTCCAGCTTGATCCCTGCCTCCTCGTAACCAAGGCCCTCCGATACGGCGCCCCGCCCGACCGCCACAAGGCAACGCTCGGCCTCAACTGTCTCCATTTTGCCGTCACCGGACTCGAACGACACGGCAGCGGCTCCACTCTGGGATCGAGTAGCCTCGGTCACCTTTACGCCGGTGACGCTCCGTATGCCCCTTTTCCTGAACTGCCTCTCGAGCTCCTTCGAGACATCTTCGTCCTCACCTGGAGCCAGCCGGGGAATGGCCTCCAGGATGGTCACCTCCGACCCATACGAGCGGAAGGCGCTCGCAAACTCCAGCCCGACGGCACCGGCCCCGATCACGATCACCGAGGCCGGAAGCGCATCGAGCACCAGGGCATGGTCCGAGGTGATGAAGGTTTCCCCATCGATCTCGATGAAGGGCAAGGACCGGGCGTATGAGCCCGTCGCCAGGATCACCGCCCCCGCCTCAACAGGCTCCCCTCCCTCCACCTCAATCCTTCCGGGGGAGGCGAGGCGGCCGGAGCCTTCAACCAGATTGATTCCTCGGGCTTTGATGAGGCCCGTAAGGCCTCGGAAGTGCTTGGCGACGACTGAGTCCTTGTAGGAGAGCACCTTGCCCCAGTCCAGCTTTGGCTCCCCGGCGAGGACCCCGAAGTTGCCGGCCTTGTGAAAGCTCTCCATGAGGTCCGCGGTATGCAGGAGCGCTTTAGTTGGGACGCAGCCGACGTGCAGGCAGGTCCCGCCCACCTTCTCTTGCTCGACCAGAGTTACGGACAGGCCTAGCTGAGCGCCGCGCAGCGCCGCGGCGTAGCCGCCGTTTCCTCCGCCGAGCACAGCGAGATCGCACTCCATGACGAGGGCGAGTTTATCTCTCAGGCGGGGCGAGCAACGGAACGATCGTTGCTAGGCCTTAAATGACCTCGACATCGATTACGTGATATCCGGAGGCGCCGTCGGGGTGGGGAGGGGAGGTCTGGGAGGTCTGTACGTTGCCGGTCTTGTCGACCGCCCGCACCATGATCCGTCTTCCCTTACTTCCGGGGGGAAGGCTGACCGCCCACAGGCGCCAGGCAAGCGGCGAAAGCTCCCGTTTCAACTGCGCCGGCTGCCAGGTGGCCCCACGGTCCGTGGAAACCTCCACCCGCTCCACCCCCCTGTCTCCGGCCCAGGCCACTCCGGCAATCGTCGACCCTTCGCTTACTGTTGCGCCATTCCCGGGCACATCGATCCGTGACTCCGTCTTGATTCGAGCTTCGTCGCTCCAGCCCCTCATCATCCAGTAGCCCTGGTAGTCGGTGGCCACGGCCTCTATCTCGGTTACCCACTTGACGTTTTTCATGCCGTAGATACCTGGAACGATCACACGGACTGGAAAGCCATGCTCCTTCGGGAGGGCTACCCCATTCATTCCGAAGACCAGCAAAGTCGTCGGCTCGAGGGCCTTTTCCAGCGGGATGGAGTCCGAGTAACCCTCGGCAGCCCGGAACACGATATCGACCACTCCTCCCTGCAGGCCCCCTTTTTCAAGAACATCGCGAAGGCGCACTCCCCTCCAGACGGCTGTCGAGATCAGGTCCCCTCCCACCTCGTTTGATATGCACGTAAGGGTGTGCGCCATCTCCACGACCTCGAAGCTCTCCTGAAGTCCCATGAAGCTCAATTCCAAGGGCCTGTTCACCAACCCGTGCACCTTGAGGCGCCACCGGTCACCATCCACCATCGGCTTCACAACGTTTATGTCGACGTTGTAGAAGTCCTCGTTGCTGGTGATCTCCTGAGCTTGTCCCGCTGTCGACGGGAAATCGGTGTCATCGGCCGGTGGTACCCATGGTCTTGCCGCAGGAGCGATGTTCGCAGCCTTCTGAGAACGCAGAAGGGGGCGGGCAAACAAGGCCGCCCCCCCGACCAGTGCGCCTACCCAGACCAATCGGGCCAGGAAGCCGCGGCGTGAAGTGCCGTGTGGGGATTTGATCTCTTCGTGAAGGCCAGGGGCCTCTCCAAATGCTTCGCGCAGCGAAACCTGTCCCGCCACCCGGGCAAAGAGGTAAGCGGCCAGTACATAGAAGATGACGGGGGTAAGCGCCGTAGCCCCTACCGTTCCGAGGTTCAGGGCAAATGCAGCCACGAATAGCGCCACTCCAGCCGTAAGTGCCCGACGCGCGCGACGCTCGTCCTCGCGCGCCGACCCAATCCACAGACCAAGCAATCCCCCCAGCAAGACCGTGCTCAGGTTCACTCCCACCGAGAGCCCTCGAATAGCGGCGTGTCCCAGCCGCACGATCATAAAAGTGGCGAAATCGCCTGGGGCGGCGGAAATAAGGAAGGACGCCACGCGAGCGGGCGGGTACGAGACCAGGGGGAACAGGCTCTGAGCCAGGTAGATGAAGACCAGCGCCAGCCCCATGGCGCCGGATCCCCGGGCGAAGTGCGACCGTTTGCTCACTTAAGGAACGGAAGCGTTTCCGTGAAGGCGCTCTCTCAACTCCCGAGCGCTCGGCACTGCGGGGCCGGAGGGGGTAGCCGGGAGCTCGTGAACCAGCGCCGACGTCTCTGCTCCTCCCTCCCCTAGCACGGCTACGCGGGCCCCCAGTGGAGTGGCGGTCGACACTGTCCCAATACCGAACCCGCCTCCATTTAAGCGTGCAGCGCTCGTTACCACTCCAGCGTCTGCTCCTTCGTAAATTATTCGGCCTACGGTGGCCGGCCCCTCGAAGCGGAGATGTCTCATGCGTCTCTTCACCCGTCCCCGCTGAGCCATGGCAACCGATTCTTGGCCGAGATAGCAGCCTTTCTTGAAGTGGACTGCCCGCTCGAGAGCGGCCTCCTGAGGCAGGTGAACCTGACCGAAGTCCACGCCGAATCGGGCCACTCCGGCTAAGACACGGTGCCTGTCATAGTCGGCTTGCGAGAGAAGGGTCGCGCCTAACCCCGCGACAGCGTCGACAGTGGCCGGTACCTTTTCCCTTTCGATGAATAGATCGAATCCTTCCAGCGGAGGAGCCAGCGCCACGACGAGCTCGGATCCGACTTCAACGTTGGAGTGCTCGGCTTCCGGCAGCCTGTCGTGGCCAAGGGCAGCAGCTGCCATCCTGCGCGCATCAGGCCCGAGGATCCGCACCATGCCTATATGGGTCGAAACGGCCTCAATCCGCACGCGAGTAGTAAAGACTCGTTGCAAGAAGAACTCCTCGAGGGGCTCCGCGCCGGGCTCAATTTGGGCAAGAGCTCCCCTCGAGGTGTGAAGGATTCGCATGGCTGCGACGATCCGGCCCTTGGGGGTTAGCTGGAGAGCCTCGGCTCCGCCACCAATGGGAAGGTCTTTCACCTGGTTTGTCACAAGCTGATCCAGAAACCAAAGAGCTTGTGGACCGGTAAAGAAGAGCCTCTCTCCATCAGAGAGGTCCATTACTCCGGCACGTCCGGGTCCAAGCATCAGTGTTTGTCTCCCCCGTTTACTACGCGGGCAGGTGGACCATCCACCAGGTAGCCGTGCATGCCCATACCCTTAAGGTACACCCAGGGCCAAAGGACACCTCAGCCCCGTAAGAAGCCTGTAAGGAGGTGACGATGCAAGATCTCGGGCCTGCAGAAATCGCAATCCTGATTGCTTTGCTGATACTGCCGGTGATAGGCATCGTCGACGCTTCGCTGCTCCCATCGTCTGCGTTCCGCAGCGCGGGCCGGCGCAAGTTTCTATGGATCCTGGCTCAGGTCTTCCTCGGGTATATCGGGGCGGTGATCTACCTTGCCGCCATCCGTCCGGATGTTCGGTTCTTTTCGGCGGCCCCCTCTCCTGACTGGGAGGAAGTCAGTGATGAGCCAATCACTGATGAACCTCCGCCCGATGCGCTCCCGGATGACCAGGCACCCGGCGATTTGGAGGCCGGCGATTTGGAGGCCGGCGAGTAGTTACCCGGAAGGAGCAGAGGTCGCCGGCAACCCACCCTTGACGAAGTCGAGGATCCGGAGCGCATAAGCAGGGCCGGCCCCGCCTCCCTCGTGCTTCAGATAGCAGTAGACGTCCCTGCCATCTCCGACCACCTCTCGGATCCGTCGTCCCCACTCGTCCAACTCCTCATGCTTATATTCCTCCTTGCGGAGTCGGAGATAGACATGCGGGGCCGTAATGGGTATCTCGTCCAACGGTGCCTCGTCCGTGTCTGCACCACACCATGCCACTGAATGCTGCTTCAACAGACTCAGGCACTCCTCGTTCCTCCACGATGCATGCCGGAACTCCATGCTGTAGCGCGCCTTTGGGGGGAGGGAGCCGAGGAAGCTTTCCAACGTCGACCGCTCGAACTTGAAGGTGGGCGGTAGCTGAAAAAGGATCGTGCCGAGCCGAGGACCAAGGCTGAAGGTTCTGCGGAGGAACTCGGCGACGTCCTCGTCCACATCGGTAAGCCGCTTGAAGTGCGTGATCCTCTGTGGAGCCTTTAGCGTAAAGCGGAAGCCCTCCGATACTTGGGACTTCCATCCCTCTAGAGTGGATTCGGACGGCATACGTCGAAACGTGTAGTTGATCTCGACCGATCCCAGACGCTCGGCGTAGTGGCTCAACATCTTCTTGTCCGAGATTCCCTCGGGATAGAAATTGCCTTTCCACTCCTTGAATGCGAACCCGGAGGTTCCGACGTAGAGCCTGCCCGGCATGGTTCTCAGACCCTCGACGACGGGCAGATGTCGTTCAGGATGCATACCTCACACCTCGGTGTGGGGGCTTTGCACACCGCACGCCCATGCTCGATGAAGAGGTAGGTCAACGGAAACCACTTGGATTTTGGGACGAGCTTCATCAGATCCTGCTCGATCTTGTCGGGGTCGGTGTGGCTGGTCAGGCCCAGGCGCTGGGACAGCCGCCGCACATGGGTGTCGACCGCGATGCCCTCCACCTTTCCAAACGAATTGCCGAGAACGATGTTGGCCGTCTTCCGAGCCGCCCCCGGAAGCTTGGTCAGCTCCTTCATGCTCGAGGGCACCTGTCCTCCAAACTCCGAAAGAAGGAGGCGAGCGCTGGCTTGAATGTTCTTGGCCTTCTGACGGAAGAAGCCGGTCGGCTTGATGTCCTGCTGAAGCTCTAAAGGGTCGGCCCCGGCGTAGTCCTCCAGGGTCCGGTACTTCTTGAACAGCTTGGAGGTCACCTTGTTGACCATTGCGTCGGTGCACTGGGCAGACAGGATCGTTGCAAAGAGCATCTCATGAGGATTGCTGTAGTTCAGGGCGCAGCGGGCATCCGGGTACTCGCGCTTTAGGCGACGGTAGATAACCGGAAAACGCCGCTCGGCGGGATCCCTGTATGAGAGCTTTGGACGTTTGGCTGCCGGCGCTTTGGGTGCCTGTTCCACCTGGACCATGGCTGCCCATTGTATTTGCCTTGGGCCACCTATCCGTCCGGTCCGGGTTCCTCCTTCGCCCCGGCCAGCCTGATCTGGAGTTGAGCCAGATCGCCTGCAACCAGTCGCAGCATTCCTGACCATTGCTTGCGGTCTTTATCGACTTGGAGCCGTAGATCTCTGATCAGAGAGTCCAAGTGAATTGCCGCCCTGGCGGCCTTGTCCTCAGCCGCTTTGAT
>DATACZ010000083.1:0-3751 GCA_036258795.1 Actinomycetota bacterium
CAGAGCTGCCGCATTTCCAGGCGCTACCCGGCGGGTTGGGTCCCCAGCACCGGGGGACCATCGAGATCGCTCCTTCGATCGATTACCTCGAGGCCGCAGCAGCCGACGCCGCGGCCGGACGGTTCTCCTCCAGTCCCTTCATGGAAGTCTTCATCCAGTCGGCCTCAGACCCGACCCTGGCGCCCCCTGGGCGCCACGTACTGTCGGCTTTTACTCAGTACGCACCTGCGAGCGGGTGGTCATCCCACGATGCCCTTCACTCCGTGGTCGGCACCTTGGCGCGGTACGCCCATAATGTCCCCGATGCGGTGCTAGCGTCCCAGGTGTTCGGTCCCCCCGAGCTGGAGGAGCGCTTCGGGCTGTCTGGAGGGGACATCTTCCACGGAGCGATGCTCCCCGAGCAGAGCTTTGGGTCCCGGTTCGCCTACCGGACGCCCGTGCCCGGGCTGTACCTCTGCGGGTCGGGAGCGAGCCCGGGTGGGGGCGTCATGGGTGCAGCGGGGCGCAACGCCGCGGCGACGGTCCTGGCCGATCTCCGACGTCGTTAAGACGGCAGCTTCGAGACTTAGAAAGCAGACTCAGGAACAACTCATGCCATTTTCCGCCCAGGAAGGGATTTCTCACTACGAGTTGTCTAAAAGGTTCGGCCCCGGGTACAAGCTCGAGTGGCTGGTAATCCCTGAAGCGACAGTGAACTATGGTGGCCGCTCGAAGGGAAGGAGAAACGGATGTGTGCCAACTGCGGCTGCGGCATTCCCGAGGACAAGCACGGCGATGACCGCAACATCAATTGGAGCGAAATAGTGGCCTCTGCCGAGGCGAACGAGCTTTCTCCGGGACAGGCCGTTGCCAACATTGTGGAGATGGCCAGGAAGCAGGGAGAAGAGGTCACATAGCGGGCAGATTTCTACTATTTCTTCCGTCAGAATAGGTTTAGTTCTGCTCCTCCACTAGGTAGGACAGAGTATGAGGAGGAAGAGACAACACCCGCTGCGCCAGTAATGGCTGCCTAATCAACGTTCCGCTTGAGCGCTAAGTCTAGTAACCCTACGGAAGGGAGGTTGCTATGAGCGTCACAGAGGAGCTATTGAAGAACAATGAGCAGTACGCTGCTTCCTTCGACAAAGGGGACCTCCCCATGCCTCCCGGCAAACAAATCGCGGTGGTGGCATGCATGGATGCGCGCCTAGACGTCTACAGGATTCTGGGACTCCAGTTGGGAGAGGCTCATGTAATTCGCAATGCCGGGGGCGTCATTACGGATGACGCAATCAGGTCACTTGTCATCTCGCAAAGGTTGTTGGGAACCAAGGAGATCATCCTGATCCATCACTCGGATTGCGGGATGCTCACCTTTACTGATGATGACGTAAAGGCACAAATTAAGGACGATGTAGGGATCCGTCCGCCGTTTGCATTGGAAGCCTTCCCGGAACCGGATGATGACGTACGTCAGTCCGTCGCTCGAATCAAAGCCAGTCCCTATATACCGAACAGAGATAGCGTGCGTGGCTTCGTATTCGACGTGAAGACTGGCCGGCTGAACGAAGTGAATTAACCACTCCAAGATGCGACAAAGGGAGCCTGGCGGCTCCCTTTGTCGGTCAGTACTGCCTAGGTCAGCACAGGAACTTGAGGTTGCTCCAGACCACATCCTGGGCGATGCGGCCGAAGTGGTCCTGTGCGGCAAACACCGCCACCGCCTGGTAGCGTCGAGTCCGGTGTCCACAGCCAATCCGGGCGGTGGCTTGAGCCTCGTTTCGGTTGATGTCGGAGTCGACAGCCACCCCCCTGCCGTTCTCGACCAAGGCGACCCAAACTCCCACCACACGCGTCCCTTCACAGTCGATCCGCGCTCGAGCCCGAACCACATCGCCGCTCTCGAACAGGAAGGGCCCGTGAGTGTCGCACTTGGCCCGGAACCCAGAGCCAATGTGGCTGGCAGAAGCTGGGCTGGGCGCAACGATGAGCAAGGTGCCTAAGGCGAGTATTGTGGCGATTACCACCTTGAGTAGTTTTTTTCGGTTGTCGCGCATCGGCTATCCCCCCTTTAGCCTTTCCGTCTAACGCTAGGAGTGATTATCCGCCCAAATGGCCAGGACGGAAAGGGAAAAAATTGCGCGCCAGACCGTCTTCCACATTGGAGACGGAACCTCGTTCAGAGCCGTTAATTGGCTTGTCCAGGTTAGTCATCCAGCTCCATTAATCACCTGCTGGACCAGCTGCGACCATCGATGAGTTTTGTTTGCCCGGATGGTCCAAATGTTTGAAGCCTTACCGGCCCTCAGGGCCGGTGGAGCATGGATCGTTTTAGGTAGTCGAAGGCTCCCCAAGCTGGAAACCCGTCACGGACGATCGAGAAGTCGCTCGCCAATGCTGCATGAAAGGGCGGCCCGCTGAGCGGGGCAGCTGAAATCAATAGCCGGGAATAAGGCGGGGCGCCAGCGGGTTGGAGACGTCCTTGCGGGTGGAGATCGACAAGGAAGGGGTGATCAGTTGACCGACATGATTCGGACGTCGGGTTTGGTCAAGCGCTACGGCCCCGTGGTCGCGCTAGACGGTCTTGATCTGGTCGTTCCGAAAGGTACTGTCCTGGGACTGCTCGGTCCGAACGGAGCCGGAAAGACGACTGCGGTGCGAATCCTCACCACGTTGCTCGAGCCCGATGAGGGAGCGGTCGAGGTGGCCGGGCTCGACGTCCGAGCCGAACCCCACAAGGTCCGCGAGCAAATAGGCCTATCAGGGCAGACCGCGGCCATCGATGAGCACCTGACCGGCTATGAGAATCTCGACATGGTGGGCCGCATGTACCACCTGGGCCGTGCGAAATCCCGGGAACGTGCTCGGGAGCTGCTTGACCGGTTCGACCTGGCGGATGCCGCCGATCGGCCCGCCAAGACGTACTCAGGCGGCATGCGCCGGCGCCTGGACCTGGCTGCGGCGCTGGTGGCCGAGCCGGAGGTTCTGTTCCTCGACGAGCCGACGACCGGGCTTGACCCTCGGAGCCGGGCCCAGATGTGGGAGACGATCCAAGACCTCGTTCGAGGGGGATCCACGGTTCTTTTAACAACTCAATACATGGAGGAGGCCGACCGGCTGGCAGACGACATAGTGGTCATCGATAGGGGGCGGAAGATCGCACACGGCACCTCCGAGGAGTTGAAGGCCCAAATTGGTGGCGAGCGTGTAGAGCTCGTCCTCGCTGACTCCGCCGATGTGCCTCATGCCGAGGCGATCCTCGCCGGCATTGCGGTTGATGAGGTACAGATCGAGGAACAAACACGCAGGCTCACGGCTGGAGTAACCCGCGGGGCGGATGACCTCAGGAGGGTGCTTCAGCGACTGGCCGACGCGAACATCTCCGTCGTTGACGTCGGACTCCGGCGCCCGACCCTTGACGATGTGTTCCTGTCTCTCACCGGCCACGCTGCCGAAGAGGTAGCGGAGTCTGATGAGGCGACGAGTGAGGACTTCGAGGCCCAACCCGCCCAGGTGACGAAGGAGGCTATCCGATGAGGCGGCTCGCCTTGGCGTTCTCCGATGGCGCCGTAGTTGCCAAGCGTAACCTGATCAAGATGAAACGGGTGCCGGAGGTTCTCGTCTGGACCACGATATCTCCGATCATGTTCGTGCTGCTCTTTGCCTACGTGTTCGGGAGCTCAATCGAGATTCCCGGCATGAACTACCGCGAGTATTTGATTGCGGGGATCTTCGCTCAGACGGTGATCTTCGGCTCGACGTTCACCGGAGC
>DATACZ010000084.1:0-13098 GCA_036258795.1 Actinomycetota bacterium
CCTGCTGAACGGGTGAAGAGCAACGGCAACTCTTCAAAAGGCCTTTAGCGGAAGGAGTCTCGCTCATGCACGAGAAAGTCGTCCTGGCCTACTCCGGAGGCCTGGATACCACCGTTGCCGTGAGATGGCTGAAGCAGAGCCGTGGGCTCGACGTGGTTGCCTTGCTGGTAGACGTGGGACAGGGTGCCGATCTGGAGATGCTGCGGCACAGAGCACTCGACTCGGGCGCAGTTGAGGTCCGGGTTGTCGATGCAAAACGGGAGTACGCGGAGCAGTACCTGAGCAGAGCATTGGCCGCCAACGCCCTCTATCAGGGCAAGTATCCACTCATTTCGGCTTTGTCTCGCCCACTGATCTGCCATCACCTGGCGAAGGTGGCGAGAGAGTGCGCTGCTCCCTTCATCGCCCACGGCTGCACTGGCAAGGGGAACGACCAGGTCCGCTTCGAGCTATCGCTGGCCGCCTTGGCTCCGGATGTGGAGGTTCTAGCCCCGGTCAGGGAGTGGGGAATGAGCCGTGAGGATTCCGTCGACTATGCCATCGAGCACGGGCTGCCGGCTCCTATCGGCCCCGGAACTCCCTACTCCATCGACGAGAACATGTGGGGCCGCGCGATCGAGTGCGGAATCCTCGAGGATCCGTTTGAGGAGCCGCCCGACGAGATCTGGGGCCGTACGGTCAGCGCGGCCAGGGAGGCCACCGACTACACGCACCTGGAGATTGATTTTGTGGGAGGGCTGCCTGTGGCCCTCGATGGTTTAGAGATGCCGTTCAGTGAGCTCCTTCGGGCGGTTGACCAGCTTGCCGGCAGCTACGGCTTCGGCAGATTGGACATGATCGAAGACAGGGTGGTCGGGATCAAGTCACGTGAGATCTACGAGGCCCCCGGAGCCCTGACCCTCATTGCGGCTCATTCCGACCTTGAGGAGCTTACCTTGGACAAGCAAGTTCTTCGGACGAAGCGCCAGCTGGAGGCCACCTACGCGGATCTGATCTACGAAGGCTTCTGGCACTCACCGCTCAGGGAAGCGCTCGACGCCTTCATTCAAGCTACCGGGGCCTATGTCAATGGAACGGTGAAGCTGCGTCTGGAGCCTGGGAGCGTCCGGGTGGTCGGACGCTCATCCCCCAACTCCCTCTACGACACCTCACTGGCCACCTACGACCGTGACGACATGTTCGATCACCGGGCCTCGCAAGGATTCGTGAAGCTTTGGGGCCTTCCACTGAAAACATGGGCGCGTACCCATCCGCCTACGGACAACAGCCCTGGAGGAACGCCGGAGTCTTCGGACGGGGAGCTGCGGGGCTTGCCCTCTCCGCTTCCGGACTCCCTCAGCACATGACCGATCCGTTATGGTCTGGCCGGTTCTCGAAGTCCCTTGCACCGGATCTCCGGGAGTTCTCCCGATCCCTGCACTTCGATAGGCGGCTCTGGCCCCAGGACATCCAATGCACTCAGGCTCATGCCGCCGCCCTCGAGAGAGCGGGCATTCTGACCTCCGAGGAAAAGGAGATGGTGGACGAGGCTCTGGCATCGGCCGCGGCCTCTTTGGCCGATGGGACCTTCCAGTTCGAGGAGGCGGACGAAGACATCCACTCTGCGTTGGAGCGGTTCCTGACCCATGAGCTCGGGGAAACGGGAGCGAAAATCCACGCGGGCCGATCAAGGAACGACCTGGTGGTCACGGACCTACGGATGTGGCTGAAGAGCGCCATCCTTGACATCGCCTCCGGCGTTCACGGGCTGCAGCAGGCTCTCGCTGACCAGTCCAGGGCTCACGAGAATGTGCTGGCGCCCGGCTATACGCATCTTCAGCGGGCCCAACCGGTCTTGTTGCCCCACCTGTTGCTGGCACACTGCTTCGCCTTGGCCCGGGACTTCGAACGACTGATGGATGCCTACCGGCACGCGGACATGTCGTGCCTGGGTGCCGCGGCGTTTGCAGGAACCTCCGTCCCCCTGGATCCGGCCGAAACCGCAAGGGACTTGGGGTTTTCGAAAGTCTTTGAAAACGCGGCCGACGCGGTATCAGCTCGGGATTTTGCGCTCGTGTTCCTTTCCGCCGCTGCGATTCTCGGCGTAAACCTGTCCCGGCTCGGCGAGGAGATCGTGATCTGGACCTCCACTGAGTTTGGGTTTGCTTCGCTCGACGACGCCTACGCCACCGGGTCCAGCATCATGCCGCAGAAGAAGAATCCCGACGTGGCCGAGCTGGCAAGGGCCAAATCCGCCAGGCTGACATCTGACCTGGTGCATCTGCTGGTTGTACTGAAGGGGCTTCCCCTGGCCTACAACCGCGACCTTCAGGAGGATAAGGAGCCGGTCTTCGACGCCGCCGACTGCTTGATCGGGACACTGCCCGCCTTGACCGGCGCTGTTGAGACCTTGACCTTTGATTACGGACGCTTGGATGAAGCCGCCCGAGGACAAACCGCGGGGGCCACCGACTTGGCCGAGGCTATGGTCCTGCAGGGAGTGCCGTTCCGTGAGGCTCACGAGGCGGTGGGCAAGCTCGTGGCTCGGGCCGAGGCTCTGGGTAACGACCTCACCGATGTTTCGGAGGAGACCCTTGCTGCCTTCCACCCATCCCTCACGGCCGGGATGTTGCAAGTGCTCGATCCCAGGATCTCAGTCAATGCACGCAGCTCGCATGGCGGGACCGCGCCGGACCGAATAGCAGAGCAGCTGGCCTCTGTGGAAGCCGTGTTGGGCGCACAGCGAGAGCTGCTGGATTCATTGACGGTTCCTCTCTAGGGAGGGAACCGCCATGGCGGTGCATCCGGCCATCGGGTGGCAAACATCACATTGACGGGCAAGCGCCGCCAGGAGTAGTGTCCGCTGAGGGGGGTCAGAATTGGCTCCCAATAGTGGAGCGTCCAGTGAGGATCGCAGCTAAGCCGACCTCTTTCGTTGTCGCCCAGACTCTCCATTCTTATCCTGGTATGGACCCGTGACGAGGTTTGCACTAGTAACGGTCGACTGTGCCCAGGTACAGGTTTCGGGCGATCTGGACTTGTGCACCGCCTCTGAACTTCGGTCCGAGCTCAGCCGGTTGATCGATCAGGGCACAAAGCATCTGATTCTCGACATGCGCGAGGTCGAGTTCATGGATTCGTCCGGGCTGGTGGTGCTCATCCATGTAAGAAAGCGGCTCGACGCGCTGGGTGGGACTTTTGCCTTGATGGACCCGACCCGGGCTGTGCAAAGGGTTCTAGCCATCACCGGCTTGACCAGAACCTTCAGGGTGCACCAAACGCTCAACGGCCAAGTGACGAGGAGCAGCCGGCCGGACCGGGAGGATCCGAGCTCGGTTGCTCCGTATTCAGGGTAATCGGCGAAGGCTTGTCTAACGCAGAGAGTGTCGCGCGGAGTAGGTGCGCCGCCGGGGCCGCTTGACGCCGAATATCCTGATTAGGAACAGATAAGCCACTCCCGCCGCCAGGGTAGTCAACATCAATCTGCCGGCACCCTTTCGAGGGGCTGGAGACCTGGCCACGGCAAGCTCGGCCTGGTCGGCCTTGGAGCTGCCGAAGAGGGGCTCGGCCTCAGCCTGAGGCGTGTCGCCCTGTGACGAGCCGGCGATCGTAGCAAGATCACTCCCGTCGTCGTTTTGAGTGCCTGAGGTTGGCGAGCTCGTGGGCTTGGTGGCGATGCCCCCCGCCGGAGATGCCGACGGCTTTGGTTTGGCGGCTGTGCCGCTTGGGGACGGGGACGTCGATTGCTTTTCAAGCTTGGCTGGCGTCTTCGCCGTGGAAGGGGCAGGGGCCGAGGGCACGGATTTAGTTGCTGGCGATTTTGAGGAGCCCTGAGTCGGCGGAGGCTCTTGGCTCTCACTTCCCGAACAACCAACGCCGGTCATCGATTGTCCTCCGGCAACATGTGGGGTTGCCGGAGGCGTGGACCGGGATGGCGGAGAGTCACCGCCGAACTCGACCACGGCAATGGCATATGCCCGGCCCGATTTAGTGGAACACGCAATGCCAAAACCAGCGGCATGGAAGGCGGGATCGAGCATGTTGCGGCGGTGGCTGGAGCTGTTCATCCACATGTTGTGCGCCTGGGAAGCACTGAGGGAGTAGTCATGGTAGGCGAGGTTCTCTGCACCCGAGCGGAAACCAACGCCCAAGGCGTAGGTCGACGAGCTGTGGTACATCCTCCCTTCGGCGGCCAGCTTTTCGGCCCACCGCTGAGCCTCGGCATCGAGCGTCGAGTTGCGGCTGAGACTCCGGATTCCGCGGGCGCTGCGCTCGGCATTGTTGTACTCGAGCATCTTCTGCAGGTTCACCGCCGCCTGTGAGGCTGCCTGGGCTGGAGCCTGCGGAACCGTGAGATGCAGGGCCGCGGCCAGCAGGAGCGTGATCAGGCCTGCGGTGACCTTGGGTTTTGAAATCTCGGCGGTCAGGCTGACATGGTTGCCGGCGCCGCGACTGCGTTGGGGAGAGGAAATCACCATGCGGAAGTCTATTTCACTTAGGACCACACAAGTCACTTCAGACAGTAAATTCCTCAGGACCCGCCCAAGCCGTCCTTCTGCCGGCCTCGAGAAATTTGGGTAACGTCGAGCCATGCCCCGAATCAACGACGAGATAGCCGATGCCTTTGAAGAGCTGGCTGATCTGTTGCAGATTGCCGGCACCGACCGATTCCGGATCGTAGCGTACCGCAGGGTAGCGACGGAGATACGGTCCATGGCCCGAGACCTCACCACGCTCAGCCCAAAGGAGCTGGCCGATCTGAAGGGGGTAGGGAAGGCGACGGCCGCCAAGATCACTGAGTTGATCACCACAGGGACGATGGCCAAGCTGGAGGAGGCCAGAGCAGCTGTGCCCGCCGGGGTAAGGCAAATGACCGCTCTGCCCGGCGTCGGACCAAAGACGGCGCTGGCCCTGCACAAGGAGCTGGGCATCTCGAGCTTGGAGGAGCTGGAGGACGCCATCAAGGAGGAACGCATCCGACCGCTGAAGGGAATGGGCAGGAAGACCGAGCAAAATCTCGCCGCTTCTCTACGAGCCTTCAAGCTGAGCAAGGAGAGGACGCCGTTGGACCTGGCTCTGTCGGCTGCTGAGCGGATGGTGGCCGAGCTGGAGCAGTCTCCTTTGGTCGAGGCTGCTGCCTACTGCGGAAGCCTTCGCAGGATGAAAGAGACCATCGGCGACCTGGACCTGCTGGCGGCCACTCGTGAGCCGGTTGCAGTGATGAAGCTCTTTGCCAACCTGCCCGGCGTCACCGGGGTGGCGGTGCAGGGATCGACAAAGACGAGCGTAATCACCGGGGAAGGACTCCAGGTCGACCTGAGGGTGGTGGCCCCGGATGAGTTAGGGGCAGCTCTTCAGTACTTCACGGGCTCCCAGGAGCACAACGTACGAGTGAGGGAGATCGCGGTGAAGGCCGGATACAAGCTATCCGAATACGGGCTGTTCACGGTCGAGGGCAACCACAAGGTTGCAGGGGAGACCGAGGATGGGATCTATCAGGCGCTGGGAATGCAGATGCCTCCACCGCCGATGAGGGAGAACCGGGGCGAGGTGGAGCTTTCTCTCAAGCACGCCCTTCCCACCGTTGTGGAGATAAGCGACCTACAGGGAGACCTGCACTCCCACAGCACCTACTCGGACGGCCAGTCGTCGGTCAGGGAGATGGCGCTAAAGGCGGCTGATCTGGGGTGCCGGTATCTTGCGCTCACCGATCACTTCATGGCGCCATACGTTCGGTCCAACACCGTGGAAACGTTGCGGAGGCAGTCGGATGAGGTTGCGGCCCTCAATGCGGAGCTGAAGGGCCGGGTCCGGATCTTGCTCGGCGTCGAAGTAGACATCGATCGGCATGGTGGGCTGGCTCTTCCAGACGATGTCCTGGAGTGCGTCGAGGTAGTGGTCGCCAGCATCCACGATAGCTTTCGAATGGATGTCGAGGAGATGACCAAGCGAGTCGTGAGCGCCCTCGGTCACCCCCGGGTGAACATCTTTGGCCATCCAACCGGGCGGCGGATCGGGTCCAGGCAACCCGTGGAGATGGATCTCGTGGCGGTTTTCGAGACCGCAGCACGTAACGGCGTGGCCCTGGAGGTCAACTCCAACCCGAGCAGGCTGGATCTCAAGGACGACCACCTGAGATTGGCCAAGGACCTGGGTTGCAGTTTTTCCATTGCGACCGACGCTCACTCACCTGCACAGCTCGGCCGCATCCGGCTTGGAGTGGGGATGGCCCAGCGAGGGTGGGTGACTGCGCCGGAGGTGATCAACTGCTTGCCCCTGCCGGACCTGCAGCGCTTTCTCCGGAAATCCTTGGATTGAGAGCTCTTACCAGGCGCTTTTACTCTCGCACCAGCCTTGAAGTTGCCGAGTCGCTGCTCGGAAGGACCCTGTACCGTGACAGCGCGGAAGGCTTGGTGGCGGGCCGGCTGGTTGAGGTGGAGGCCTACTGTGGTTCGTCCGACCCGGCAAGCCACGCCTACCGGCGCCGAACACCACGGAACTCCATAATGTTCGGCCCCCCGGGCTACCTTTACGTCTACTTCACTTACGGCATGCATCACTGCGCCAACGTAGTGGCCGAGTCCGAGGGCGTGGCCGGGGCAGTGCTCTTAAGAGCGGTGGAGCCCTTACATGGACTGGAGCTCATGGGGGCGCGGCGGGGCACTAGCGCTCCCCGTTTATTGGCGCGCGGGCCGGGCCGGCTATGCCAGGCGTTCGGATTGACCCTCGTCCATAACGGCAGTGACCTGACCCTGGGACCGATCTGGGTGGGCAGGTCGCGGCGCCTCAAAGGCCCGATCCGGACCTCCTCACGGATTGGGGTCAAGCCGGAGATGGATCAGCCGTGGCGGTTCTACGAAGAGGGGCCCTGGGTGAGCGGGCGTGGGTGATGTGGCTTACAGCAAAGAGGCCGTTTAACCCTAAACGGCGTCAAGCGGTCCGGTAACCTTGCCGCATGGTGATGCAACGGGTGGAAACCGACGTGTACTCCGAGCTGGAGTGGCGGGGTGCAATTCATCAATGCACCGACCCCCAATTGCCCGGGCTACTTAGGCGTGAGCACTTCACTCTTTACTGCGGTTTCGACCCGACTGCGGACAGTCTCCACGTAGGAGGCCTGCTCCAGCTCATCAACTTGAGGCGCTTTCAGCTTGCCGGCCACCGTCCGATCGCAGTAATCGGAGGGGCTACGGGGCTGGTGGGCGATCCCAGCGGCAAGTCGTCGGAGCGGATCCTGATGAGAAAGGAAGAAATCAACGCGAATGCTGCAGGGATCGCTGCTCAGATCCAGAGACTGATCGACCTTTCGCCGGGAACGGAACCTCAAGCGGTGATGGTCAATAACGCCGATTGGCTCGAGCCCATCAAGCTGACTGATTTCCTCAGGGACGTGGGCAAGCACTTCAGCATCAACGCCATGATTGGCCGCGAATCGATAAGAGCCCGCCTGGAGGAAAGAGAGCAAGGAATCTCTTTCACCGAGTTCACCTACATGCTGCTCCAGGCCTACGACTTTCTGCACCTGTTCGAGCAATTTGGTTGCCGGCTTCAAATTGGAGGAAGCGATCAGTGGGGAAACATCACGTCCGGCATCGACTTGATTCGCCGGATCCGGGATGGACAAGCGTACGGCATTACCTCTCCGCTGATCGAGGGGCTGCCCGGCGCCAAGATGGGAAAGAGCGAGAAGGGCAATGTGTGGCTTGACCCCTCCAAGACCTCTCCTTACCGCTTCTACCAGTACTGGCTGAACGTCGAAGACGAGCACGTCGTACGGCTACTTGGGCTATTCACTTTCCTGGATAAGCCACGCATCGAGGAGCTTGGCCGGCTGGTACGCGAACAGCCCGCCAAAAGAGAGGCTCAGAAGGTCCTTGCGTTCGAGGTGACCGCGTTGGTGCACGGCGCCCATGAGGCCGAGAAAGCCGTGAGGGCCTCGAGAGCTTTGTTCGGCAGTCAAATTGTCGAGCTGGAGGAGCCGGTTCTCCTCGAGGTCCTGTCGGAAGCGCCATCTAGCCGGGCCAGCCGGAGCTTACTCTCCGGGGGGAGGTCCCTGGTGGATCTGCTGGTAGAGGTGGGGCTGGCAGAGTCAAAGGCCGCTGCCCGTAGCTACATCAGCGGTGGTGGCGTTTACATAAACAATGTGCGGGATACAGACGCTGATCGAATGTTGGTCGAAGACGATCTGCTCCTCGACCGGTACCTGCTACTGCGAAGAGGCAAGAAGAGTCACCACCTGGTCAGCTTTGAGTGAATCGGCCTCTCCTCACCGGTTCCGGCCGGAGAGGTGAGGTCCTAGGGGAAGGCCGTGTCGCCAGCTCAAGCGCTGCTTCAACGGTTTGAGCAGCTCACCGGACAAACGGCGCAGGGCATCTGGACGGCGCCCGGGCGGGTGAACCTCATCGGCGAGCACACGGATTACAACAACGGATTTGTGCTCCCGATTGCCATCGACAGGCGGATAACGATCGCGGCCGCCCCAACGGATGACCCGTGCATAAAGGGCTTTTCCATACATGCAAACGACGGCTTCCAGTACGACCTGGAGTCTCTCGCACCCGGAACGCTCCAAGGATGGGCCGCATATCCCTGTGGAGCCGCCTGGGCATTGAAGACCATGGGAGTGGAGGTCAGAGGGAGCAATCTGGTCATCGACTCCTCCATACCGGCCGGTGCGGGGCTCGCCTCCAGCGCCGCCCTGACCATTGCGGTCGTTCTTGCCCTGTCCGAGCTTAGTGAACGCCCCCTGTCCGGAGCAGAGCTGGCAGAGGCAAGCCATCGGGCGGAGGTGGAGTTCGTCGGCGTCCCTTGTGGCGTCATGGATCAGATGATCTCGGCTCTTGGTCGGACGGGCGCGGCCCTGTTTGTAGACACCCAGACCTCAGGATTCCAATACGTTTCCTTGGACCTTCCCAGTGCCGGGTTGGCGCTGGCCGTCATAGACACTCGAGTGGCGCACCGGCTCTCCGAGAGCCGTTACGCAGAGCGGCGGAGAGAATGTGAGGAAGCCGCCCAAGCACTGGGCCTTGGCTCCTTGAGGCAGCTCACCCTGGCGGATTTGCCAGATGCTCTCGACCAACTTTCCGAGCCTCACAAGAGCCGGGTAAGGCACGTGGTCACCGAAAACGCGCGGGTGCTCGAGGCGGTCGAGGCCATTACCGGGCGCCAATTTACGGAGGTGGGCACTGTTTTCGTCCAGTCCCATGAATCTTTGAAGACCGACTTCCAGGTGTCTTGTCCGGAGCTCGACGCCGCAGTGGAGGCTGCTGTGGGGGCAGGGGCTCTCGGCGCCCGAATGACGGGCGCAGGCTTTGGAGGATCAGCGATAGCGATTATTGGGAATGATCAGCTGGGAACCATGTCGCAGAGCATTTGTGCCGCATTTGAGCGCCAGAAATTCACGGAGCCGGCCATCTTCGAGGTGGCGCCTTCCGGGGGAGCCACCCGCGTTCACCCGTGAAAGCCAGTGCTGGTTGCAACCCGACATTTTTCTATGTATCATTACCTGATGTCTAAGTAGCCCAAGGTAAGAGGAGGGTTCCATGAATACCGTCACCTTGGCCCAGGTCGCTGTGAAGAGTAACCCCTGGTCGGATTGGGGATACGTCGTGGGGCCGTTTCTTTTTTATCTGTCAGTCGTCTGGATCCTTGTCTTCGCCGGCCGGAGCAAGGCCCACAACCCCGTCGTTAACTTCTTCGAGCGCATCTCCGATAGCCTGAAACGCTCCACCGGCTACCCGGGTTGGTCAATGGCCGGAGCCCTAACCGGGCTTTTGGTGCTTCTTGTGGCGGCCATGGGCCTTTATTGGGACGTGGCCTGGCATATCGACCTGGGGCGGGACAAGATGCTGCTCAACCCCTCCCACGTGATGATCCTTCTAGGTTTGGGTGGGTTGATGTTTGCGTCTGCAATTGCAGTGATCTTTGCGACGATCGACAAGGCACCCGTAGGGTTCCAGTTCAGGGGTATGACCATCCCCTACACCGCAATGGCGATGACCGCTCTCGGTATGGGCGGAATCCTGGCCTTTCCCTTCGACGAGCTCTGGCACCGCGCCTACGGCCTGGACGTGACTCTGTGGAGCCCGACTCACCTTCAGCTTCTGGGCGGTGGCTCGCTGGCCACGATCCCGGTGTGGATGATGATTGCCGAGGGCGCACGCGGCGCCACGCCGACGAAGCTGGGCCGCTTCATCCACATCATGGCGGCGGGGGCCTGTTTAGTCGGCCTTACCACCTTTGAGGGTGAGTTCGACTTCGGCGTCCCGCAATTTCAGCTCGTCTACCTGCCCATCTTGATGATGCTTGCCGCCACCATTGGTCTGGTGTGGGCTCGGCTGGCGTTGGGTCCCTGGGGCGCAGTCAAGACCGTTGCCTTTTACTGGGGAGTGCGGCTGTTCCTCATCCTCATAGTCGCCGTGGCTCTCAACCACACTGTTCCCCGCTTCCCCCTCTACCTAGGATCGGCCCTCTGCGTTGAGCTCGCAGCCCTGTGGGTCGGTACGCAAAACCGCCTGCGGTTTGCTCTGGTTGCAGGAGGACTAGTTGGAACGGTCGGCCTGTTTCTGGAGGGCCTCTTCATCCAGGTTTCTGGCTGGGCTTCCATCAACCCGAACCTGGTTCCCAAGTCCATGATCCTTGGGCTGGGGGCCGCACTCGCCGGATCGATCATTGGTGCCCGGCTCGCCCGCATCTTCATAACGGAGCCTGAGACCGAGAGGTCGCTTATTCCGGCGGCGGCTACCGCAGCGGCCTTCGTGGCCATGGCAGCCATCCTGGCGTACCCGCTTCCTCGAGACGTTGGCAATGTAGATGTGGTGATCCGCACCGAGAGGGTGGGAGACATGGCCAACGTCGAGGTGCAGCTCGATCCGCCCAACGCAGCAGACAACGCGGTTGGGTTCGGTCTTACCTCGTGGCAGGGCGGCGGGTTCAAGTTCGTCGAGTTGCGGGAGGTCGGAGAGGGCCGTTACGTCTCGACCGAACCCGTTCCGGTTACCGGAAGCTGGAAATCCATGGTTAACCTGCTGCGTGGCACCGAGGTGATGGCGGCACCGATCTACATGCCGGAGGATCGTCTGATCGATGCGCCGGCGGTCCCGGTGGTGCCGGAACGCAGGACGGAGTTCGTCAAGAACACCAAGATCCTCCTGCGTGAGGTACGCCCCGGACCGGCGTGGCCCGCCATGGTGGCGTTCACTGAGGTGGCACTGATAACCATCGTGTGGATCTCATTGATCCGGTTCGCGGACAGCCGCATACAGCAGCGGCGCAGAGACGCTGGCGTTCTGCCCCCGAAGGGCAGGCTCGCCATGGGGTTCTCTGGCATGTTCCCAAAGAGCTGAGGTAGACAGCCTTAGCCTGAAAGCAGGAAGGATAGAAACCGGCGGGTCAAAAAATGACCCGCCGGTTTCCTTTTAAGACTTCCGCCGCGCGCAGAAAAGCGCTCGACCAAGCAGGTTATTCAGGCTTGGCGGTCTTCGTCTCCTCAGCCTCGGCCTCGTTGCTCTCCGAGAGTCCCTCTTTGAATTCTTTCTTGGCTTTGCCCAGGGACCGGGCAAATTCTGGGAGCTTCTTGGCTCCGAACAGGAGCACGATGGCCCCCACGACAAGCATGATCTCTCCCGGCCCTAGGTTCATTGGCCTTCTCCTTTCACGGCAACCCTACTTCTTCATTAACCGCGCGGTGAGGATGGTTGCCTCATAAAGGATACCGAGCGGTACGGCTAATAAGGCAAGGGTGATCGGATCCTGGGTCGGGGTGATGACGGCGGCAACGACGAGAAGAATGACCCAAGCCATCCTGCGGGCTTTGCGGAGGGATGCGCTGGTCAGCACTCCCACGAGCGTGAGAGCCAGTAGAGCGATGGGGAACTCAAAAGCAAATCCGAACGCGGCTATGAGGATCAGCACGAAGCTCAGGTACTCGGCTGCCCGGGGCAGGAGGACCAACTCCGTCCCGGCAAAGCTCGTCAGCACGTTGAGGGCTTTGGGAAGGGAAGCAAATGCGGTGAGTATGCCCACGGCGAACAGAGCCATTGAAGCCACGATGAACGGCACTGCATACCGCTTCTCGTGAGGGTGAAGTCCCGGTGTTACGAAACGCCACGCCTGCCATAGCATCACGGGCAAGCTCAGGGCAAAGCCTGCAAAGGCCGTCACCTTCAGCCTGATGAAGAAGGCTTCGGTGGGAGCGGTGTATATGAGCTCACCGTCGCGCAGGATCTGGTCGGCGACGGGCAGTTTGGCGAGTGGCCGGATCAGTAGCTCAAGTATGTCCGAGTAGAAGAACCAGGCCACCAAGCACGCCACGGCGTAGGCCAGGACGACCTTGAAAAGGCGGGTCCGGAGCTCCTCGAGGTGCTCCACCAAGCTCATCTCGCCGCCCGGTGCTGCAGGGGCTGAGGGGGAGCCCCGATCGCGGTCGCGGGAGAAGAGCTTCACGCTCCTGCTCTATCGCGGGTCCCGGATGGCCAGGGTGCAGGTAGAGAACGCGGTCAGCTCGCCCTGGTCGTCGTGGATGCGGATCTCCCAGACATGCAGGGTCTTACCGGCGAGCAGGGGCACCCCGACCCCGGTGATCCAGCCGTCACGGGCAGATTTCAGGTGGTTGACCTTGACCTCAACCCCAAGGGCGATCTTGGTCGTGTCGGCCAGCCAGGCCCCTGCCGACCCGATGCTCTCCGCCAGTACCGCCGAGGCGCCTCCATGCAAGAGGCCGAATGGCTGCGTGTTTCCCTCGACCGGACAGCGGGCGACCACCCGCGTGGGGCTCGCCTCGAGCCACTCAAGCCCCATCTTCTCAAGCAGGGGGCCGCGCCCTGTGGAATTGAGGCCCTGCAGAAGCTGAACCGCCTCCTCATCCATACAGGCAGTGTAGTCGGGGAAGCGCGAGGCGACTTTTCTTAACTCAGCGAAGCGGCCCAAACGCCCTATGAGGCGTGAAGCGGACTGCAATCCGCACGCGAGGCGACCAAGCGTCCCAGGCGTGGGTGGGCGGACAGCTGATCCGAAGGCGACTTTGCAGTTGGAGCCTGAGGACAGCTGTCCGACCACGCACCAGAAACCGTAGTTCGGGGCCTGGGAATCGGGCCGTCACCCGGCCGCGTTTGGGTTTGG
>DATACZ010000085.1:0-4555 GCA_036258795.1 Actinomycetota bacterium
ACGGAGCGTCGGTAAGCTGGGGGCCGGCGCTCACGGTTATCCGGACGGTTCCTCCGCGCCTGACCCTCCGTCCCGGGGCGGGGTTGGTGGAGATCACCGTGTCTTCAATCTCGTCCGAGAACGCGCGCGACTGCTCGACGCTGAGGCCCTTGTCACGCAAAGTCGCTACCGCATTCTGGCTCCTCATACCTACAACCTTGGGCACTTTGATTGGACTAAAAGCCCAGACCGCGGCCGTGAGCCCAACGACAAGAAGGGCCGCCAGCACCCACCTCCACCACCTTCTCTTCTTCTTTGGGCGGATGCCCGGGACCACCGTATCCAGGGACTCGGGCATGACCTCGGAGGTGAACTCGCTCGTCAGCTCGGCAAGGGGTGGGGCGTCGGGCAGCGATCTCATGGCCATGGCGAGATCTGACCGCATCTCTTGCGCGGATTGATATCTGTCCGCCGGGTTGGGTTCGGTGGCCCTGAGAACCACCCTGTCCAAGCCGGGCCCAATCGCCGGATCCCGGGTTGAAGGCGCCGGCACCCGGCCGTTGAGATGATCCTGAAGAACCTTGGCGGCATCCCCCTCGAAGGGCAGCGAGCCGGTCAGAAGCTCGAATAACAAGCATCCAGTTGAGTAGATGTCCGCCCTGGGGTCGACGGGCTCCCCCCTGGCCTGCTCGGGAGCGACGTAGGCCACGGTTCCAAGCAGTCCACCGGTCATGGACGCGTTCTCAAATGCACGGGCAATCCCAAAGTCGGTAACCTTCACCCGGCCGTCGGTCCCGACGATGATGTTCTCTGGCTTTATGTCCCGGTGCACCAACCCCCGCTCGTGGGCGGCGCTCAGGGCCCCGAGGACCTGCCCGGCCACCTGTGCCGATTGGCGGGGCTGGAGCTTGCCCACGACCGAGAGAATGTGCCGTAGGTTCTTGCCCCGGACGTACTCCATGACCATGTAATAGGTGTCGTCCTCCTGACCCCAGTCATGGACCTGGACGACGCCGGGGTGGGAGATTCGGGCGGCGGCCTGTGCTTCCGCTCTAAACCTCTCGATGAACCCGGGCTGGACGGCCAGCTCGAAGGGCAACATCTTGAGGGCAACCGTCCGGCCAAGCACGGAGTCACGGGCTCTAAAGACCTCCCCCATTCCACCGGCTCCGATCCGGCCTGCAAGGTGATAACGGCCGGCTACCTCTTCGGGCGCCTCAACCCTTCTCATCCGCCGCTGTGGTACTTGCGCAGGTGATCGTTGTATCTAGTTTCCAAGAGAGAGATCTTCTGTTCGACCGAGGCGATCCTCCCGGCAAACGAGCCGACCTGCGACGAGAGCGCATCCACCTTTTTCCGGAGGGTCCCCTCGGCACCCCGAGTCGCCTCCAAGTCCTTCTCAAGGGTCGAGAGCTCATCGTTCAATCCGGCAAGCGTCTGCCCAAGTGACGCAACCTGGCCCTCAACTCCGCGCTCTTTGCCTTCGAGGGCATCGACCCTGGTGACTATCTCCGGGACTCCCTCAACGGTTGTCTCAATTCTGGCCAGCCTCTTTGCGCTGTCTGAGGGCTGACAGGACACCACCGACAGCCCCAGAGCGACACACAAGGCCAAGGCCACGACGGTTGGTGGGATCTTGAACTTCAACCTGACCACCTCCAGTCGGACACGTTACCAACGCTTTAGCCTCAAAACGCGGCAATCGGAGGCGCCTCATCGTTCAGAATCGAGGCATGATTGCCTGGCAAATTCGGCGTCCGGGGCCCATCGACTCCCGACCACTGGATCTCGTGGAGGTAGAAGTGCCGGAGCCCGGGCCCCACGAGGTGCGAATCAAGGTCTCAGCATGCGGCGTCTGCCGTACCGATCTGCACCTTGCTGAGGGTGATCTGAGGTCAAGCCGAGGAGATGTCATTCCCGGCCACGAAGTAGTGGGAACGGTCGATGCACTGGGGCCCGGCGCCGTCAGGTTTCCAGCTGGGAAGCGGGTGGGCATCGCATGGCTGGGACATACCTGTGGCCACTGCCGGTTCTGTCGAGCGGGCCGGGAGAATCTCTGTCTGCGACCGCGCTTCACAGGGTGGGATCTCGACGGGGGATACGCGCAGTATGCCGTGGCCCATGAGGACTACGTCTACGACCTACCCGAGCAATTCGACGACGAGCGCGCTGCTCCTCTTCTATGTGCCGGAATCATCGGGTACCGGGCCCTTCGAAGGTGTGAGCTTCCACCGGGCGGAAGCTTGGGGATCTACGGTTTTGGTGGGTCGGCGCACCTCACCTGCCAGATCGCCATTGCCCAAGGAGCGCGCGTACACGTGTTCACCCGCTCCAGAGCGTCGCAGGAGCTAGCTCTCAATCTAGGAGCATCCACCGCCGCCCTCGCCAAGGACGGCCCTCCCGAGCCACTGGATGCCGCGATTTTGTTTGCACCGGCCGGAGAGCTCGTAGGGACTGCGCTCAAAGGGTTAGACCGTGGCGGAACTCTCGCGATAGCCGGAATTCATCTCTCTCCGTTCGGGCCTCTCGGTCTATCCGAGCACCTGTACTACGAGCGCAGGCTGATCAGCGTCACCGCCAACACGCGAAACGACGGAGAGGAGTTTCTACGTATCGCGGCCCGTATAGGCATCAAGGTATCCACCGAGACCTTTCCGCTGGAACAGGCTGACCTGGCTCTGAGTGCTCTGGCCAATGGCAGGGTCACCGGAGCAGCTGTATTGAGGCCTTGAGGTAAGCGCATTGCAGGCCCTCACCCCAGATTGTGGCCGGGCTTAGGACCCCAGGCCCTCCCTGCCAAAATGCTGCCTTCGGGCAGAGGCGGTCTCGACAGTAGCCGGGCTCAGCAGATAGACGCCCCTGCCAAGCTTCTTAAGACTCCCATCCAGTCCATAGACCAGACCGCATGCAAAGGCAATGACCCGCTTGGAGAAGTCCCCATCGGTCGCCTCCAGGTTGACGATAACCGGAACTGACGCCCTCAAAGAGTCGCCTATTCGTTGAACATCGGAGTAGGACTTGGGCCAAATTACCGGTACCTCTGGCTGCGGGGCGGTCTGCCTTACAGGGAGAGGGTGGACCGAGGCCAGCGGCTGTGGCGCTCTCGCCTCATAGTTGAGAGCGTCTGGCGGGATTATCCGCGGCTGGGAATGATCTCTATAGCTGGCAAAATCCTCTTCGAGGTCATCCTCGATGAATCCCAGATACGAGAGCGTGTTCTTCCAAAGGCCCACTTTATCCACTTCCTACCAGGTCGACTAGCGGAAGTATATTCCGGCAGGTTGGGAAAAATCACCCCCTACGTTGCTCGGTCTCGAACGGTCCACAAGGCGGCCGGGACACCGTCGTAGTGTCCTTGCCGGGCTAGTAGGTGATCTCCGCAATCCCATCCTTGATCACGGTCCCGCCGGAGGGGTTGACCGTGTCGAATCCGTAAACGGACTTCAGCCCGTCGTCATCCTTCCGCCAGATCCTCGTGGTTAGTGTCTGGCCCGGAAAAGCTGGCCTTGCGAAGCTGACCTTGATTTTCCTCAGTCTCGATGGATCCGCCCCGCCAACACCGTTCAGAACCGCCTTTGCCGCAAAGGCCATGGTGCACATTCCTTGGAGAATGATCCCAGGCAGCTGGGCGGTATCCCGTGCGTATTCAGGGTCTACGTGAATGGGGTTGTCGTCTCCGGATGCCTCGGCATATCTGTACGTCTGGTTCTCATCAACCTTTTCTGGGGTCTCTAGGATGTAAACCGGCTCTTTCTCATCCTCGCCTTTAGGCGCTCTCCCCCCTGAACCTGACTTCCGAATGAACATCTTGCTCTTGGCCTCGGCCGCCAGCTGGCCGCCCTCATTGTTGAGGTCCATCTTCACGGTGAAGAAGTGCCCGGTATCCGGTGTCTCAACCTCCTCAAGCGAGGCTTTTACCTCCAGAACGTCTCCCGCCTTGATGGGGACGTGAAAGATGTGCTCCTGCTCGAGGTGGACCAGCCGGGACAAATCCGCCCCGAGCTCTTCGTCCACCATTGCCTCTCTCAGGCTCTCTGCAGCCGGGACTACCAGAAATGCAGGAGGTGCAAGAGGAGGATCCTCGGTAGTGAAGAAAGGATTGTCTTCGTTGGTTGCCTCAGCATACTTACGGATGGCCTCGGCGGTCACCTCGTAACTCTTCGAGGGATACTCCTTGCCGGCAAGCGCTGTGTTGAGTCCCATCCCGCGATCCCCCCGCTGGCGTCTACTAACGACTAGGTCGGCTGGTCTGACTGCGGCCTAAGATTACCTTCATCGACCACTCGTTCGGAAGGAAGCCACTGCAAGTACCTGAGAAGGCTCGGCCGTACTTAGCGCTGGTCGGACCTGGGCAGGCAGACGGCCACGTTCTCGACATAGCCGAAAGGGCGGGGTTCTTGATCGCCAGGGTCGGCGCAGTGTTGGTTACGGGAGGCCTAGGCGGTGCCATGGAGGCAGCTTGCCGCGGAGCCAAGAAGGCATCGGGCCTCACCTTGGGAATACTGCCGGGCGTCGACCGGCGTGAGGGTAATCAATTCCTGGACATTGCCGTCCCGACGGGGATGGGAGAGATGCG